>NZ_VMQU01000158.1 GCF_007714205.1 Mycobacterium helveticum | reverse complement strand
CCCCCGCGCCCCCCCCCCCCCGCCCCCTCGGGGGGGGCCCCCCCCCAAACCCCCCAAATTTGCCCCGCGCGGGGGGGGGGCCCCCCCCCCCCCCCCCCCCGGAGGCAGTTGTGCCCGCTGCGCACCCCGCGTTGGCCCGCGGGTGCGGTCGCGCACGACCGCGCCAGCGAACTAATTTCGCGTAACGTCCGCGCGCGTGCCTTAACCCCCGCGTAACGCAGCGAAAATCTGGCCGAAAGGCAACACGCCCGGGGCGGTAACCTGGCCCGACACGCCGACGAGATTCTTGTCCACACCAAAGGTGTGGCGTTGTATGACGCGTATCTGCGGAGATGCCGGGGCACGCCGATTTGATCCACAGGTTCTCCACACCCCGCTCAACACAGGTGTCGAAGGATATGCACACACCATGCACAGCCTTATGAACAGCGGCCCCTTTCAGTCCGCGCCAGCAACGTTTAGCGTTCTCCCGGCACGAGGTGATGCGGGTGCTGTGCGGCGGGGCGTGTCAGTGCCTTGGCTTATGGTCTGAATACCGGTTATCGAATGTACGTTCGGGCACGTGAGTCGGAGGAGGATGCACTCGATGGCGGTCGTCGACGACCTGGCGCCGGGCGCGGAGTCCGCGCCGCCGAGTGAGGACTTCGGTCGTCAGCCCCCGCAGGATCTGGCTGCCGAGCAGTCGGTGTTGGGCGGGATGCTGCTGAGCAAGGACGCGATCGCCGACGTGCTGGAGCGGCTGCGGCCCGGCGACTTCTACCGCCCGGCCCATCAGAACGTCTACGACGCGATCCTGGACCTGTACGGGCGGGGGGAACCGGCCGACGCGGTGACGGTGGCGGCGGAGTTGGACCGCCGCGGCCTGCTGCGCCGCATCGGCGGGGCGCCGTATCTGCACACGCTGATCTCGACGGTGCCCACCGCGGCCAACGCGGGCTACTACGCGAGCATCGTGGCCGAGAAGGCGCTGCTGCGCCGGCTGGTGGAGGCCGGGACGCGGGTGGTGCAGTACGGCTACGCCGGCGCGGAGGGCGCCGACGTAGCCGAGATCGTGGACCGCGCGCAGGCCGAGATCTACGCCGTCGCCGAGCGGCGGATGTCGGAAGACTTCGTGCCGCTCGAGGACCTGTTGCAGCCGACGATGGACGAGATCGACGCCATCGCCTCCAACGGCGGCATCGCGCGCGGCGTGCCGACCGGGTTCACCGAACTCGACGAGGTGACCAACGGCCTGCACCCCGGGCAGATGATCATCGTGGCGGCCAGACCCGGGGTGGGGAAATCCACCCTGGGACTGGACTTCATGCGGTCCTGCTCGATCAAGCACCGGATGGCCAGCGTCATCTTCTCGCTGGAGATGAGCAAGTCCGAGATCGTGATGCGGCTGCTCTCGGCCGAGGCCAAGATCAAGCTGGCCGACATGCGGTCGGGCCGGATGAGCGACGACGACTGGACGCGGCTCGCCCGGCGCATGAGCGAGATCAGCGAGGCACCACTGTATATCGACGACTCGCCCAACCTGACCATGATGGAGATCCGCGCCAAGGCGCGCCGGCTGCGGCAGAAAGCCGACTTGAAGCTGGTCGTGGTGGACTACCTGCAGCTGATGACGTCGGGCAAGAAGGTCGAGTCCCGGCAGATCGAGGTGTCCGAATTCTCCCGGCACCTCAAGCTTTTGGCCAAGGAGCTCGAGGTTCCGGTGGTGGCGATCAGCCAGCTCAACCGTGGGCCCGAGCAGCGCACCGACAAGAAGCCGCTGCTCTCGGACCTGCGCGAGTCGGGGTGCCTGACCGCCGCCACGCGAATCCTGCGCGCGGACACCGGCGCCGAGGTCACGTTCGGTGAGCTCATGCGGACCGGCGAGCGGCCGTGGGTGTGGTCGCTGGATGAGCGGATGCGCATGGTCGCCCGTCCGATGACCAACGTCTTTCCCAGCGGGCACAAGGAGGTGTTAAGGCTCCGGCTCGCCTCGGGCCGCGAGGTTGAGGCCACCGGCAACCACCCCTTCATGAAGCTCGACGGCTGGACCCCGTTGGAGCAGTTGCAGGTCGGCGATCGCATCGCGGCACCCCGGCTTGTCCCGGAGCCCTTCGACACCCAGCGCATGGACGAGTCCGAGGTGATCCTGCTGGCCCACATGATCGGTGACGGGTCGTGCGTGAAGCGCCAGCCGATCCGCTACGCGTCGGTGGACGAGGCGAACCTCGGCGCGGTGACGATCGCCGCCGCGCACTTCGGCGTGCGGGCCGTCCGCGACGAATACCCGGCGGCGCGGGTGACCACGCTGCGCCTGCCGGCGCCGGAGCGGTTGACCCACGGCAAGCGCAACCCGATCGCGGCGTGGCTGGACGGCCTGGGGCTGTTCGGCAAGCGCAGCTACGAAAAGTTCGTTCCGGAGCCGGTATTCCGCGCTCCCAACGACCAGGTTGCGCTGTTCCTGCGGCACCTGTGGGCGACCGATGGGTCGGTGCGGTGGGACGACAAAGCCGGCCAGGGGCGTATCTACTACGCGTCGACGAGCCGGCGCCTGATCGATGACGTCGCGCAACTGCTGCTGCGGGTCGGAGTGTTCGCGCGCATCAAGCGCGCGACGAAACTCGGTTACCGCGATGGGTGGCACCTCTGCATCTACGGGGCGGAGAATCAGGCCCGCTTCCTGCGGCACGTCGGCGTCCACGGCGTGAAAGCCGCGGCGGCACAAGAGGTACTGGCGCGGCTGGAGGGCGTGGCGCGCAACACGAACCTGGACACCGTGCCCAAGGAGGTGTGGGTGCGAGTCCGCGAGGCGCTGTCCGCCAAGCAGATGACGCACCGCGGGTTCGCCGCCGCCATGGGCGCTCAGTTCTGCGGGTCGACGATGTGGAAGCATTCGCCAAGCCGGGGCAGGCTGCATCGCGCCGCGGCGCTGCTCGACGACCCGGCCATTCACGCGCTGGCCACCAATGACGTCTTCTGGGACACGGTCGCCGAGATCACCAGCCTCGGCGCGCAGGACGTCTACGACGGAACCGTCGACGGCACACACAATTTCGTCGCTAACGGCATCAGCGTCCACAACAGTCTCGAACAAGATGCCGACATGGTGATCCTGCTGAACCGGCCGGACGCGTTCGAGCGCGACGACCCGCGCGGGGGAGAGGCGGACTTCATTCTCGCCAAACACCGCAACGGCCCCACCAAGACGGTGACCGTCGCGCACCAGCTGCACTTGTCGCGGTTCGCCAACATGGCAAGGTGATGCGGTTTTTCTGTACGGTCTCGCGCCGCGGTTCAAAATCTCACGGGCGAATTCAAGAGGACTTCAAATTTGAAGCGGCGCTGAGACACGCCGATCAGCGTTCCTCGCAGACAGACGCGTGAGGGCCATCCTGTGGCTATGACTTCGGGCTCAGGGTCTACCGAGCGGTAGCGGAGACATGGTTTCGGCGGGTGGGGCCGCTGCGACCATCACGGTGCGGTTCCGAACCGCCCCGACCGCCGATGTGTCCGCGGTAGCGCTTGCCGACGTCGATCCGAATGCTCTGGTGGCGGCTTGCCCGTGGTGGGAGTTCCGGTGGTGTGCCGGGCAGAAGCACTATTCCGGGACTTACTGGTCAGCAACGGAGGGCCGTCACGTCATCTACGAGTCGCGGCTGGAATTGGCGAGGCTGTTATTCGCTGACTTCGACAGTTCAGTTGACCGCATCTGTTCACAGCCATTCCTGCTGGTGCGGCTGCGCGGTGGCGTTGAGCGCAAGCATGTTTCAGAATTTCTGCTGATCACTGATGAAGGACCGAAGGTTGTCGATGTGAAGCCGGCGTGTCGGCTGGCCAAGCCGGAGGTAGCATCGCGGATCTGCTCAGCGCGGCGACGCCGTAGCGAACATTCAGGTGGCATCGCGGGAAGAAGCACTACTCGACTCGGACGATGTCTCTCGCTGAAGGACGTTCCTAGATCGGTGATCTCGTGATCAAGACGGTGAGCCGTCTCGCGCGTTTGGACACCTGACTCATCCACTGACGAAGGTCGGCGGCGCTGGCTACGCTGAACCCCGATGCCCAAGTTCGACGACCTCCTCGCGGCCCTCGACCCCGACCCGCGGGTCCGGGGCAAACAGTTCGAGCACGTCTGCAAGTGGTTCCTGGCGAACGACCCGATGTACAAAGCCACCCTACGGCGAGTGTGGCTCTGGAATGACTGGCCGGGGCGTTGGGGTATCGACGCCGGTATCGACCTCGTCGCTGAAGACGGCGCTGGGCGGCTCTGGGCAGTTCAGGCGAAGGTGTACGCGGAGAAGTATTCCGTCACCAAAGCCGACGTTGACAAGTTTCTGTCGGAGTCTTCACGGACAGTGTTCTCCCACCGTCTGCTAATTGCCACCACCGATAAAATGCATCCACTGGCCCAGCGGACGATCGACGCGCAGGAGAAGAAGGTATCCGTCGTCGGGTTGAGCACGCTGCTCACCGCCGAGGTGGACTGGCCCGCCAGCATTGCCAATCTGCGTCCATCCAAGCCGCGGCAGCCCGCGAAGCCGAGGGACCACCAACAGGCAGCGATCAGGGATGTGCAGAGCGGATTCAAGGACGCTGATCGCGGCCAGCTCATCATGGCGTGCGGCACCGGGAAGACCCTCACGGCGCTGTTCATCGTCGAGAAGATCGCCGCCGACCGGGTGCTGATACTGGTGCCGTCGCTGTCGCTGCTCAAACAGACGCTGCGTGTCTGGCAGACGAACGCAAAGACCCCGTTCGAAGCGCTGCCCGTCTGCTCGGACGAGACCGTAGGCTGCGACGACGACATCCCTGTCGCCCGCGTCAGCGAACTGGGCGTGCCTGTCACCACGAACCCGGCTGACATCGCCACGTTCCTACAGAAGCGGTCCGGTCCCCGTGTGGTGTTCTCCACCTACCAGTCGTCACCGCGGATCGCCGAAGCGTTTACGCTGGGCCGGGTTCCCGCCTTCGACTTGGTGATCGCCGACGAGGCACACCGCTGTGCCGGACCTGTGTCTTCGGACTTCGCAACGGTCATCGATGGCGACCGCATCAAGGCTCATCGGCGGCTGTTTATGACGGCGACGCCGCGCTACTACACCGGACGGGTCATCAAGGCAGCCAAGGAGGACGACTTTGAAGTCGCGTCGATGGATGACCCTGCTGTGTTCGGCACGGTGTTCCATCGTCTCGGGTTCAGCGAGGCGATCCGGCGTGACCTGCTCACCGATTATCAGGTGGTGGTGGTGGGGGTGGACGATGCCACCTATCTCAAGTGGACGGAACGGGGCACGCTAGTCACCCGGGGCGGGCAGGATGTCACCGACGCCCGCAGCTTGGCCGGACAGATCGGGCTGGCGAAGGCGATGTGGCGCTACGACCTGCGCCGCATCATCAGCTTCCACTCCCGAGTCAACAGAGCTCGCGACTTCGCCGCCGAGCTACCCGATGTCATCGACTGGATGCCCGGCCCCCAGTGGCCCAAGGGCGAGCTGTGGGCCGACTACGCCTCTGGCGAGATGACCGCCGGGGAGCGTCACATCCGGCTCCAGCACCTGAGCCGCCTTGGCAACGGCGAGCGCGGCCTGTTGGCCAACGCTCGCTGCCTGGCCGAGGGCGTGGACGTTCCCACCCTAGACGGTGTCGCCTTCATCGACCCACGGCGTTCCGAAGTGGATATCGTTCAGGCGGTTGGTCGTGCCATCCGGAAGGCTGATGACAAAACCGTTGGCACCATCGTGATTCCCGTCTTCATCGACACCGACGTTGATCCCGAAGTGGCGCTGGACGATTCAGCGTTCAAGCCCGTGTGGGACGTAATCAAGGCGCTGCGTGCGCATGACGACGAGCTGGCTGAGCAGATCGACAGTCTGCGGCGCGAGTTGGGTCGTCGCCGTGGTGTGCCAAAGCTGCCGGACAAGATTCACCTCGATGTGCCGGTCACCGTGGGTCCGGCGTTCGCCGAAGCCTTCGACACCCGGCTCGTCGAGCAGGCATCGGCGCCGTGGGAGTTTTGGTTCGGGTTACTGGAGCGGTATGTGGCAGAGAACGAGACGGCGCTGGTTCCGCAGGGCTACACGATGGAGGGCTCCAGACTCGGGCAGTGGGTGATGGCGCAGCGTGTCAACTACGCCAAAAAAACCTTGGCCCCCCACCGCGAACATCGTCTCAAGACGCTGCGGGGGTGGGCCTGGGACGCCCGCGCCGAGAAGTGGGAGAAGGTCTTCGCCTGCCTCCTGGACTACGTGAAACAACATGGAAATGCCCTGGTTCCGGCGACCTGTGTGTTTAACGGCGTCAAGCTCGGCAGTTGGGTCGTTTCGCAGCGGGTGTACTACGCCAAAGGCGCTCTCGATCCTGACCGCGCTCACCGCCTTGCGGAGCTTTCGGGCTGGGCTTGGGACGTGATCGACGCCCAGTGGGAGGAGGGTTTCAGCCATCTCCTGAACTATGTAGAACAGACTGGGCACGCTCGCGTCCCGTCTCGCCACCTCTTCAACGGATACAAGCTCGGCAACTGGGTAGCAGTGCAGCGCGACCGGTACCGGGACGGCACCCTCGACCCTGAGCGCGCACGGCGTCTCAAGGTGCTTCCGGACTGGACCTGGACCCCGCACGGCGACCAGTGGGAGGAAGGCTTCACGCTACTGGTGGCCTTCGTCGAGCGCACCGGTCACGCGAATGTCCCGTACTCCTGCACGGTTGACGGTTACAGGCTCGGTGCGTGGGTTGCGAATCAGCGCAGCAGGAGGCACACCCTGAGCCGCGACCGGAGCGAACGTCTGGAGGAGCTGACGGGCTGGGAGTGGGATGCTGTGGTCGCCAAGTGGGAGGAGGGCTACAACCGGGTCCTTGAGTATGCTCGCCGCAATGGGGATGCCCGCATTCCGTTCTCCTACACGGTCGATGGCTTCAAGCTCGGATCATGGGTCAACACGCAGCGCACCAACCATGCCCGGGGAACCCTTGACCCTGAGCGTGCACAACGGCTCCGAGATCTGCCGGGCTGGACCTGGGACGCCCGCGCCGACCGAGCGCTTCGTCGGACGCCGCGATAACGTGGGCGGCCGGGCGCGGGCAGCGCGGGGACAATGGTCCCACGCCTTTTACCCATGTCGCCCTAAGCGATCTGCGCCGAGCCGTGATCTATGGCCCTGCTCCGGGCGCGGGAGCCGTGCTCGAACCTTAAACCTTAAAATCCACCGACCAGTTGCGGTGGCTCGTCGCCGACATGTTGAGCAAGCAGGGACTGACCGTTGTCAACGAGAGCATGACCGGTGAGACCCGACAGGACCGCAACCTCCTCACCGCACCCGGCCAGCTGGTGCTGGTCCGCGAGCCCGACACCACCACCGGCTACGGCCCGGCGCCGTTCACCACCGACACCGGCAGCCGTGGCGCGCAGATCGTCGAGCGCTACGCCCAACGATGGTCCGTCGAACCGGCCAACGCCATCGGCAAACAACTGCTCGGCGTCGGCCAAGCCCGCAACCGCGTCGCCAAGGCTGTCGAGCGCACCGTGCGGTTCCTGATCCAAACCCTCGTGACCGTCTGGTACGCGTTCTTCGGCTACCACACCGACGACCTCGCCAGCCCCGACGCAGCCGAACCCTGTTACGACCAAAAGACCGAACCCGCCCCTCGAAGACATGCTCGCCAAGCTCCGCCGCACCCTCAACGCCACGGCGTGGACCTCGGTGATCTGCTGACCACCTGGCAGCGGCGCGGGACACGCGGCGGATCGTGGCGGCCGCTGCTGGCGCACTTGGGCGCAAGACCGGAACGCAGCAAGCGGATCCGGCTGCGAGCCGAGCGGCGCATCCCCGACTCCCTGGACGCTGAGCAGATTGTGGCGATCACCGCCGCGTGTGATCGGCTGCGGGACCGGTTTCTGTTCACCCTGTTGAGCGAGTCCGGGCTGCGGATCGGTGAAGCACTGGGGTTGCGCCACAGCGACATCGACGCCGCAGCTTGCCTGGTTTCGGTAGTGCCGCGACGGAACTCGAATCGGGCGCGGGCCAAGGGCGGAGGTGGCCGACAGGTGCCAGTGCCGGCCCGGGTGATTAGGCTCTACGCCGATTACCTGCATGCCGAGTACGGCGATCTAGACAGCGACTACGTGTTCGTCAACTTATGGTCGGGTCCGGTCGGGAGTCCGATGACCTATCCCAGTGTTTATGACCTGGTCTGCCGGATTCGGGAGCGGACCGGAATCGCGTTCGGGCCGAACTCGTTTCGACATACGTATGCGACAGAGCTGTTGCGCCGCAAGGTGCCGGTCGAGGTGGTACAGCATCTATTGGGGCATGCGTCGATCGCCACCACCACCGACGTTTACGCGCACCTGAAGGTCGAGGACGCGCGCCGCGCCTTGGTGACCGCGGGATGGCTGACCGGCCGGGACGAACCGCGGTGAGCGTCGAGGCGCTGGCCAGGCCGTTCAATCCGACGCTGACCGAGCGCTTGGATGCGATGGTGCGTCCGGAGTTCCGGCTCGACGTGCTGGTGCCCGCCGTGGGCGATCCGATCCTTGGCACGCCCGCGTGCGCGGTGCCGGGGTGTGTGCACTCCAGTCGATACGCCGCGCTGTGTCTGGCCCATCTGGGCCGATGGAAACAGGCCGGTCGGCCGGGCCGGTCAGCTTGGGCCGCGACTGCGGATCCCACGGTGATGGGTCATCGGCAGCTGCAATCGTTCCTGGTGCACGAATGCGGGTTTGGCCAGCATCGGTATCGGTTGTGCTACCAGCATTCCCAAAGATGGCAGAGAGCCGGACGACCACCTGTCGAGTTGTGGAAGCCAGAGGTCGCGAGCACACCGGCGGCGGTGTGCGCGGTCCCGGGGTGCGCGTTGTGGGCCGAACTGGACGGGGGCTGGTGCCGGTCCCACGACGCTCGGTGGCGCCAGCGTGGGCGCCCGCCGACCGCCGAGTTCATCGCCCACTGCGTGGGCTATGGCGAGGACCGCTTCGACTTCCGGCTGCTTCCGCCGCGGCTGCGGTTGGAGATCGGCTATGCGCTGCAATGCCGGGTCGATGCGAACCGGACCCGCACCACGCCTGGGTCAATCAAAGCGCTGTTGGACCATCTGGTCGCCAGTGGCGCCGAGTCGCTGTTGGAGCGTCCGCTGGCCGACTGGCTGATCGGACCGCCGGCCGCGGCGTCGGTCAACACACCGCGGGCGTTCCTCGGTTACGCCATCGAGTGCCTGCTCGACGTGCGCGACGGGACCGGCTGGGACAACGAATACCAGCGTGACGTGTGGCGGCTGCGCCGCCTCGGCGTCGCCGACCACGACGGTGCTCAGCTGGATTTCACTGTGGTGCAACCACGCTGGTTGCGGGAGCTGGTCAAGCGATGGAGCCGCTGGCGCATGTCATGTGGTGTCGGGCTGGGCCAGCTGCGTAAGGACCGCATCGCGCTGGTGCGGCTGTCGCGGCTGACACCAGGGTTGGCGAGCTCGACAGACCCCAGCGCGTTCGACCGCGTGGCGCTGGAGGGCTACCTGGCCCGACTGCTGGTCGAGCTCCCGCACCCAAAGACCCGCAGCACCGATATCGGCGCCGTGACCGGGTTTCTGCATGCCGTGCGCCAGCACCGCTGGGCGTCACTGCCCGCGGAAGCGCAGCTGTATCCCAGCGACCAGCCCAGCCGCGACGAGACACCGGCACCGCGGGCGATTCCCGAGTTCGTCATGGGCCAGCTGGAAAACGTCGCCAACCTCGACCGGATCGCCGACTCGAAGTTCCGGCTGCTGGTAGAGGTTCTCATCCGCACCGGCCTGCGCATCGGTGACGCCACCCGGCTGGCGCTGGACTGCCTGGCCCGCGACCCGCAGGGCGCGGTCTATCTGCGCTACCGCAACCACAAGATGCGCCGCGACGCGGTGGTGCCCATCGACGACGAACTCACCGCCATGATCCAGACGCAGCAGGAACGCACACGACAGCAGTTCCCGGCCACAGGTGTGCTGTTGCCGCGGCAGCGCCAACCCCGACGGAAGGCTGCCCATTCCCAGCGCGACGTTCCACTTCCAGCTCGGGCAGTGGCTCGAAACCTGTGGTTTCACAGATGAACTCGGTGAGCCAGTTCATGTCACCGCTCATCAGTTCCGGCACACGGCAGCCACACGATGGATCAACCATGAGGTGCCACAAGAGGTGGTCCGACGGCTACTCGACCACACCAGTCACACCATGACCGCCGTGTATGCCCGGCTGGCCGACACCACCATCCGCGAGCAGTGGGAACGCGCCCAGGAGATCAACATCCGTGGCGAACCGGTCGACACCACGATCGACGAGACGCTCGCTGATGGCGAGTGGATGAAACAGAACCTTGCCCGCGCGAAAATGGCACTACCCAACGGCTATTGCGGCCTACCGCTGCAGAAATCGTGCCCGCACGCCAACGCATGCCTACTAAGGCGATCGTAAGTAAGTCGAGTCACGCCGCGATGTAGGCCAAATTCGGGTCACGGAAAAATCCCTGGACCA
>NZ_VMQU01000157.1 GCF_007714205.1 Mycobacterium helveticum | reverse complement strand
CACCGACCTCAAGATCAAATACAGCGTTAAAGGTCACGACACTACATAAACGATCCCACTATGTCGGGAGTCCTGAGACCGGTGGCGACACATCCGGAGTTTATTCCAAGACATTTTACGCCGGAGAAGCAATACCGAACTATACTATTCATCCTCCCGACGGCTTGAACATTTTGGGTTCACCGCTAACAGTGGCGAAGTCGACATTGATCAGCGCGCTGATACACGAAGACATGGGAGACATTGACCTTGCGGTGTGCACATACGATCCGTTCAACCCTTCCGGGAAGACTTACCATCTAACAGGAATATACGATAGACTTAATGACAAATTCACGCCTTACGAGAGGTCTCGACCTTGACTCCACCGGATGCCTTTAGTGTGGAAGCACTGATCGATATTGCCGCCGAGCAGAAGTCGCCGGAAGCAACTCAGCAGCTTTTCTCGGCGCTTAGGGGTGTCGAACTATTTTTCCCGCGAACGACTGTTCTGCACGAAGGAAAGGAGCTCAACGCAACTCCCCTGCTCCGGCTTCCCGACGGCAAGCACGCCATGATGCTGTACACATCGAAAGATCACCCGGATTTGCCAGAAAAGTTCGCAGGTGGCGCGTTCGAAGATGCCCTTGCAGCCGCGTTGGAAATGCCAGATCTCGACTGGGTAATCTTGTCCAATCGCGCCTCAAAATGGGTTGCAATGAACAAGCAACAGATCACCGAAACCCTCCGCGGCCAGCGACCAAGAATGATGACTACCAACAGCTCCACCGAGCTGTTAGGCAATACCGGCGACCCGCTTGAGGAGCTCATTACCCGTGCCGTCCGCACACCGCAAGAGAATTTACTCCCATCGATCGCGTCCAAGCTCCGACGTCGCGAGATATTTATGGAGTTAGCGAACGCACAGAGCGAAGACGGCCAACCAATCATGAAGACGTTCGCCATTGACCACCTGCCGCGTGTGTTACGTGGGTATACCACCCGATCGCGTCCCGCGATCAGATATGGAGGGATGCAATGGGAAGCACTCAAAGAAATGGTCAAAGCTGCCACTCAGATCAGCGGTATTCAAATCGTAAATGAAGCGGACGACTGGGTGGTGTTCGACCGAGCGGCATTGGGCCTCGGGGAGGGCGACTGACATCTGCAGGCAAATACGCTCGCCGGAGAAGTACTGGTATCAGCGGCGTGCGTTTCCGGATTCTGATGCCTACCGCCATTAGGGCGCCGCGAGCGAGGGGCTTTCCGGATGATCGATGACGGCATCAACAAGGAGGCTTATTCAAAAGTTGGGTGAGTGCATTTGCGAAACACGCGTGTCGCTAAGCTAAAATCAATGGCCGCTGCTCGAGAATTGAGAAGTACATTTCCAAGGTATTTCTCACTCGGGAGCGACCATTGCGCACCAAGAGTACGACAGGATTGACGGAAGAGCAATTCGACGAACTCTATCGACTCATTTCGGAACGGTTCGTGTGGTACAACGGAAAGGGCCGGCCACGCTGCCTAGAATTTTCGGAAGCCCTCGAAGCGACGCTTATGTATTTCAAGGCGAACGTCACCGAGGAATTCGTCGCGGCACAGTTCGAGACGACGCAGCCGTCGATTTCGCGCGTCATCGCCGAGATCGAACCACCACCCCAGGCCAGGCACGTAATCCCGTCCCGGAGAGGCGCCGGATAGGGTTGATACCGGCCGGCCGACCACGAGCCACCGGTCGCCACAGCATGGAGGAGGTGCAGCGATGGCTTCCGCCGAGTCGTGCAGCGCGGACCGTCCAGGTCCCGTTGACCTGGAAACGCTGGCCGCCGAGGCCAGCGCCGCGCGGGCGCTCGAGGGCCTGCGGGCGGCCGCCGAGGCCGGCGAGGTCCCCGCCCAGCCGCCGGTCGACCTGACCGCCGCCGCATTCTTCGACGTCGACAACACGCTGGTGCAGGGCTCGTCGGCGGTGCACTTCGGCCGCGGGCTGGCCGCGCGCGACTACTTCACGTACCGCGACGTGCTCGGATTCATCTATGCCCAGGCCAAGTTCCAGCTCCTGGGCAAGGAGAACAGCAACGACGTCGCCGCCGGCCGCAGCAAGGCGCTCACGTTCATCGAGGGCAGGCCCGTTCAGGAACTCGTCGACCTGGGCGAGGAGATCTACGACGAGATCATCGTCGACAAGATCTGGACCGGCACCCGCGAGCTCACGCAGATGCATCTCGACGCCGGCCAGCAGGTGTGGCTGATCACCGCCACGCCTTACGAGCTCGCGGCCACCATCGCGCGCCGGCTCGGGCTGACGGGCGCGCTGGGCACCGTCGCCGAGTCGGTCGACGGGGTGTTCACCGGCAGGCTGGTCGGCGAGATCCTGCACGGCACCGGCAAGGCGCACGCGGTGCGGTCGCTGGCGATCCGGGAGGGGCTGAACCTCAAACGCTGCACCGCCTACTCCGACAGCTACAACGACGTCCCCATGCTCTCGCTGGTGGGCACCGCGGTCGCGGTCAACCCTGATGCCCGGCTGCGCAGCCTGGCCCGTGAAAGGGGCTGGGAAATCCGCGACTTCCGCACCGCCCGCAAGGCCGCCCGGATCGGTGTCCCGTCGGCCCTGGCGCTGGGTGCGGCCGGGGGCGCGCTGGCGGCACTGGCGTCACGACGCCAGCCGCGCTGATAAGCTGCGCCGCTGAACACGTCTTCGAGCGGAAAGCGGCCGACATGACAATTACCGAAGGAGCCCAGGACCTGATCGGCAGCCACTACCGGGCACCCGATTACTTCGAGGTCGGCCGCGAGAAGATCCGGGAGTTCGCGCTCGCGATCAAAGACGAGCACCCGTCGCACTTCAGCGAGGCCGACGCCAAGGCGGCCGGTTATCCCGCGGTGGTGGCCCCGCTGACGTTCCTGGCCGTCGCGGGCCGGCGCGTGCAGCTGGAGATCTTCACCAAGTTCAACATCCCGATCAACATCGCCCGGGTCATCCACCGCGACCAGAAGTTCAAGTTTCACCGGCCGATAGTCGCCCACGACAGACTGTATTTCGACACGTATCTTGACTCGGTCATCGAGTCGCACGGTACGGTGATTGTAGAAATCCGCAGCGAGGTGACAGATGCGGACGGCGACCCCATAGTGACCAGCATCGTCACGATGTTGGGCGAAGCCGCACACCAGGACGCCGGCACTGAAGAAACCTTCGCCGCAGTAGCATCCATATCAGCGGGAAAGTAGGGTCGATTCCATGACGTCGCAGGGGGAAACGGGCAGCACCCAGCTGAAGCCGCCGGTTCAGGCGGTTCGATCTCATTACGACAAGTCGAACGAGTTCTTCAAGCTCTGGCTCGACCCGTCGATGACCTACAGCTGCGGCTACTGGGAAGAGCGTCCGAACATGACGCTGGAAGAGGCCCAGTACGCCAAGCGCAAGCTGGCGCTGGACAAGCTGAACCTCGAGCCCGGCATGACCCTGCTCGACATCGGAAGCGGCTGGGGATCCACCATGCGCCACGCGGTGGCCGAGTACGACGTCAACGTCATCGGCCTGACGCTGAGCGAGAACCAGCATTCCCACTGTGTAGCTGAGTTCGACAAGATGGACAGCCCTCGCCGCAAAGAAGTGCGGATCCAGGGCTGGGAGGAATTCCCCGGGGACGTACCGATCGACCGCATCGTGTCGCTGGGCGCGTTCGAGCATTTTGCCGACGGGGCAGGTGACGCCGGGTACGAACGGTATGCCACCTTCTTCAAGAAGTACTACGACTTGCTGCCCGACGACGGCCGCATGCTGCTGCACTCGATCGTGGTGCCCTCCGCCGAAGAAGGCAAGGCGATGGGCCTGAAGGTGAACATGACCCTGCTGCGGTTCATCAGCTTCATTTTGAAGGAGATCTACCCGGGCGGAAAGTTGCCCCAGGTCGACCTGGTCGACAAGTACGCGACTGACGCGGGTTTCACGATCGAGCGTCACCACTTCATCGGCAAGAACTACGTCCCTACGTTGACCGCCTGGGGCGATGCGCTCGAGGCGCACAGGGACGAGGCGATCGCCCTGAAGGGGCAGGAAACCTACGACATCTACCTCAAGTACCTGCGGGGTTGCTCGGACCTGTTCCGCGACGGGTACACCAACGTCTGCCAGTTCACGCTGGTCAAATAGTCCTGCACGCAAAGCGCCCCGGTGTCGTCAGGCACCGGGGCGCTGCGTTCTCGGAGGGCTTCTCAGCGGGCCGGGATGTGTCAGCCGAGGAAGATGTTGCGCCGGCCGGCGAGCAGTCGGTACAGCGTCTGCTGGATGGTCTCGCGCACCTGGTCGGTCAGCTCGAACGTGACCATGGGGTCCTCGGCGTCGGAGGCGGCGTAGTCGGTGGTGTGGATCGGCTCGCCGAACGCGATGCGCCACTTGGACGGCAGCGGCACCAGGCCCGCCGGGCCGGCCAACGGGAACAGCGGGGTGATCGGAAAATAGGGCAGCCCGAACAGCCGCGCCAGCAGCTTCACGTCGGCCAGCATCGGGTAGATCTCTTCGGAACCGACGATGGAGCACGGAATGATCGGCGCCTTCGTGCGCAGCGCCGCCGTCACGAACCCCCCACGGCCGAACCGCTGCAGCCGATAACGGTCCTCGAAGCGCTTGCCCAGCCCCTTGTAGCCCTCCGGGAACACCGCGGTGAGCTCGCCCGCCGCCAGCAGCCGCTGCGCGTCCGTCGTGCACGCCATGGTGTGGCCGGCCTTGCGGGCCGCCGCGCCGACCACGGGCAGGTCGAACACCATGTCGGCGGCCAACAGCCGCAGGTCCCGATGGGCCGCGTGTTCGTCGTGCACCGCCACCGACAGCATCAGCCCGTCGAAGGGCAACACCCCGGCGTGATTGGCCACCACCAGCGCGGCGCCCTCGCTGGGCAGGTGCTCGATACCGCTGACCTCCACACGGAACCACGACCGGAAGAAGAACCGCAGCAAAGGGCGGACGACCGCGTCGTTGAAATGCGGATCGAAGCCGAACTCGTCGACGGTGTAGTCGCCCGTCAGCCGCTGCCGGAGGAAGCCGGTCACCGCGGCCACCCGCTGCGCGAGGTCGTTGAGCGGCGGCTCGCCCGTCCCCGCGGCCGCGCCGGCGCCGCGGCGGTGCTCGTCGATTTCGCGGACCACGGCGGCCATCTCTTCGGCCGAGGCCCGGCCGCGCGGATCCGACAGCAACGAGGGATGCTGACGCGCGGATTCGGCCCGCTGATCGGCTCTGCGGCGTGCCGCCGCCCGGCCCCGATTTGTGTGCAGCGGAATCACATTCGCTCTGCTGTCACCCGCCACGATATCTACCTGACCCCACCCCACGAAATTGGATTTCGGCCTCCCCAGCGCTGCGCTGAGGCAACGGCGCGACCCTCCCAGGAGCGTACCCGATGGGGGTCGATTATGGGAGTCAGCCCGCGGCCGCGCACGTAGTCGTCGAACGCCTCGGCGGTGGTCCATTTGGGCTGGAAGCCGAGTTCGGTGCGCATCCTGGTGGTGTCCATGACGCGGCCGTAACTCAGGTAGTCGAACTGATCGCGCGAGATCTCGGTGTAGCGGTTGGCCCGTCTCAGCGAATCCAGGGCCCACACGCCGAAGCCGGGCACCGGCAGCGGGATCCGCCCGGCCCGCCGGATCGCCTGGGACAGCATGATGATGCCCTCGGCGCCGATGTTGAACGTGCCGGCCTTGCCGGCCATCGCCGCGCGCTCCAGCGCGCCCAGTGCATCCTGCTCGTGCAGCAACTGCAGGCGCGCGTCGCGGCCGAACATCGTGGGCACCAACGGCCCGGCCAGGTACCGCGACAGCGTGGTGTCCATCGCCGGGCCGATCATGTTGGCCAGCCGCAGAATCGTCACCGCGACGTCGGGACGGCGCCGCCCCAGGCCGCGCGCGTAGCCCTCGATGTCGAGGCTGTCCTTGGCGAAACCGGCGCGAAACGGCCGGCGGCTGCTGCTGTCCTCGGTGAACATCACCGGGTCGTGCGGGCTGGACCCGTACACCTCGGAGGTGGACTTCACCACCACCCGGCGTACCGAGGGCGCCTTCTGGCAGGCTGCGAACAGTTGCATCGCGCCCATCACATTGAGTTCCTTCAACGCGGCGCTGCCCCCGGACCGCGGCGCGTAGGAGGCCGCCGCGGCGTGCACCACCGTGTCGACATCGCCGTTGCGAATCACCTTGGCGATGAAGGGATTTCGAATGTCGGCGCGCACGAACTCCGCGCGTCCCATCCGGCGCAGCATGTCCTTGCTGGGGGCGATCGCGTCCACCGCGATGACGCTGTTGATCAGCGGGTTCTGCGCGAGCCGTGCCGTCAGGTAGCCGCCCAGAAACCGGCACGCCCCGGTGACCAGCACCACCTTCGGATAGTGCACGGTCCCCTCCGCGGCGCCGCCGGGACCGTCCCCGCTCGTCAAATCCACCCGGACAGCCTAGCGGCGAAACGGGACGGAGACGTTACGGCCGCGTGACGGCCGGCACCGGGGCGACCTGCGCAGCGGGGGGTTACTTACCGAGTTTTCTGCGCTGCACCCGGGTACGACGCAGCAGCTTGCGGTGTTTTTTCTTCGACATGCGCTTGCGCCGCTTCTTGATTACTGAACCCATGAACTCCGCTATCTGACCCGTGACCGGTTGGTGAAGGACTTGAAAAGACCTTGCCACTTTACCCGGCCGCCCGCTGCGAACACCAAACCGGGACCGCCCGGCGTGCGGGCGGTACCGGGCCGCGCGTCGGCGGCGCGCGGGTGTCGGCTCAGCCGGCGTCGAAGTACGACGTCTCCAGCATGTCGTGGACGGCCTTGGCGTGCACCCGGAAGGACCGCCCGACGCGCACCGCGGGCAACTCGCCGTTGTGCACGAGGCGGTACACCGTCATCTTGGAGACTCGCATCAGCGCGGCCACCTCCGCGACGGTGAGAAACTGTGTCCTGGCCTGGCCATCGGCGGAACTCGCGTCCCGCGCCTTGCCGGCGGAATCTCGCGCAGATGGCCCGTTCGTAGACGTCATCGCAACCCAATCGTGTCAGGCACGCGCAATGCCAGTGGCTTCCCCTCCGCTGGCACCCACGCGTGCATACAAGGAGGAGAATAGCGGGACTGATGGGGTTACTGGTACTGGTGGGGGACAATCAATTCAAAAAAGCCGAATTATTCCGATGTAATTCTTAGCTGTTCAGAGCGCGTTTTCGCGGCCTGGACGGCCGCGTCGACGATGGCCCGCAGCCCGCCCCGCTCCAGTTCGCGCAGCGCAGCCGCGGTCGTACCGCCGGGCGACGTGACCGTCGCCCGCAGCTGCGCCGCCGAGGCGTCCACCCGCTTGCCGAGTCCCTCTCCCGCACCCGGGCGCCGGTCCTGGTCCAGGGCTTCGCGCAGCATGGCCGTGGACCCGGCCATCGTCTGCGCGGTCAGCTCGGTGGCCACGTCGCGGGTCAGGCCAGCCGCCACACCGGCGTCCACCAGCGCCTCGACCATCAACATGAAATACGCCGGCCCCGAGCCGGACAGCGCGGTCACGGCGTCCATGTGGGATTCGGCAACGGTCAGCACCCCACCCACGGCTTCGAACAGCCCGGAGACCTCCTCGAGCTGCGCCGGGGTGACGAACCGGCCTTTGGCCAGCGCGGTGACCCCCGCGCCCACCAGGGCAGCGGCGTTCGGCATCGCCCGCACCACCGGCGTCCCGGCCGGCAGCTTGGATTCGAAGTAGGTGACGGTGATCCCCGCCGCGACGGTGACGAACACCTGGTCGGCGGTGTCGTTGTCGGCCGCGGCGACCACCCGGGCCAGCTCCCCCATCAGCGACTCGACATCGGCGGGCTTGACCGCGACGACGACGAAGGCCGCGTGCTCCACCGCCTCGGTCACCGAGGTGATCAGCACCGAGTAGTTGTCCGCGAGGTATGTGGCCCGTTCCGGTATCCGCTCGGCCACCACCAGGTCTTTGACCTGCCGGCCGGCCCGCAGCAAACCCGCCAGCAATGCCTCGCCGATGCTGCCGCCCCCGATGATCGCGATCCTTGCCATGCCGGACAGCATCGCAGACACCGGGTCCTAGCCGGCGGCAGGGACCAGCGCCAGCTGCCGCGCCTGCACCACCAGCCGACCCAGGCTGTCGACGACGACGTGGTCCTCGTCGAACCAGTCCTGTCCGATCTCGGTGCAGGTGGCGATGATTCGCAGCCAGCCATCGGCGGGGAGGCTGCGCAGGAACGCGGTGAGCTGGATGGTCGGCGCCCAGCCGGTGCGGTGCACGGCGAAGGTCACCGGCGCCGAGAGGTCCCCGCACATGAGCGCGAACAGCGCGTCCGGGGCCACTCCGCGGGGGCGTGCCCACATCTGGATCACCGGCGGGCGCCCGTCGGTGCTGGGCCGCATCGTCGAGAGCAGCGGCCGTACGTCGCAGCCCTCGCCCAGGTGCACCAGGCCGGCCAGCGGGTGGCCGGGGCCGATGGGCGCGATGTCGTCGGGGGGCTCGGGCGCCATGAGGTCGGCGACCGGATTGGCCGACAGCAGCGGCGCGGCACCGCCGCCCGGGGCGTAGTGCTCCGGCTCGCCGAGGTTGACCACCGCGTGCACGGCGGTGCGTTGGCCCTGTGTGAGCTCGACGTCGACGACGCTGATCCGGCGGCCCCGCTTGCGAATCGACGTGACCAGTCGCATCTCCCCCGGATCGGGCGCCCACAGGAAGCTCGCGGACACCGAAACCGGCTGCGGCACCGCGTCGCCCCCGGGTTCCGGTGCCCCGCAGGCGGTGCGGGCGGCGTTGGCGCACAGCGCCAGCATCGCGCCGCCGTGCACCTTGGGGCCGATCGTCCAGCGCTTGTCCAGCTCGCCTTCGAATACGCCGGGACCGGTCTCCCGCAGCGTCATTGCGGTGGTGAAAAGCGCGTTCATGATCTCCTGGGGTTTCAGCGCAACAGGTGGGTGCGGGCGAACTGCAACGATTCCGCGAGCAGGCTTTCGCGCTCGTTGGCCGAGCGCGCCGACGACGTGGAGACCTCCAGCACCACGTGGCCGGCGAAATGGCCGGCGGCCAGCATCTGGCACACCTCGGCGGTGGGTTGGCTGCCGCGACCGGGGACCAGGTGCTCGTCGGCGGGCAACCCGTTGCCGTCACACAGGTGCAGGTGAACCAGCCCCGCGCCCATCCGCTGCGCCATCTCCAGCGCATCGGTGCCGGCGGTGGCCGTGTGGGACAGGTCCAGCGTGTAATGCGCATGGTTGCCGTCCAGCGGGTCGTAGGAGGGCGCGAACGCCGAGATCGCGGGTCCCGGGCCGCCGCCGCGCCTGCGCATCCGCTCGAGGGACTGACCGGCCCCGAAGAAACGGTCCGCCCGGAACGGGAACATGTTCTCGACGGCGATCAGCACGTCGCTCGACGCCTCCAGCTCCGCGACCTGGTCGCTGAATCCCTCGGCGTAGCGCCGCTGCCACCGGAACGGCGGATGCACGACGACGGTCTGGGCGCCCAGCTGCTCGGCGGCCCGCACGCTGCGCCCCAGCTTGGGGATCGGGTTGGCGCCCCACACCCGTTGGGAGATCAACAGGCAGGGCGCGTGCACGGACAGCACCGGCACGCGGTAGCGCCGGGAAAGCTTCCGGACGGCGTCGATGTCCTGGCTGACCGACTCGCTCCACACCATCAGCTCGACCCCGTCGTAGCCGAGCCTGGCCGCGTACTCGAACGCGGCCTCGGCCCGCAAGGGGTACACCGAGGCCGTCGACAGACCGACTTTGATCGCTGGGCGCACTGTCCGTGTGGTTCCTGCGTAGGTCCGCTGGTGCCTAGCCCGACTGCAACGACAGCGCCAGCGGCCCCAGCGTGATCAGCGCCCCCACCGCGACCGCGATCAGCGTGCTCGCGATGTCCTCGGTTTTGCGAACCACGCGGACGCCGACCACCAGCCCGAGGATGACCAGGACCGACAGCACCAGCGCGACGATGCTGTTCCACCGCCACAGCTGATCGAAGGCGATGAACAGCCCGGCCCCGAACGCGACCGCCAGGATCGACTGCACGACGACCACGCTGGCGCGCCACAGCGCCTCGAGCCTGCCGGGCCCGCCCACCGTCCCGGCCTCGTCCGGGCGCGCCTCGACGGCGACGTCGGCGAATTCGGTGTCGCGCTCTTCGCCGCTTTGGGTCGCGTCGGTCCCGCGGCGCTGCCGGGCGAGCTCGTCGGCGAGCGTCTGCCCCCCGAACAGGGTCGAATCGTGCAGGTAGGAGCGCACGAACGCGGAGTCTTCGTCGGCCAGTTCGGCGTCGCGCACCTCGGAATCCATGACGTCGACGGGCATGCCGGCGTAATCGTCGACCGGGTCGGGACTCATCTCCTCGGCCCCGGATTGCTGGCCGGCGTCGGGTTCGTCGGCCTGGCGCGCGGGCCGCGGGTAGGCGCTGCGCTCGGGCCCCGAGACGCGCGCGGGCTGCGGCGGTGACTTGGGCCAGCGCGGCTCGGGCTCCGACCAGTAGGCCGTCCTGCGCTGGTCTTCGGTGGCGACGTCGCGTTCTCGCGCGGACGCCGCCACCGCTTCGCGCGACTCGGGGGCTTCGGGGGCTTCGGGGGC
>NZ_VMQU01000156.1 GCF_007714205.1 Mycobacterium helveticum | reverse complement strand
CCCCCCCCCCCCCCCCCCCCCCCCCCCCCCCCCCCCCCCCCCCCCCCCCCCCCCCCCCCCCCCCCCCCCCCCCCGGGGGGGGGCCGCCCCGCCCCACTCCCCGGGGCCCCGCCCGTAGGGGGCATCCGGTGCGGATGTGGACCCGGGTTGGGAACTGAGCCGTTCGGGTAATCGTCTGCGTCGTAAGCCCCGCGCGAACGGCTGACACCGTGCGGGTGAAGAGGAGAGGGTGAGATGACGCAGCGCTACACCACCACGGATGCCGGAATCCCCGCACCCAGCGACGACCAGTCGCTGACCATCGGGCCCGACGGCCCGATCCTGCTGCAGGATCACTACCTGATAGAGCAGATGGCGATGTTCAACCGGGAACGCATCCCGGAGCGCCAGCCGCACGCCAAGGGCGGCGGCGCGTTCGGTCACTTCGAGGTGACCAACGACGTCAGCCGGTACACCCGGGCGGCGGTGTTCCAGCCCGGCACCAAGACCGAGATCCTGGCCCGGTTCTCCACCGTCGCCGGCGAGCGCGGCAGCCCGGACACCTGGCGGGACCCGCGCGGCTTCGCGCTGAGGTTCTACACCGGCGAGGGCAACTTCGACATGGTGGGCAACAACACGCCCGTCTTCTTCATGCGCGACCCGCTGAAGTTCCAGCACTTCATCCGCTCCCAGAAGCGCACCCAGGCTCGCAACGTGCGCGACCACAACATGCAGTGGGACTACTGGAGCCTTTCGCCGGAGTCCGCCCACCAGGTGACCTGGCTGATGGGCGACCGTGGGATCCCGAAGACGTGGCGCAACATGAACGGCTACAGCAGCCACACCTACAGCTGGATCAACGCCGCCGGCGAGATCTCCTGGGTGAAGTACCACTTCATCACCGACCAGGGGATCGAGTTCCTCACGCAGGAGGACGCCGACCGGCTGGCCGGCGAGGACGGCGACTACCACCAGCGTGACCTGTATGAGGCGATCGAGCGCGGCGACCACCCGAGCTGGACGCTGAAGATGCAGATCATGCCGTACGAGGAGGCCCGGACCTACCGGTTCAACCCGTTCGACCTGACGAAGGTGTGGCCGCACAGCGACTACCCGCTGATCGACGTCGGCACGATGACGCTGACCCGCAACGTCACCGATTACCACAGCGAGATCGAGCAGGCCGCGTTCGAGCCGAACAACACCGTGCCCGGCACCGGCCTGAGCCCGGACAAGATGCTGCAGGCCCGCGGCTTCTCCTACTCCGACGCGCACCGCGCCCGGCTGGGCACCAACTACCGGCAGATCCCGGTCAACACCCCCAAGGTCGAGGTGAACAGCTACTCCAAGGACGGCGCGATGCGGGTGCAGAACGCCTCCGACCCGGTCTACGCCCCGAACTCCTACGGCGGGCCGCAGGCCGACCCGGCGCGCGCCGCCGAGGTGCGCTGGCACGCCGACGGCGACATGGTCCGGGCCGCCTACACCCTGCACGCCGAGGACGACGACTGGGGCCAGGCCGGCACCATGGTCCGCGACGTGCTGGACGACGAGGCGCGGGAGCGGCTGGCGAACAACATCATCGGCCACGTCTGTAAGGGAGTCAAAGAACCGGTGCTGTCCCGGGTGTTCGAGTACTGGCGCAACGTCGACCCGGACCTGGGGAAGACGGTCGAGGAGGGGGTTCGGGCCAACCTGGGCTGAGTCCGGCTCCTGGCATGATCGGCTGCATGAGCATGCGGGTTGCCGCGGCGGCCATCGGGACCATCGGGGCCGTCGGTCTGGCGATCGGGGGCCCCGCCGCGGGCGCCGCGCCCTCCGAGCCGGGTGTGGTGTCCTACGCGGTGCTGGGCAAGGGGGCGGTCGGCAACGTCATCGGCGCGCCGATGGGCTGGGAGTCGGTGTTCACCGAGCCGTTCCAGGCCTTCTGGGTGGATCTGCCGGCGTGTAACAACTGGGCCGACATCGGGCTGCCCGAGGTGTACGACGACCCCGACCTGGCGTCGTTCAACGGGGCGATCACCCAAACGTCGGCCACCGACCAATCCCACTACGCCAAGCAGGCGGTCGGGGTGTTCGCCACGAACGACGCCGCAACCAGGGCCTTCCACCGGGTGGCGGACCGGACCACGGGTTGCTCGGGACAGACGACGGCGATGCACCTGGACGACGGGTCCACCCAGGTCTGGTCGTTCGCCGGCGGGCCGCCGACCGCCACCGACGCGGACTGGACGAAGCAGCAGGCCGGCACCGATCGCCGCTGTTTCGATCAAACCAGGCTGCGCCAAAACGTGTTGCTGCAGGCCAAGGTCTGCCAATCCGGCAACGCGGGGCCCGCGGTCACCGTGCTCGCCGGGGCGATGCAGAACGCGCTGGGTCAATAAATGCGAAAAGCTGGGTATCCGTGTAGGCCGTGCGGCGAAAAGACGCGGAAACGGGAATATGTCGGCACGGTCTGGAAGATGAAATGGTCGTGGTTACCGGGCCCGGAAGGATCGTGACATGACGTTCGCCGGCACCACCGGCGCGGCCTCGCAGCTCGCCACGACCAGCCCGGTCGAAGCAGAGATGGCCGATTCGTCGGCCGTCGCCTGCCACATCGCCGACAGCTGCCTGGCCGACGGCTCGCTGGGGCGGGTCGGTCTCGAGGTGGAGGCGCACTGCCACGATCCGACCGATCCGCACCGCAGGCCGGGCTGGGACGAGATCCTCGAGGTGCTCGAGTTCCTGCCGGCGCTGCCCGGCGCCAGCGCGGTCACCGTCGAACCCGGCGGCGCCGTGGAACTGTCGGGGCCGCCCGCCGACGGCGTCATGCCGGCGATCAACGCCATGCACAGCGACCAGGCCGTGCTGCGGGCCGCGTTTGCCGATGCCGGGCTCGGGCTGGTCTATCTGGGGGCGGACCCGCTGCGGCCCCCCCAGCGCATCAATCCCGGGGCGCGCTACCGCGCCATGGAGCAGTTCTTCGCCGCCGACGGCTTCCGGGACGCCGGCGCGGCGATGATGACGTCGACCGCCTCGGTCCAGGTCAACCTCGACGCGGGCCCGCGGTCCGGGTGGGCGCAGCGGGTGCGCCTGGCACACGCGCTGGGGCCGACGATGGTCGCGATCGCGGCCAACTCGCCCATGCTGGGCGGTGAACTGTCCGGCTGGTCGTCCACCCGGCAGCGGGTCTGGGGCCAGATGGACTCGGCGCGCTGCGGGCCGGCGCTGGGTGCCAGCTGCGACGACCCCGGGACCGAATGGGCGCACTACGCGCTCAACGCGCCGGTGATGCTGGTGAACGACCCCGAGGCCGTCGCCGTCACTCACTATGTGCCCTTCATCGACTGGGTGGACGGCCGGGTGCTGCTCGGCGACCGCCGCCCGACGATTTCGGACCTGGAATACCACCTGACCACCCTGTTCCCGCCGGTGCGTCCGCGCCAATGGCTGGAGATCCGCTACCTGGACAGCCTGCCGGACGCGTTCTGGCCCGCCGTGGTGTTCACCCTGGTGGCCCTGCTCGACGACCCGGCCGCCGCCGCCGTCGCCGCCGAGGCCGTCGAACCCGTGGCCACCGCCTGGGACACCGCGGCGCGGGTCGGCCTGCGCGATCGCCGGCTCTACACGGCGGCCAACACGTGCGTGGCGCTGGCCGCCGAGCGGGCGCCGGCCGAGCTCGCCGAGCCGATGCAGCGGCTGGCCCGCGCCGTCGAGCAGGGTCGTTGCCCCGCCGACGACTTCTGCGAACAGGTCAGCGAGCACGGGGCGGCGCCGGCGGTCGCCCGGCTGGCGCGAGGGGGACTGTGACTTCCCGCGAACGGATCGCCGACGATCTGGCACGGGCACGGGCGCGGACGTTGCGACTGGTCGACTTCGACGACGACGAGCTGTGCCGGCAGTACGACCCCCTGATGAGCCCGCTGGTGTGGGACCTGGCGCACATCGGGCAGCAGGAGGAGCTGTGGCTGCTGCGGGGCGGCGACCCCGCCCGGCCCGGGATGTTGCCGCCGGCCGTCGAGGGCCTCTACGACGCGTTCGTGCATTCCCGCGCCAGCCGCGCCGACCTGCCGCTGCTGTCCCCGGCGCAGGCGCGCTCCTACTGCCGGACCGTGCGCTCGGCGGTGCTGGACGCCCTGGACGCCCGCGATGCGCTGGGCGAGGACGGGGGCGGCTTCGTCCACGGCATGGTGGTCAGCCACGAGAACCAGCACGGCGAGACCATGCTGCAGGCGCTGAACCTGCGCGCCGGCGCCCCGCTGCTGACCGACACCGCGGCGGTGCCGGCCGGACGGCCCGGGTTGGCCGGCACGTCGGTGCTGGTGCCCGCCGGCCCGTTCGTGCTGGGGGTGGACGCCGCGGCCGAACCGTTCTCCCTGGACAACGAGCGTCCCGCCCACGTCGTCGACCTGCCGGCGTTCCGCATCGGCACCGTCCCCGTCACCAACGGCGAATGGCGGCAGTTCCTCGACGACGGCGGCTACCGCGAGCCGCGGTGGTGGTCGGAGCGCGGCTGGGAGTATCGCCGAAGCGCGGGTCTGACCGCGCCGCAGTTCTGGAGCGCCGAAGCTGCGACCCGCACCCGGTTCGGCCGCGTGGAGGACATCCCGGCCGACGAGCCCGTCCAGCACGTCACCTACTTCGAGGCCCAGGCCTACGCGGCCTGGGCCGGGGCGCGGCTGCCCACCGAGATGGAGTGGGAGAAGGCCTGCGCGTGGGACCCCGCCACCGGGACACGCCGCCGCTACCCCTGGGGCGAGCGGCGGCCCTCTCCCGCCGTGGCCAACCTGGGCGGGTCGGCGCTGCGCCCGGCGCCCGTCGGCGCCTACCCGGGCGGTGCCTCGGCGTACGGGGCCGAGCAGATGCTCGGCGATGTGTGGGAGTGGACCACCTCGCCGCTGCGGGGATGGCCGGGGTTCGTCCCGATGATCTACGAGCGGTACTCCCGTCCGTTCTTCTTTGGTGACTACCGGGTGCTGCGCGGCGGGTCGTGGGCCGTGGAGCCGGGCATCGTGCGGCCCAGCTTCCGCAACTGGGATCACCCGCACCGCCGCCAGATCTTCGCCGGCGTCCGGCTGGCCTGGTCCGTCGAGGAGCCCGCCTGATGTGCCGTCACCTCGGCTGGCTGGGGGCCGGTGTCACGGTCTCCTCGCTGGTGCTCGACCCGCCGCACGGCCTGCGGGTGCAGTCCTACGCCCCGCGCCGGCAGAAGCACTGCCTGATGAACGCCGACGGGTGGGGGGTCGGCTTCTTCGACGGAGCGGCGCCCCGGCGCTGGCGCAGCGCGGCGCCGCTGTGGGGCGACGTGTCGTTCGAGTCGGTCGCGCCGGCGCTGCGCAGTCACTGCGTGGTCGCCGCGGTGCGCTCGGCGACCGTCGGCATGCCCATCGAGGCCAGCGCCACCGCGCCGTTCACCGACGGGCGGTGGCTGCTGTCGCACAACGGCGTCGTCGACCGCGCCGTGCTGCCACCGGCGCCGCGGGCCGAATCCCTCTGCGACAGCGCGTTGTTGGCGGCGGTCACCTTCGCGCGTGGGCTCGACGCCCTGGGCGACACCATCGCCGAGATCGGCGCCGCCGACCCCGCGGCCCGGCTCAACGTGCTGGCCGCCGACGGGTCCCGGCTGCTGGCCACGACGTGGCACGAGACGCTGTCCATCCTGCGCCGTGACGACGGTGTGGTGCTGGCCAGCGAACCCTACGACGACGACGGGGAATGGGAGGACGTGCCGGACCACCACCTCGTCGAAGTCACCTCCGAGCGGGTGACGTTCACCGCGCTGGGCAACCCGAAAGGATTGTGATGACGCTGTCGCTGTCCAACCACCTGGCCGCCGACTCGGCGCACCGCGCGTTGCGCCGTGACGTGGCCGACGGCCTGCAGTGCACACCGAAAACATTGCCGCCCAAGTGGTTCTACGACCCGCTGGGCAGCGATTTGTTCGACCAGATCACCCGGCTGCCGGAGTACTACCCCACGCGCGCGGAGGCGGCGATCCTGGCAGACCGGGCGGGCGAGATCGCGTCGGCCAGCCGGGCGGACACCCTGGTCGAACTGGGCAGCGGGACCTCGGAGAAGACCCGGACGCTGCTCAGCGCCCTGCACGGCCGCGGCTCGCTGCGCCGGTTCGTGCCGTTCGACGTCGACGCCAGCATGCTCTCCACGGCCGCGGAGGCCATCCAGCGCGAATACCCGGGCGTCGAGATCCGCGCCGTGTGCGGCGATTTCGAGGAGCACCTCACCGAGATCCCCGACGGTGGCCGACGCCTGTTCGTGTTCCTGGGGTCGACGATCGGCAACCTCACGCCCGTACCGCGCGCGGAGTTCCTGGCCAACCTGGCCGCGGTGATGCGGCCGGGGGACAGCCTGTTGCTGGGCACCGACCTGGTCAAGGACGCGGGCCGGCTGGTGCGTGCCTACGACGACGCCGCGGGGGTGACGGCCCGGTTCAACCGCAACGTGCTCGCGGTGATCAACCGCGAACTCGACGCCGACTTCGACGTCGACGCCTTCGCGCACGTCGCCCGCTGGAACGCGCGCGAGGAGCGCATCGAGATGTGGCTGCGCGCCGATCGCGCCCAGCGGGTGCGGGTCGGCGCCCTGGAGTTGACCGTCGACTTCGCCGCCGGCGAGGAGATGCTCACCGAGGTGTCGTGCAAGTTCCGGCCCGACGGAGTGAGCGCCGAACTGGTCCGCGCCGGGCTGCACCCGACCCGCTGGTGGACGGACACCGCGGGCGACTTCGGGCTCTCGCTGGCCGTGCTGTGACGCACGGCGACTCGCTGGCCGACCGGTGGCGGTCGGCCCGCCCGCCGGCGGCCGGGCTGCACCTGGACAGCGCGGCGTGCTCGCGCCAAAGCCTCGCGGTGCTCGACGCCGCCGCCCGGCACGCCCGGCACGAGGCCGAGGTGGGCGGCTATGTCGCGGCGGAGGCCGCCGCGCCGGTGCTCGACGCCGGGCGGGTCGCCGTCGCCGCCCTGTGCGGTGCGCCCGACGCCGAGGTCGTGTACACCACCGGCGCGCTGCACGCCCTGGACCTGCTGCTGGGCGGCTGGCCGAGGGGCCCGGGGGGCCGGCGAACCGTGGCTTGCCTGCCCGGCGAATACGGACCCAACCTGGCCGTGATGGCCGCCCACGGGTTCGAGCGCCGGCTGCTGCCGACCCTCGAGGATGGCCGCGTCGCGCTCGACGACGCGGCGCTGGCCCTGGCCGCCGATCCGCCGGATCTGGTGCACCTGACCGCGGTGGGCAGCCACCGCGGGGTGGTGCAACCGGTTTCGATGGTCGCGCAGCTGTGCGCGGAGCTGGGCCTGCCGCTGGTGGTGGACGGCGCTCAGGCGCTGGGCCAGATCGACTGCGCGGTGGGCGCCGACGTGACGTATTCGACGTCGCGCAAATGGATCGCCGGCCCGCGCGGGGTGGGCGTCCTGGCGGTGCGCCGCGAGCTGATGGAGCGGCTGCGCCCGCGGCTGGAGCCGCCGGAGTGGGTCTCGCCGCTGAGCGTGGCCCGGCAGCTGGAGTTCGGCGAGGCCAATGTCGCTGCGCGGGTGGGGTTTTCGTGCGCGCTCGGCGAGTACCTGGCGTACGGACCGGACGTGGTGCGGGCGCGGCTGGCGCAGCTGGGCGCGGCCGGTCGGACCGTGCTCGCCGACGTGCCCGGCTGGGCCGTCGTCGAGGAGGACGACGAGCCGAGCGCGATCACCACCCTGGCCCCCCTCGACGGCGCCGACCCGCAGGCGGTGCGGGACTGGCTGCTGTCCCAGCGGCGCATCCTGACCACCTGCGTCGGGGTGCAGCGGGCGCCGCTGGAGATCACGCGGCCGGTGCTGCGCATCTCGCCGCACGTGGACACCACGGTCGAGGACGTGGAGACCTTCGCCGAGGCGCTGATCGCGGCGACGGCCGCGACCGCGTAGGTCAGCCCGACTTGTGCGCGGTGAGCAGGTAGGCGGGCAGCTTCATCCGCCCCTGCTCGTCGCGCTCGTGCGCGGGCATCTCGAACGGCGCGTCGGCGGCCGGCGGGATGTTGGCGTGGATGTAGGCGGGCCGGATCTCGTCGATCTCCCAGTAGCGGCTCACCGCGGCGCGCAATTCGTCCTCGTCGACCTCGTTGGGCTTGGCTGCCATCTCGGCGGGGAAGGCGCCCTTGGCGAACACCAGCACGAAGTAGCCGGCCCCCGGGGCGGCGGCGCGGTACACCGAGCTCAGGTAGCCGTCGCGGCCCTCGACCGGCAGCGAGTGGAACAGCGTGGAGTCCACGACCGTGTTGAACCGGCCGGCCGAGCCCGGTGGGTAGCCGGCGAAGTCGGTGATGTCGGCCTGCACGAAAGTGGCCGTGGTCAGGCCCCGTTCGGCGGCCGCCCTGGTGGCCGCCGCGACGGCGATGGGCGTCAGGTCGATCCCGACCACGGTGTAGCCCTGCGCGGCCAGCGCCAGCGACAACTCGGCGAATCCGCAGCCGGCGTCGAGCACGTCGCTGCGGAACCTGCCGGCCGCCAGCAGCGCGGCGAGTTCGGGCTGCGGCGCACCGATGTTCCATGGCGGCGGGCCCTCGAACTCCGTTGCAAGTGAGTGATCTTTAGTGGTCACGCGACTTGCACCCCGTCTCGGGGTTGTTCGGCAGCCTTGCGGCTGCGTCCCTTCCGCGCTTCACGGCCACCTGCCCGGTCAGACCGGGTCTTACGGTCGGCTCCACGCTTGACGGCGGCCCCAACTGGGCCGACGACGCTAACGGTGTCCTCGTAGCGTGCGAGGTTGATCGCGGCGTTGTCGTCACGCTGGTGACGTGCGGAGCAACTGTCGCATTGCCATTTTTCGTCCCAGCCGATGTCTTGCACATGCCGGCAGGCGTGGCAGGTTTTCGACGACGGGAACCAGCGGTCGGCGACCACCAGCGCTGACCCGTACCAGCGCGTCTTGTAGGACAGGTGCCGGCGCGGGGTGCCCAGGGCGGCATCGGAGAGTCCGCGCCGGCGGGCACGGGCACCCGGAAGGCCCTTTTGCCGCAGCATCCCCGCAGCGTCCAAACCTTCGACAACGATGCGGCCGTGGGTTTTAGCCAATCGTGTTGTCAGGACATGCAGGTGATGAGTGCGGACGTCGTTGACCCGGCGATGGAGCCGGGAAATCTCGGTGGTGCGCTCACGGTAGCGCCGTGAACCTTTCACACAGCGCGATCGGGCACGGCTGGCGTGCCGCAACTGTTGTTTGAGCGCCGCGTCGAGCGGCCGGGGATTCGGCACTTGTTCAAGCACCTCGCCGTGCTCGTCGGCGACCGTGGCCAAGCGCCGGACCCCGACATCGACACCGACTCGTGAACCGGGGTGCGCCACCTTCGGTTGCTGCGGGCGCGCCACCAAGACCCGCACACTGGCGTCTAGACGGGTGCCGTTGCGGCGCACCGTGATTGCCAGCACCCGCGCACGGCCTTTCGCGATGAGGCGTTCGATGCGCCGGGTGTTCTCGTGCGTGCGGACCGTGCCGATCACCGGCAGCGTCAGATGCCGCCGGTCGGGTTCGACGCGCATCGCACCGGTGGTGAACGACACGCGGTCGGCGTCGCGTCCTTTCTTTTTGAACCGCGGAAATCCGACGCTTTTACCCGCGCGCTTGCCCGATCGGGAGGTCTGCCAGTTCCAGTAGGCGTCCACCGCTCCGGCGATGCCGTCGGCATAGGCCTCCTTCGAGCATTCCGGCCACCACACCTGCCCGGTCTCGGGGTTGACGCACACCTCGTCCTTGACCGTGTTCCAGCGTTTCCGTAGCACCGCAAGCGACGGCTTGGCCGTCCGGGCGCCCGTCGCGTGCCACGCGCCGATATCGGCTTTCAAGGTGACGACGGTCCAGTTGAAGGCCTTGCGGCGGGCGCCGAAATGCCGCGCCAGCGACCTGGCTTGATCCTGGGTCGGGTCGAGGGTGAACCGGAACGCCTGCACACACCAACCCTCGGGCACCTCGAAACGCCCCATCAGGCCGCCTCCGTATCGTCGGCAGCAGCCGCAGCGACGGCGCGCTTTGCCCGGTTGGCCGCCGCGTGTTTGCCGTACAGTCGCGCGCACATCGAAGTCAAAACCTCGGTCATATCGCGCACCAGGTCGTCATCAACCTCGGCCGAGTCCACGACCACCAGCTCCCGGCCTCGGGCGGCCAACGCGGCTTCGACGTATTCAGAACCGAACCGGCAGAACCGGTCCCGGTGCTCGACCACGATCCGATTCATCGTCGGGTCACGCAGCAGTGCAAGGAACTTGCGGCGGTGCCCATTCAACGCCGAACCGACCTCGACAACGACCTTGTCGACCGGGATCTGCTGGGCGGTGGCCCAGGCGGTCACCCGTGCCACCTGCCGATCCAGGTCGGCTTTCTGATCCGCCGAGGACACCCGCGCGTACACAGCCGTGCGTGATCGCGGGCCAGACGCGCCGATCGGCTCGTCCACCAGAATCAGACGACCAACTTTGCGTGCCGGAGCCGGCAATCGGCCAGCGTGGAACCAGCGATACGCAGTCACCCGCGCAACACCGTTGCGCTCAGCCCACACCGCCAGATTCATACCGCTGTTCCTACAGCACACCACCGACAACTACCGACCGGGTGTGCGACAGATTTGTAGGTGAATCGGGGTTGATCTTGAATGGAGCTGCTGGATTGCTGGTCATGCGGTGGCTA
>NZ_VMQU01000155.1 GCF_007714205.1 Mycobacterium helveticum | reverse complement strand
CCATCAGCGCGCAGTCACCACCAACCAGACCACCGAAAACAAGATCATCACAAGCCGGCTGAAAAATCAGGGTCTGATCGATGGGATGACGCGTCGACGTTCAGCCGCGACATCATCGATCTCGCGATGATGGAGCCCGGGCGGGACCTCGTGGATCGAGCGATAGTCAAAGCAGAATTCGCTTACCGGTCGGCCGTGGTCAACGACCTGGTCAATGCCATCGACTACCTGCGAGACAACCCGCATCGTCTCGACGACTGCATGCGTGAGTTGCAGATTTACGACACACCCAAGGCACTCCTGTGGGATCGCATCAAACGTCTGCGTCCCCAAAGCCGGTAAAGCGCATGCTGCGTCAGTCAAAGGCGTTCCGGTGCGGCCCGTCTCACCGCAGCGGCTGTTGCGCCGCCACCTCCGGACCAGGACCGCACGAACGTTGACAGTCATGGCTCAGATTGGCGGTCGAACACCCCGTGGTGGACACCAGCGGTAGCCTCCACCCATGTCCGATAGCAGAACGGCGACCTAGTGTCCGCCGCCGGGAATTCGTTGAGTATGTTTGGCGAGTGAGTCGAGGATCTCTTCGGCGGTCTTCTTCCACACGAACGGCTTGGGGTCGCAGTTCCAGCTCTTGATCCAGTTCTTGATGTCCTTGTCCAGTGCGGCAACGCTTTTGTGGACGCCTCGGCGCAGGAGTTGGTCGGTGAGGAACCCGAACCAGCGTTCCACCTGGTTGAGCCAGGAGGAGCCGGTCGGTGTGAAATGCATGTGGAAACGCCGGTGTTGGTCCAGCCAGTGGTCGACCGCGGGTGTCTTGTGGGTCGACAGGTTGTCGCAGACCAGGTGTACGTCGAGCTCGGCGGGTACGGCCTTGTCGATCGCGACCAGGAATTTCTTGAATTCGACTGCCCGGTGGCGGGGGTGCAGTTGGGAAATGACGGTGCCGTCGGCGATGTTGAATGCCGCGAACCGGTCGGTCACGCCGTGGCGGGCGTTGTCGTGGGTCTGTCGCGCGCCGCCAACGCCTGCGACGACTTCGCCCGCCGTGACCACCGAACCAGCTGGGCACGCTCCTGCTCGGTCAGCACCAACTCCGCCTTCGGCCGTCCCGCCTTCGTCGTACGCCCAATTATGCTGCACGACAGAGCTATTCGTGTGAAAACCACGCCGTAGCCGTAAGGCACGATTAGATCGTTAAGTGCGCGACGGCCTTCCGCGCCGGCGCTCAGGATGAGCGCGGTTGTCTTCAATTTGCCGCTGCAGACTTGGATTCCGAAGGTAAGCATGCTCGGCCGCGCTCAAGATGACCGCCGGTTCCAGCATGATCGTTCCATCGGTCTGCTCGGTGGCCAGGTACGTATCGTGGTGGCCTAACTTACCCAGACTGATTCGACGTCGGCTGTCCACTTCAATCACAACGGGTTCCACATCGTCAATGATAACCCGCCTTGCCCCATCTGTTCAATTGGGGGATGGGGGCGAATGGGGCATTGGGGTAGTGTTGTCCGGGTGCTGCAAATGGACCCCGAGCCCCACGACGAATTGGTGCAGCTCTACGAGACAGACCCCACCTTGGCGGCGCGCATTGACGAATGGCTCGACCGGATCGAAGCCGATTCTACTGACGCGGCGGTCCGCCGCCGCCTTATCCGACCCGGCCGGCTCTGGGCGATCACCGTCCCCGACGTCGACCGTGACTACCTGATCCTGTGGGACCTTGACGGCGCGACCCCGGTGATTCGCTACCTCGGCCCCGACGTGCTGACCGGAAATTCCGCGTGAAGCACCGGCTTCTGCGCCGCCACCTCCGACCGCGGCGCCCTGGATGTGTCTCGCCGGCCATCGCTCGATCGGGCGCGGAAGTAGCCCCACCCCGTGCGAGCCGGCTGTCTCGTCGCTCATGCTGCGGTTGCACTACGACTCCGGCTTCGACTCGATTCCCTCAGCAATCGGCCGACCTTGCCAGTGGGCCGTGTCTGCTGGGACCGCCGATCAGAGCGCCCCGGCCGCCCAGCGCTGCGGTGCTCGCGTGGATTCTCGCCACGCGGTGCGACAATCGGACGGTGGATTCCGTCGACCCTCGGATCGCCGAGGCCGTGGAGGCGCTGCGGCGTCGCGGAGCGCTCTTCGCCTACCTGCACGGCAGTCGCGCGTCGGGAACCGCCCGCGAAGATTCCGATGTCGACATTGCGGCCTACTTCGACGCAGATGCGCCCCAGGCATTCGAGGTCCTGCTCCCGGCCGGTGTCGACCTGGTGGCGCTGAACCACGCTCCGCTGGAACTCGCCGGCCGGGTCGCGCTGCACGGGACACTGCTCTTCGAACACGATCCCGGCGCCCGGGTGGTGTGGGAGGCCACGACCCGCAAGATCTATCTCGACGAGCTGCCGCGGCTGACCCGGGCCCACCGGGAGTTCGCCGAAGCGGTGCTGCGCGGTGGTGGATGACGTCCGCGTCCTGCGGCTGTTGCGCGCCGTCACCGACGATCTTCATCTCTTGCGTCAGGAAGCCGGGGCGGGTGACGCGCGGCGTGCCGATCCGCTGTGGTTACGCGGCGTGAAGTACACGTTCGTCACGTCGATCGAGGCGTGCATCGATCTCGCCCAGCACATCTGCTCGGCGCAAGGCTGGGGACCACCGGCGGACAACGGCGACGCCATGAAGGCGCTCGGCTGCCACCTGCCGCCCGGCACCTCCAAATGGAACAAGATCGAACACCGGCTGTTCTGCGCGATCAGCCGCAACTGGCGCACGACCCCTGGAATCCCACGAGGTTGTCATCGAAACTCTCAGGGCAACAACCACATCCACCGGACTGACCGTGAACGCCGTGCTCGACACCACCACCTACGACCGCGGCATCAAGATCACAGACAAGCAGATCGCCGGCCTCGACGCTACCCAGCTGCACCGTCACGAGTTCCACGGCGACTGGTACTACACGCTCACCGCCGACCACACCGCAACACGCCCAACGGAACCTACCTAATTACTGCGCGCTCCCTAAGCGCGCGATGGCGGCCGCGGCATCTGACGACGCGGAGGCCGCGTGATGGCGCGTTTCGAAATCCCGGACGGCTGGTGCGTGCAGGCGTTCCGGTTCACGCTGGACCCGACCGACGATCAAGCCCGCGCATTGGCGAGGCATTTCGGTACACGCCGCAAGGCATACTACTGGACGGTCGCGACTTTGAAAGCCGGCCCACGGCCCAGTCGGCGTGCAACAGGGTTGAGGAACATCCAACGGCAAAAGTAGCGCTAAGGATGATGCAGGTCGGCGGGTTAGCCAACCTCAACGATAAAAGCGGGTACATTTTGTTGTGTGCGGATCGTGATTCTTGGGAGTGCTCGCCAGCACGGGATCACCGACGAGGAGATCCGCAGCGCAATTGAATATCCGATGTGGACGGCACGGGTCACGCCGCGCATTTCTGGCACCGTCCCGAGGCTGTTCATCGGCCGACTGGTGGATGCCGAACCGCCGATCGAGGTGTTGGCTGACACCTCCAGTGGTGAATGCGTGGCGTTTCACGCCATGATGCTGCGTCAGTCGACGTTGGCCGAACTGGATGAGCAGACCGCGTTGGTCCTGTTACCCCAACTGGCGGCACGCCAAAGGAAGTAAATGATGATGCCAACCGAAAGCGAGTACACCGAGTGGGCGAAGGCGTTCGAATCCGGCGAATACCGTGCGACACCGATCGAGACCCCACAGGTTGACGTGGCGCGTTTGCGACGGGGCCGCCCGAACAGAGGCGAAGAGTCGCAGGGGAAGTCGCCGAGTCGTCAAGTTCGTCTGCCGCAGGAAGTCTCCGACCAGGTGGACGCGCTGGCCAAGCGGCGCCGTGTGCCGTCGTCTGAGGTGATGCGCGAGGCGATCACCGAGTACATAGGTCGCCACCGAGCCTGAACAAGCTGCCCAGACTGGTTGATTCGATGTCATCGTGACTAACGAGGGCGTGCCTGGTTATGGCCGGTTCGGGTCGTTGTCGCGGGTGGAGTTGGAGCGGTTCTTCCACCTGGACGACGAGGATCGACGGCTGATCGTCGCTCAGCGGCGTGATTACAACTGCCTCGGGTTCGCGCTATAAGTCGTGACGGTGCGCAATCTCGGGATGTTCCTCGCAGATCCGCTTGATGTGCCGTCCGCGCTGGTCGACTACCTTGCTGAACAGCTGGTGTTGGCCGTCGCTGAGGATGACGATGACGGCGTCACGGTAGATGACGACGAAGTTCTGGCCGTTCATGGGCAGCGCGACGCGGTGATCGGCGGGGTGACGCGGTCGTGGCCGTGCTGACGAACTGGCCCGGCGCTGTTGGTGACCACGAACGGTGTTGGAGGCCAGGTTGGGTGCTGCAGGGCGATGCGCGGGCGCAGCGAGGCCATCCCCGGACCCGATGATCCGGGGGTGCTGCGCGATCAGCCTGGCGGGGCGAGCAGCCTGCCGAGGGTGTAGATGCCGACCATCGTCCAGGGCGGGTCGGGCACGCCGAGTCGGTGGGGGTCCCAGTAGGCGGCGGCACAGAGCACCGACAGGGTGTCGCGGAGTTGGCCGACGAACCGCAGTTCAGCGACGGCGTCGGGTGCTACCGCGATCAGCCGCTGGGCGCCACGCTGGTACATCCATCTCAGGTTCTTGGGTGTGGCGCGGCGCAGCCAGCGCCGCACGGTCGACTCCGATCGGTGCAGGCAGGCCGCGATGCGCCGGTAGCCCAGTCCGTTGGCCTTGTGCAGCAGCGCCTGCCCGATCACTTCGGTGGTGTCGGCACGGCGGGCCTGCAATGCCGTCGGCAACACGATGTGGGTGGATTCGCAGTCCGAGCAGCGCACCCGCCGTGGTCGCAGCGTCACCGTCGCCGTGCCGTGGGAGCCGATCGTGCGGCGCCGGCCAAACCCCCATTTGGTGAGCCGGCCGGCGCGTCGTGGGCAGGACAGCGTCCCGGCGCCGAGATGCTCCTCGGCCAGCTCGGCGGTTCGAGCGACGATCACCGCCGTGGTCGACAGTCATGGTTCACCAGCCTTGCCTACCACGATCGGATTCCGGCAGGGGTCAATTCAATTTGGGGACAACGCGTCTGGCCACCGATCGTCACTGTGGACGACGATCAAGGATTCGGCCGTCACCATGCGCACGACCCGGCGGCTACGGTGGGGCGCTCACCAGGAAGCCCGACAATCATCTGCACGCTGACGATGCAGACGAACAGTCCCCTGTAGTGGTCCGTCGGCACCCTCGGTGACGATAAAGGGGTCCGTGATCGCCATCCACCGTGACGGTCAACAGACCGAGCTGCCGCGGCTGACCCGGGCCCACCGGGAGTTCGCCGAGGCGGTGCTGCGCCGTGGTGGATGACGTCCGCGTCGTGCGGCTGTTGCACGCCGTCACCGACGACCTGCATCTTCTGCATCGGGAATCTGCGGCCGATGCAGTGCGGCGTGCCGATCCGTTGTGGTTACGCGGCGTGAAGTACACGTTCGTCACGTCGATCGAGGCGTGTATCGATCTCGCCCAGCACGTCTGCTCGGTGCAGGGCTGGGGGCCGCCGGCGGACAACGGCGATGCCATGAACGTGCTCGGGCGCACGGTGTGCTCACGGCCGACCTGTCCGATTCCATGCGTAAGGCTGTCGGTTTTCGCGACGTCTTGGTGCACGAGTACGTCGAGGTGTCGGACGAGATCGTGCAGTCGAGGCTCGGCGATCTGCGCGACCTGGAGCGGTTCGTCGAGCAAGTGACCGCCTTCTTGCGCAACGGTCCGGCCGTCATCGGGCACAGGATTTAGCACCGAGCTTCGGTGCAGATGATCGGTCGACTGATCGACGAGCACTGGCAGGCTGCCGCCGTCGCCGCGGTACGCAATTACTGCGGGAGCGACCCGCAATGGTGGGCGGATCAGGCGGCTGAAGCCGACGAGGCGACGGGTGCTGACGCGCCGGTCACCGACGGCCGCTCATCGAGCCGGGGCCGGTGTGGTTGGCCGACTTCGATCCTGCCCACGCGAGTTAGCGCCCGTCTATGGCGACATAAGTAAGCTATGTATTTGGCTACACCCACCACAACGATCAGGGTTCCGGTCCAGACTCGCGACCGACTGGCAGCCCAGGCCCGCGAACGAGGCATCTCCATTGCCGCTCTTCTCTCGGAGCTGGCCTCGCGTGCCCAGCGCGAGAACAGCTTTCGCGCCGAACGCGACGCCACCCGCGCCGAGTCGACCGCCGCCGAAGTACGCGAGGAGGACCGCGACTGGGACGACTCCGTCGCTGACGGCCTTGCCTGAACCGCGACGAGGCGACGTGTGGCGGGTTGCGCTTGGAGCTACCCGCGCCGGAGAGTCCGGCAAACACCGCCCGGCGGTCATCGTTTCCGTTGATGAGATACTCGCCGGGGTCGATGACGAACTCGTTGTCGTGGTACCGGTGTCGAGTTCGCGCTCATCGACCCCGTTGCGGCCGACCGTCTCGCCGGACGAAGGTGTCGACAGCCCGAGTGTCGCTGTGTGCCGCAGTGTGCGCGCTGTCGCCTGTACCCGCCTGCTGGAAAAGTTGGGAACGCTCGCGCCTGTCACGATGCGCGAAGTCGAGCGCGCCCTCGCGATGATTCTGGGCGTTGAGGACTGAATCTCGTTGCGTGATCTGCGTGCCGAGAACGGGCCCGGGCTGCCGAGGCTGTTTTACCAGCTCGTTGACGGGAGTGAGGCGCCTGCCGCGCATCGAGTCGGGGCAGGTGTGGTTCGTCGACTTCGAGCCGGTGCGTGGGCGCGAGCAGGGCAAGGATCGGCCGGCGCTGGTGGTTTCGTCCCGCTTCCACCTGGACCTGACGATGGGGCAGCGGATCTGTGTGTTGCCGCTGACCAGTGGGGAGCGCGCCGGGTGGCTGCACCGGGTCCGTGTCGGCTCCGGCGGCGGTTGGGTGATCACCGAGCAGATTCGCACGGTGTCCGTCGAGCGGTTTCGCCGCTACGCCCCGCAGATTCAGCTCTCGGTCGCCGAACTGAACGAAGTGCGGCACGCGCTGGCGCAGCTGCTGACCGTGTGACGCGTCGCAGCCTTCCTGCGCTGAAACGGATTTCGCCACGCGGTGCGACCAATCGGACGGTGGATTCCGTCGAGCACCGGATCGCCGAGGCCGTCGGGGTTATGAAACTCCTTGGGCACGAATCCATGGCGACTTCTCAGCGCTGCGTCATCGGCGCTGGCTCAGAGACGAAAGCCGCGGCGGCGCAGAACCCTGACTACCACCTCGCCGGCGATCCGGGCGCAGCGGGCCGAAGCGATCCTGGCAATGCGGATTAAACGAGTCGCACTGCGCCGCAATGACACTGGTCTGCCGTCCGGTTTGGATTCGCCCGAACTGACGTGTCCCGTGCGGTCAGACCGCCACGACGTCCACCAAGTCGCCGAGGCCGTCAAAGTCGTCGGCGTTGCGGGTGTAAAGCCGGGCAGAAAGAGCGTGGGCGGTCGCCGCTATCAGCAGGTCCATCGACCGCGCTCGCGGCTGACGTCCCGTGTCAACGACGGCTGCCGCCACCTGACCATAGCTGGCCGCCACGGCATCATCGACGGGCAGCGCATCGAACTTACGCTGAACGACCAGCAGGCGCCGCAGCCGCTCAGCGCGCACCTTTTGTTCCTGTGCCACCAGAACCCCGAAGTGCAGTTCGGCCAATGTGATTGCGCTGATGGCCAACTCGCCATCAAGAGGCTCGACATCCGTCGCAATGACCACACTGGTGTCGAGGATCGCTCTTACTGCTTGGTCCACGGGTCGCGTATCTCCTGGGCGATTACCTCACGGTCGGCATGCCACGCGGGATCTGCGGGCCCCGCGAACAGTTCGGACACATCGGCCCACCGCCTCCAGGCTCGAGAAGCCGCGGGAACAAGCCGGGCTCCAGGGCGGCCGGCCACAGTGATGGTGATTTCTTCCCCTTCCCCGGCGCGGCGCACCAGTTCGGAGGCGTTCTGCCGCAGCTCGCGTAATCCGATCTTCACGCGACCCAGGGTAGCGCATGTATAACTTGTGCTACCTCTGGCACGAGGCTGGGATCGGCTGAGGAAAGATGTCACACGCCGGTTCCGAGCGGTAGGCGCGTCAGGACGCAATAGGTGCTGATGCGGGCGTGAGGCAACGCGCGGTGTTGACCCGTGTGCCTATGAGGCAAACAATGGGGTGATGGCCATCAAGACGGAACGATTCGCGGTGCGTCTGACCGCTGAACAGGACGCGCTGATCCGGTATGCAGCCGAGGTGGAAGGGACCGATCTCACCAATTTCACGGTCACTGCAACGCTGGCGCATGCCCGCAATGTGTTGGCCGATCGCCGCCGGTTCGTGCTCGATGATGCGGCTTGGTCGAAGTTTCTGGCGGTGCTTGACCGGCCGGTGTCGCACAAGCCACGGCTGAAAGCGTTGCTTGCGGAGGAATCCATCTTCGATGCAGCGGAGTGAGCGGCTACAGCGCGCCGCGCCCGATCAGTGAACGCGACGATCTCCTCGCATTTGACAGCGGCGAACCCAGCTTGGACCACTATCTGCGTGCCCGGGCTTTGGCTAACGACGCGGAAGGCGCATCGCGCTGTTATGTGACATGTCGCGCCGGCCCGGTCGTGGGCTTTTACGCGCTGGCGGCGGCGTCGGTGCAGCGCCGTGCGGTGCCCGGACGAGTGCGGCGCAACATGCCAGAGCCCGTGCCGGTGATTCTGTTGTCCCGGTTGGCGGTCGATCGCGCGGAACAAGGCAGCGGGCTCGGTGCACATCTGCTGCGGGATGCGGTCATTCGCAGTGTGCGCGCAGCCGACCTGATCGGCGCGCGGGCGATGCTGGTGCACGCCATTAGCGATGAGGCCCGCTCGTTCTACGCCCACTTCGACTTCGGGCCGTCGCCCACCGACCCGCTGCACCTGCTGTTGCTCATCAAGGACGCCGACGCGCTGACTCGGGCGTAACGCACGGCGAAAAATCGCGACGCGGTCGTGGAGTTCGTGCGCAATGGGCCGGCGGTCGGTCCCGGAAATCGTGCCCGGCGCGGGTAGCGTGGGGGCCGCCTTGCTGCGCAGCGGCCCGGCGGTCCGCGGCTGACAGCGTGCGCCACGCGGATCGCCTCGGGGCGGGCAAGCCTCGTGAGGCGTCCGCCACCGATTACTGCGAAGGCCAGCTGATGCGTCGCGCTGTCCTCGCCTTCTCGCCTTGCTCCCTTGCGTAGTACGCGCGCTACATTCCAGGTATGGCCAAGCAGATCACGCAGCGGGAGTTGCGCAATAACAGCGGCGAGATAACGCGCCAGCTTGACCAAGGCGAGTCGTTCGTCGTGACCAGGAATGGAATCCAGGTCGGCGAGCTTTCCCCGCTGCGCCGGAACCGATTCATCAGCGCCGAGGCGCCGTCGCTGCGTTCAGGGGCGCTCCGCGGGTGGGGTTCGACCGGTTCCGAGCGGATCTAGCTAGGCTGATGAGCATGAATCGGCTAGGGGTGTTGTGATGGGCCGCGGCATCTTCGGGAGTCCACTGGTGCCGGCGGTCAACGCCGTCGCGGCCAAGCTCGTCGATGTGCCCGTGCTCGGCAATGTGGTCGGCCGAAACCTGGTGATGATTTCCTACGTCGGCCGGCGCTCGGGCAAGACGTTCAGCACGCCGGTGAATTACCGGCGGGTCGGCGACGACATTGTGATCCGGGTGATGGCGCCCGACGCCAAGAACTGGTGGCGAAACTTCCTGGGTGAAGGGGGCCCGATGACGTTGCGGCTCAACGGCACCGACCGCGGCGGGCATGCGCTGGCAGCCCGCGACGATCGGGGCCGGGTAACCGTCACGGTTAGGCTGGACGAGCGGTAACCGCTGCCTGGGCTCCTCGGCGGGCTTCCCTGATTAGGTCAGTGCGCCGCGGTGAGGCCGACCAGCGACGTCGACGCCGAATCGCTTCGGCGCCGGCTTGTCCTAGCGTAATGAGCATGCGACGCGCGGCGTCGGTGACGTTTTCGTGCGGTCGGATGATCGGCAGCAGGTCGGCGAGCCGCGGTGGGGGTTGGCGGACTGCGGAGCGCTCGGCGTCGACTTTGGGCAGCGCGTGAGCGAACACCGCGAGCGTCTCAGTGCCGGGTAGCGCTGCGGCCGGGGCCAGCACGGCGTCAAACCCGGCGTTGCGGGCTGCGGTCGCGATGGCCTGGGTCAGCGCGTAATCGTCGGACACGAGCTCCTTTTCGGTCACCGCCAACTGCGCTCGGACATGCGCCTCGGTCAGGTCGAGCACCTCGAGGTCCACCGAGACCCGCCCGATGCGGCGGCGAACCTCGAACGGGTCGACACCATCATCGACGAAGTGGCGAAACAACTCCGCCCACGCACCTTGTTCGCGGTTGGAGGCATACCAGACGCCGGGCTCGCCGTTGCGGTGGTAACGGCCCGGACCCCGGGCGGAATCTGCGCAGGACACCAGCGGGTGCCGGGTGGGGCCCTGATGCCAGTAGTGGCCGCGCAACGTGCGGCGCGGCGCGGCGGCGACCGTGCCGTCCAGGCTCACACGTAGGAGCCGTCGATGAAGGACTCGGCTGCGCCGCGGACCTCCTCGTAGCGGTCGTTTGCGAGCAGGTCGATGGGGCGCTCGCCGTCCAGGAGGCGGTTTCCGGCGTGCAGCCACTGCCCGACGCCGCGCGGTGTCAGGGAGTCCGACAGCAGCAGCACCAGGTCGCGCAGCTGCGCGAGCCGGTCATAGCGG
>NZ_VMQU01000154.1 GCF_007714205.1 Mycobacterium helveticum | reverse complement strand
CCGCCAACCCCCACCGCAACCCCGTCCACAGCCGCGGTGGGCGCAGGCCCAACGGCGCACGGGTCAGCCGGACCAGCAGCACGCCCACACCGGCCTGCACGACAACCCGCAGCGCAGGCGGCAACCGCGGAGTGACGAAGCCCCAGCCGACCAGGGCGGCGCCCAGAGACAACGCGTGTTGACGGCGAAAATGCCTGTCACGCATCGCTTTTCGCCGGTGACGCTCCTCCGAAGAATCGCGGCAACACCGAGGCGGACGTTTCGCGCAGTTCGGCCAGCGAAACCGTGAACAGGCCCTGAAACTCCAGCGCGTCCGACTCCTGGTCCACGACCCCGATGCGAACGGCGGGCAGGCCCCGCGCCTCGCACATCGCCCGGAACCGGCTCTCCTCGGTGCGCGGAACCGCCACCAGGGCCCGGCCCGCCGACTCGGAGAACAGCGTCACGAACGGATCGGCACCTTCGGGAAAGATTATGCGACAACCGGTTTCACCTGCCAACGCCGCCTCCACGACGGCCTGGGCCAGCCCGCCTTCGGACAGGTCGTGCGCGGCCGACACCAGCCCGTCGCGTGACCCCGCCCGCAGCACCTCGGCCAGCAGCTTCTCCCGCGCCAGGTCCACCGCCGGTGGCAGCCCACCGAGATGGTCGGCGCTCACCTGCGCCCAGACGGATCCGTCGAACTCGTCGCGCGTGTCGCCCAGCAGCATCAGGGTCTCCCCCGGCTCGCCGCCCAGTCCGGTGGGGATGCGCCGGCCGACGTCGTCGATCACACCGAGCACCCCGACGACCGGCGTCGGGAGAATCGCCACGGAGCCGGTCTGGTTGTAGAAGCTGACGTTGCCGCCGGTCACCGGAATGCCAAGGGCGGCACAGCCGTCTGCCAGGCCGCGCACCGCCTGGGCGAACTGCCACATCACTCCGGGGTCCTCGGGGGACCCGAAGTTGAGGCAGTTGGTCACCGCGACCGGCGTGGCGCCGGTCACCGCGACGTTGCGGTAGGCCTCGGCCAGCGCCAGTTGGGCTCCGGTGTAGGGATCCAGCAGCGTGTAACGCCCCGACGCATCGGTCGAGACCGCAATGCCGCGGCCGGTGGCCTCGTCGACGCGCAGCATGCCGCCGTCGGCGTGCTCGGCCAGCACGGTGTTGCCGCGCACGTAGCGGTCGTACTGCTCGGTGATGAACGCGCGGCTGCACAGGTGCGGGCTGCCCAGCAGCGCAAGCAAAGTCGCACGCAGCTCCGCGCCGGTGGCGGGCCGTGGCAGCCGGTCCGAGCGGTCGGAGTTCAGGGCGTCCTGCGATTCGGGGCGTGCGACCGGCCGCTGGTACACCGGGCCTTCGTGGGCGACGGTGCGCGGCGGCACGTCAACGACGGTCTCGCCGCGCCAAGTGATCCGCAACCGGTCGCCCTCGGTCACCTCGCCGATCACGGTGGCCGTCACGTCCCATTTTCGGCACACCGCCATGAAGGCGTCGACGTTCTCCGGCGCGACGACCGCACACATCCGCTCCTGGGACTCGCTGCACAGCACCTCGGCGGGTGTCATCTCCTTGGCGCGCAGCGGGACGGTGTCGAGCTCGATGGACATGCCGCCGTCCCCAGCGGCGGCCAATTCAGATGTCGCACATGACAATCCGGCTCCGCCTAGGTCCTGGATGCCGATCACCAGCTTGCCCGCGTAGAGCTCGAGGCAGCACTCGATGAGCACCTTCTCCATGAACGGGTCGCCGACCTGCACCGAGGGCAGTTTCTTGCGCGATCCGGTGGCATCGAAGGTGTCCGACGCCAGCACCGACACCCCGCCGATGCCGTCCAGCCCCGTCCGCGCGCCGAACAGGATGATCTTGTTGCCGGCACCCGAGGCGAACGCCAGATGCAGGTCCTCCTGACGCAGGACGCCGACACACAACGCGTTGACCAACGGGTTGCCCGCATAGCACGCGTCGAAGACGGTTTCGCCCCCGATGTTGGGCAGGCCCAGCGAGTTGCCGTAGCCGCCGATGCCGCGCACCACGCCGTCGAGCACGCGGCGCGTGTCGGGGGCGTCGGCGGCGCCGAAGCGAAGCTGGTCCAGCACCGCGACCGGTCGCGCGCCCATCGCCATGATGTCGCGCACGATGCCGCCGACCCCGGTGGCCGCGCCCTGGTAGGGCTCGACGTAGGACGGGTGGTTGTGCGATTCCACCTTGAACGTGACGGCCCAGCCGTCGCCGATGTCGACCACGCCCGCGTTCTCGCCGATGCCGGCCAGCATGCCGGCGCGCATCTCGTCGGTCGTGGTTTCGCCGAAGTAGCGCAGGTGCACCTTCGAGGACTTGTACGAGCAGTGCTCGCTCCACATCACCGAGTACATCGCCAGCTCGGTGTCTGTGGGCCTGCGGCCCAGGATCTCGCGGATCCGCTGGTACTCGTCGTCTTTGAGACCCAGCTCACCGAACGGTTGCGGTTGGTCGGGCGTACTCGCGGCGTGTGCGACGGTGTCGATCGACCCGGGGACGGTCACGCCGAACAGTCTAAGGTGACGCCGCCCCGGCCGCCCCACCCGCGCGGGGTGGGCACCAACACCGGGCAGTGCCTGGACACCGCACTGCGGATGAAGAAGTACGTCGAGGGCGCCGAGCGCAAGGGCGCCCGCCGAGCATCAGCCCGGGCACGTCGCGCAGGTCGGTGGGATTGAGCAGGTTGGAGCTGGTTTTGCGCGTCAGGTCTCAATACCGAAAACCTGGAGCGTTCGTCTGACCCGGGACCAGCGAAACGCCGGTCGGGCGGCCTTCTTTCGCATCTTCGGGACCAAGGCGGGTCTACTGCGCGAGTTCAACCGCCGCCTCGCCCAGGATGCCGCCGCGCGGATCGCCGATGCCGCAGCCCATGAGGTCGCCGGCACGCTCGGCCACATCCGCGCCGCGACCTACGACGCCCGGCACGAGGCGGCCCCGGGCACGTGTGGATGGCCCAGGAGTTCGTCAAAGCGGTGCCGGTCGATCTCGCCGGCTCGCTGGCCCTAATCCAATTGATCGCGACCATGACCTACGTCCTGGCCGGCGAGGACGTCGACGTCGATCGGCTCTCGCGGCTGCTGCTCGACCAATGGCTGCGCGGGATGGGACTGCCGGCCGCGCGTCACGCCGGCGACAGGAACGCGCGCATCGCGGCCGAATAGGCGGCCACGTCGTGGGCGCCCATCAGCTCGCGCGCGGAATGCATCGCGAGCTGGGCGGCGCCGACGTCGACGGTCGGGATGCCCGTCCGGGCCGCGGCCAGCGGGCCGATCGTCGAACCGCACGGCAGGTCCGCCCGGTGCTCGTAGCGCTGCAGGTTCACCCCGGCCTGCCGGCAGGCCAGCGCGAAGGCCGCCGCCGTGCGCCCGTCGGTGGCGTAGCGCAGGTTCGGGTGCACCTTGAGCACCGGCCCGGCGTTGACCTCGATGAGGTGGCCCGGTTCGTGCCGCTCGGGATAGTTGGGGTGGGTGGCGTGTGCCATGTCCGCCGAGGCCAGCAGCGACGCCGGGAGCCGGCGCAGAAAGTCTTCGCGGGTGCCGCCGGCCGCGAGCACGATCCGCTCCAGGACGGTGCTCAGCAGGTTGGACTGCGCGCCGTGGTCCGAGGACGAACCGACCTCCTCGTGGTCGAAGAGAACCAGCACCGGCAGGGCACCCTCCGGTGCCGTCCGCGGCTCGACGGCCAGCAGTGCTTCGGTGCCCGCATAGCAGCTGGCCAGGTTGTCCAGCCGCGGAGCGCTCAACAGGTCGGCCTCGGCGCCGACCACCGTCGAGGGCGTCAAGTCGTGCGTCATCAGGTCGGCGGCCAGCACGTCGGACGGTGCCACGCCGGCGCGCTCGGCGACGTAGCCGACGAACGACCCCGGCTGCCCGCCGGTCCCCCACACCGCGTTGAGGTGGCGCTGCGGGTCCAAAGTCAGCGACTTGCGGTCCTCGGCCAGATGGATGGCCAGTTGCGGCACCCGCAGGATCGGGTCGTCGATCCGGACGAGCCGATGGCCGAGTCCGGTGCCCTCCCGCAGCGTCAGGCGCCCGCTGATGCCGAGATCGCGATCCAGCCAGGAGTTGAGCCACGCTCCCCCGTAGGGCTCCAGCGCGACCACCCACCAGCCGGCGACCAGCCGGTCGGGATGCTGCTTGACCCGCAGGTTGGGGCTGTCGGTGTGGGCGCCGACGATGCGGAACGGGCCGCCGGGACCCTCGGAGTTCCAGGCGACCAGTGACCCGGCCCGCACGGTGAAGTACCGGCCGGGCCGGTCCGGCCAACGCTCGATCTCGCCGAGTTCGGTGTACCCGGCGCCGCGCAGCCGCCCGGCCACCGTCGCGCAGGCGTGAAACGGCGACGGCGAGGCGTCGATGAAGTCACAGAGGCCTCGTGCACTGGCCGCGGTCGTCCCGTCGTTTCGCTCACCGGACACGTTCACCATCATGGCTTGCCGGGCATTGCGGGCTGCACGCCGGGCCTGACCGCCCGGCTCCTTGCTCGCGCCGCTATGCAGCGCTCGCCGTCGCCGCGCTAGGGTCAACAGAGTGCCTCCGGTCCAGCCGCAACCCATTCTCGCGCCGTTGACTCCCGCCGCCATATTCCTGGTGGTCACCATCGACGACGGCGGGGAAGTGACCGTGCACGACGCGCTGCCCGAGTTCTCCGGGCTGGTGCGCGCCCTGGGTTTCCGCGACCCGGCCAAACGGCTGTCGATGATCACCTCCATCGGCTCCGACGCCTGGGACCGGTTGTTCGCCGGCCCGCGGCCCGCCGAACTGCACCCGTTCGTCGAACTGACCGGGCCGCGGCACACGGCCCCGGCGACCCCCGGCGACGTGCTGTTTCACATCCGGGCCGAGAGTATGGACGTCTGCTTCGAGTTGGCCGGCCGCGTCCTCAAAGCCATGTCCGGCGCGGTCACCGTCGTCGACGAGGTGCACGGGTTCCGGTTCTTCGACAACCGCGACCTGCTCGGGTTCGTCGACGGCACCGAAAACCCGGACGGCCCAATCGCGCTGAGCGCCACCACGATCGGCGACGAGGACCCGGACTTCGCCGGGGCGTGCTACGTGCACGTGCAGAAGTACGTGCACGACATGGCGGAGTGGGAGTCGCTGCCGGTACCCGAGCAGGAACGCGTGGTCGGGCGCACCAAGCTCGACGACATCGAACTCGACGCGGACATGAAGCCCGCCAACTCGCACATCGCGCTCAACGTCATCACCGACGACGACGGCACCGAGCTGAAGATCGTGCGGCACAACATGCCGTTCGGTGAGGTCGGCAAGGGCGAGTACGGCACCTACTTCATCGGCTATTCACGCCGGCCCGCGGTGACCGAGCAGATGCTGCGCAACATGTTCCTCGGCGATCCGCCGGGGAACACCGACCGCATACTCGACTTCTCCACCGCGGTCACCGGGGGGATGTTCTTCGCCCCCACCGTTGACTTCCTCGACGACCCACCGCCGCTGCCCGGCACGCCGGGGACCGGGCGGCGGGTCGGTTCCGCGTCCGAACCCACCTCTGAAAACGGCTCACTTTCGATCGGCAGTCTGAAAGGAACGTCCCGATGAACAACCTCTACCGCGAGCTGGCACCGGTCACCGAAGCGGCGTGGACCGAAATCGAACTGGAGGCCACCCGGACGTTCAAGCGCCACATCGCCGGCCGGCGGGTGGTCGACGTCACCGGCCCCGGCGGGCCGACGACCGCGGCGGTCAGCACGGGACGGCTGCTGGACGTGGAGGCGCCCACCGACGGCGTGCTCGCTCACCTGCGCGCCAGCAAACCGCTTGTCCGGCTGCGAGTTCCGTTCACCCTGTCCCGCAACGAGATCGACAACGTCGAGCGCGGTGCGCAGGACTCCGATTGGGAGACGGTCAAGGCCGCCGCCAAGAAGCTCGCGTTCGTCGAGGACCACGCCATCTTCGAGGGCTACCCCGCCGCGTCCATCGACGGCATCCGCAGCTGCACCTCCAACCCCCCGGTGACGCTGCCGGAGGATCCGCGCGACATGCCCGATGCGATTTCGCAGGCGTTGACCGCGCTGCGGCTGGCCGGTGTCGACGGGCCGTACTCGGTACTGCTGTCCGCCGACGTCTACACCAAGGTCAGCGAGACCACCGAGCACGGATATCCGATCCGCGAGCACCTGGGCCGGCTGGTCGGCGGGGACATCATCTGGGCGCCCGCCATCGACGGCGCCATGGTGCTGACCACCCGCGGCGGCGACTTCGACCTGCAGCTGGGCACCGACGTCGCGATCGGCTACACCAGCCATGACACCGACACGGTGCAGCTGTACCTGCAGGAGACGATGACGTTTTTGTGCTACACCGCGGAGGCGTCCGTCTGCCTGGGCTGCTAGCAGCCGTGCGTCACCAGGACCGGGATCAACGAATCTCGTTCTCCATCAACCGCGGTCGTCGGGTGGACTCAACGCAGGCGACCGGAGCCTCGCCGCGGCGTCAACGCGGATAGTTGACCCATAAAACCCTTCGCGATCCGCGCGTGCCGGGACGTCGTCGATCGCTCCGCCGCGGGCGTGGCACCGCGCTGGCCGGTGGCGGTGATGGCGCTGTTTGTCCGTGCCTGCCCGGGTATGCACAGCCCGACATCCCCGCACTGAAGAATGGTGACCACCAGCCATGCCCACCACACCGTCCGTCCTTGTTTTCGATGTCAACGAGACGCTCGTCGACATCGATTCGCTGGCACCGCTTTTCGAACAAATGTTCGGTGACCGTCGCATGCTGCGTGAATGGTTCGCCCAGCTCGTCATGTATTCGATGACCGCCACCCTGGCGGAGAGCTACGTGGACTTCGTCACCCTCGCCCGGGGCGTGCTGCGCATGCTGGGCGAGGCCTACCGGGTCGGCGTCACCGACGACGACCTGGACCGGCTGAGGACGGGGCTGCTCACGATGCCGGCGCACGCGGATGCGGCCGACGGGCTCGCCGCACTGCGCGACAGCGGCTTCCGGCTGGCCACCCTGACCAACTCACCGCCCAACCCGGACGGGCGCACGGCGCTGGAAAACTCGGGGCTGGCGGTCTTTTTCGAGCAGCGCCTCAGCGTCGATGACCGGCGTGCGTTCAAACCCGCCCCGACGGTATACCGGTATGCGTGCGAGACGCTCGGGGTGCCGCCCGGCGAGTGCATGATGGTGGCCGCACATCCGTGGGACCTGCTCGGCGCGCAAAACGTCGGCTTCCGCGCCGCCCTCATCACGCGGCCGGGCAATCCCCCGCTACCCGTCGACGGGTTGCCGCAGCCCGACCTCGTCGTCGGTGACCTGCGCCGGCTCGCGCAGCGCCTAACCGGCTCGCGCTGAAATGCACGGCGCCGAACGTGTTCTCAGCGCGAGAAATCGGCCGAAATCTCGCCGCCAGTACACGCTCGGCGCTCAGTGAATAATTGAACGATGGCAACCTCGGACGGCTTCCACCCCGACTTCGACGACACGACCCCGGCGACCCCACGCATGCACCACGTCAGGGCTTCGGACCTCAGCGACGACACCGCGCAGTCGGAGGGGATGCGGCGCTTCGCCGCCCTGTCCGGCCGGTCGGTCGGCGCGGCGAAACTGTGGATGGGCGAGACGCACGTCGCCCCGCAGGCGGTGTCGTCCAACCACCATCACGGCGAATCCGAGACCGCGATCTATGTGCGCAGCGGCCACCCGGAGTTCGTCTTCCACGACGGTGACCGGGAGGTGCGCATCGCGACCGCGCCCGGCGACTACGTCTTCGTTCCGCCCTACCTGCCGCACCGGGAGGAGAACCCCGACCCGACCGCGCCGGCCGAGGTCGTGATCGCCCGCAGCACGCAAGAGGCCATCGTGGTCAACCTGCCCGGGCTCTATCCGCTCTGAATCTGCATGCCGCACAGCGTTCCCGGGCCCGGCCTCTCAGCCGATTCTCAACAGATTCTTCGGTTTTGGCCGGCCCGGCTCCAAGACTTCGCAAAGCCACTGTGAGCAGCATGGATCCATGACGAGTGAGCCGCTCTGCGCCGACCTGATCGAACGTTACCTGCGCACCCGCGGGAGCCGGTATTTCCGCGGCCGGCACGACGGCGAATTCTTCTACGTCGCCAATACACGCCCGCGACGGCTGCACGTCCACCTCGAGGCCTGCCCCGCGCACGACGACGTGCTGGTGGTTCGGGTGGTTCCGGCGTGCTTCTTCCCCGCCACCGACCGCCCCTGGCTGACCCACCTCGCCGACAGCTGGAATCGGCAGGACCGCGAGGTCACCGCGATCGTGCACAATTCCTGCGATCCGCAGCGCATCGGGGTGATCGCGCGCCGGTCGCAGTGGATCCGCGATGGCATCGCCTTCGAGGATTTCGCGCGCTTCGTGGACAACACGATCGCGGCCGCGATCGAACTGTTCGGCGACCTGGCGCCCGTCGTCGAGTGGCGGCCCGCGCAGCCGTTGCTGCGCGATACCGGCTGAGCGCGCCGGCATCGCCGTTTACGCGCTGCCCTTCGCTCAGACCGCCAGAACGGCGTCCAGCGCCGAATAGAACAGGCCCAGACCGTCGTCCGACGGCCCGGTCAGCGCCTCGATGGCGTGCTCGGGATGGGGCATCAGGCCGACCACCCGGCCATTGGCCGAGCTGACGCCGGCGATGTCGTGCAGGGAGCCGTTGATGTTGTCGCGGTAGCGGAGCACCACCCGGCCCTCGCCCTCGAGTTCGTCGAGCACGTCTTCGGGCGCCACGTAGCGGCCTTCCCCGGATTTCAGCGGCACCAGGATGTCGGCGCCCGCCTCGTAGCGCGACGTCCACGCCGTCGCGGTGGACGCCACCTGCAGCCACACGTCGCGGCAGACGAAGTGCAGGCCCACGTTGCGGGTGAGGGCCCCGGGCAGCAGCCCCGCCTCGCACAGCACCTGAAAGCCGTTGCAGATGCCCAGGACCGGCATCCCGCGGCGCGCGGCGCCGACCACTTCGGCCATCACCGGGGCGAACCGCGCGATCGCCCCCGCCCGCAGGTAGTCGCCGTAGGAGAACCCGCCGGGCACCACCACGGCGTCGACGCCCCTGAGGTCGGCGTCGGCGTGCCAGAGGCTGACCGGTTCGGCGCCGACACGCCGTACCGCGCGGGCGGCGTCCCCGTCGTCGAGCGACCCCGGGAACGTGATGACGCCGATGCGCACCGTCACCTCCCCTCCCGCGTGATCGTCCAGTCCTCGATCACGGTGTTGGCCAACAGCGACTCCGCGATCTCGGCGAGCGCGGAGTCGTCGACCGTGTCATCGACCTCGAGCTCGAATCGCTTGCCCTGCCGCACATCCGAGATCCCGGGATGGCCCAGCCGGCCGAGCGCGCCGACAATGGCCTGACCTTGCGGGTCGAGAATCTCCGCTTTGGGCATCACGTTGACGATCACCCGGGCCACCGGCGCTCCTCCTGACGGTTTCTGTCGGCGCCAACTCTACCGGCGTCCGGCGGTGTCACAGGCACGAGGCGAGGTAGGCCTCGCACAGCGGGGCGGCCATCGCGTTGAGCACCGGTTCGTCGGCCATCGCCGGCCAGGGCACCTGCGGCGGCGCCGACGACCACAGCGTGAGCTCGGCGATCGTGCTGCTCGACGGGTGGGCGAGCAGGTAGGTGTGCACGATGACCGGTCCGGAGATCACCGCGGCCATCCGGTCGGGACCGTCGGTGGTGACCGACGGCGATTCCAGCGGTGCCCCGCGCTGGCAGCCGCGCAGGGCGGCGACGGCGGTGCCGAACACCGCGGTCGCGGTCGGGCCGCCGCGGGCCGTGTCGCCGCGCCAGTGCAGGATCTGTGCCTGCAGCTGCCACTGGCCGTCGGGGTGCGCCACGGTCACCCGGGCGGCAACCGCGCCGGCCCGCGGGTCCTGCGGGTCCACCGGCGTGGCGCACACCTCCTCGAACCGGAACCGCGGGCCGTTGCCGATGCCGGTGACCTGCACCGCCAGTCCGGCCGGTGCGGGCCAGTGATAGACGGAGTCCACCGGCACGGCACGCCCCGGGATCCATGCGGTGGCCGGGACCTGGTCACAGACGGGCGGGCAGGTCTCCGGCTCCGCCTGCGCGGGCACCACGACGACCAGGGAACCCGCCAGGCAACCGGCGATCACCATCATCGCCAGGATCACCCGCATCCGCACCACCTTCGTCCGGGCACAATCGTAGACATGCAGCTGACGCATTTCGGGCACTCGTGCCTACTCGCCGAGTTCGGCCAGACCCGCGTGCTCTTCGACCCCGGCACTTTCGCGCACGGCTTCGAGGGAATCACCGGCCTGACGGCCGTCCTGGTCACCCACCAGCACCCCGACCACATCGACACCACGCGCCTCCCGTCACTGCTGGAGGGCAACCCGGACGCCGCGCTGTATGCCGACCCGCAGACGACCGCCCAACTGGGCGCCCCGTGCCGGGAGGTACACGTCGGCGACGAGCTGCGGATCGGGGCGGTGACCGTGCGGGCCGTCGGCGGCAGGCACGCGGTGATACACCCGGAAATTCCGGTGATAGAGAACCTTTCGTACCTGGTGGGCGATGCCGACCATCCGGCCAGGCTGATGCATCCCGGCGACGCGCTGTTCGTGCCGGGCGAGCCGGTCGACGTGCTGGCCGCCCCGGCGGCGGCCCCGTGGATGCGGATCTCGGAGGCCGTCGACTACCTGCGCGCGGTCGCGCCCGCCCGCGCGGTGCCCATCCACCAGGGCGTCGTCGCGCCCGAGGCCAGGGGCCTCTACTACGGGCGGCTCACCGAGATGACCGACACCGACTTCCAGGTGCTGCCCGAAGAAAGCGCGGTCACCTTTTAGCGCGAGCAGACGCCAAAAACCCCCCCCCCCCCCGCGGGGGGGGGGGGGTTTGGGTGGGGGGCCCCCCGCCGCCGCCCGCCCGCGGCGGGGGGGGTGTGGAGGGGGGCGAGT
>NZ_VMQU01000153.1 GCF_007714205.1 Mycobacterium helveticum | reverse complement strand
CCCCGGGCCCCCCCGGGGGGCCTCAACCCCCACCCCGGGCCCCCCCCCCCCCCCCCCCCCCCCAAAACCCCCCCCCTTTCGGCCCAAATGGGGGGGTTTTGGCGTCTGCTCGCGCAAACTATCGCGCCCGCGGGTGGGCGCCGGCCCACACCTCACGAAGGGCGTGCACGGTCACCAGCGTGTAGATCTGCGTCGTCGTGACCGAGGCGTGACCGAGCAGCTCCTGCACGACCCGGACATCGGCGCCGCCCTCCAGCAGATGGGTGGCAAAGGAATGCCGCAGCATGTGCGGCGACACCCCCGAGGTGATGCCCGCCCGTTCGGCCGCGTCCTGCAGCACCTGCCACGCGCTCTGCCGGGACAACCGCCCGCCGCGCACGTTGAGGAAGATCGCCGGGGTGCCACGGCCCCGTCGCGCCAGTTCCGGGCGGCCGCGCACCAGGTAGGCCTGAAGCGCCCGCACGGCGGGACGCCCCACCGGCACCAACCGCTGCTTGCCGCCCTTGCCGCGCAGCAGCACCGACCTGGCTTCGGTGTCGATGTCGTCGACGTCCAGCCCGACCGCTTCGGAGATGCGCGATCCGGTGGAGTACAACAACTCCAGCAGTGCACGATTGCGCAGCGTCAGCGGGCCGTCGGCGGGGCTGTCGCCGCCGGCGCCCTCCAGCAGCGCCAGCACCTCGTCGACCGTCAGGCTCTTGGGCAGCCGGCGCGACGGCGTCGGCGGCCGCACGGCCTGTGCCACGTTCCGTTCGGCCAGCCCTTCCGCGGCAGCGAACCGGTGCAGGCCACGCACCGCGATCAGCGCCCGGGCCGCCGACACCGCCGACAGCGCCGCGGCCCCGGCCTCGGGATCGCCGCGGCGCAACGCCACCAAGAACTCGCTGACGTCGTTCTCGCCCACCTTCGCCAGATCGTGAATCCCGCGTTCTGCCAAGTGTTTCGAATAGCGCCGCAGGTCGCGGCGGTAGGAGCTCAGCGTGTTCGCCGAAACACCCCGCTCGATCGTCAGGTGGTCGAGGTAGCCCTGCAGTTGCGACTCCAGCACCGCCGTCGCCATCAGGCGTGCCTTCGGGCGGTGAACGCCGTCGGCCTGTCGGTCCAGGGGCTGTCGACCGGACGTGGCTCCGCGAACCCGCCGGCGACGGTGTGGGCGGCCAACAGTCCCGCGACCGCAATGGCATTGACGATTTCGCCCCCGAACACCTTGCGGACGGCATCGGTGAGGGGGAACCACTCCAACTGCATGTCGGCTTCTTCGTGATGCGCCTCGGGCCGGTCCACCTCGCTCAACCCGGTGGCGAGGTAGACGCGCACGGATTCGTCGCTGAAGCCGGGAGTGGAATCGAGGTCCACGAGCACGCGCCACGTGTCGGCCCGCAGGCCGGCTTCCTCCTGCAGTTCCCGGGCCGCAGTCAGGTGCGGCGGCTCCCCGTCGACGTCGAGCAACCCTGCGGGCAACTCCCACAGCCGGCGGCCCAACGGGTGCCGGTACTGGTAGACCAGCGCGACGTTGCCTTTGTCGTCCAGCGCCACCACGGCCACCGCGCCGAAGTGCTCGACGACCTCCCTGGTGACGATTTTGCCGCCGGGCATCCGCACCTCGTCGCGTCGCAGCGCGAAAATCTTTCCGGTATAAAGGGTTTCGGACGACGTGGTCTCGAAAACGTGCTCAGCCACGGGATGCGGGCTCGGGAAGCGGCCGTTGCGCGCCGTCTTGGTGGTTGCCGTTGGGCGAGTGCTCGGAAATGTCCATCGGCAGCAGTTCACCCGCCTTGTAGTCGATGGCCGCGCCGACGAACGCCGCGAACAGCGGATGTGGCCGGGTCGGTCGGCTCTTCAGTTCGGGGTGGGCCTGGGTGCCGACGACGAACGGGTGCACCTCCGGCGGATATTCGACGAACTCCACCAGGTGGCCGTCGGGCGACGTACCCGAAAACCGCAGACCGCTCTCGGCGATCCGGTCGCGGTAGGCGTTGTTGACCTCGTAGCGATGCCGGTGCCGCTCGGACACCTGCGTGGTGCCGTAGGCCTCGGCCACGATCGAACCCGGTTCCAGCACGGCCGGATACGCGCCGAGGCGCATGGTGCCGCCCAGGTCCGCCTCGCCGGCGACGATGTCGAGCTGGTCGGCCATCGTGGAGATCACGGGATCCGGTGTGCCCGGCTCGAATTCGGCGGAGTTCGCCTCGGTGATACCCACCGAGCGCGCGGCTTCGATCACGATGCACTGCAGGCCCAGACATAACCCCAGCAGCGGCAGGCCGCGTATGCGGGCATGGCGGATCGCCCCGATCTTGCCCTCGATGCCGCGGATGCCGAATCCGCCGGGGACCAACACCCCGTGCACGTCGGCCAGCGCGTGCGCGGCGCCGGCGGCGGTCTCGCACTCGTCGGACGGCACCCAGTGCATCTCGACTTTCGCGTGGTGTTTGAACCCGCCGGCGCGCAGCGCCTCGGTGACCGACAGGTACGCGTCGGAGAGCTCGACATACTTGCCCACCAGGGCGATTCGCACGGTGTCGTGCGGCTCGTGCACCCTGCGCAGCAGGTCGTCCCACTCGGTCCAGTCGACGTCGCGGAACGGCAGATGGAGCCGGCGCACCACGAACGCGTCGAGTTCCTCGCGGTGCAACACCTTGGGGATGTCGTAGATCGACGGCGCGTCGGGGGTGGAGATCACGCCGTCGATGTCGACGTCGCACATCAGCGCGATCTTGTTCTTCAGCGCTTCCGGGACGTCGCGGTCGCAGCGCAGGATCAGCGCGTCGGGCGTGATACCGATGCTGCGCAGCGCGGCCACCGAGTGCTGAGTCGGCTTGGTCTTCAACTCCCCCGAGGGGGCCAGGTAGGGCACCAGCGACACGTGCAGGAAGAAGACGTTCTCCCGCCCGAGGTCGTGGCGGACCTGCCGAACCGCCTCCAGGAAGGGCAGTGACTCGATGTCGCCCACCGTGCCGCCGATCTCGGTGATGACGACGTCCGGGCGGTGGCCGTCGGCGTCGGGCTTGGCCATCGCCAGGATGCGCTGCTTGATCTCGTCGGTGATGTGCGGGATCACCTGCACGGTGTCACCGAGGTATTCGCCGCGCCGTTCCTTGGCGATCACGCTCGAATAGACTTGCCCGGTGGTGACATTCGCCGAGCCGGACAGGTCGCGGTCCAAGAACCGCTCGTAGTGGCCGACGTCGAGGTCGGTCTCGGCGCCGTCCTCGGTGACGAAGACCTCGCCGTGCTGGAACGGGTTCATCGTTCCCGGGTCGACGTTGAGGTACGGGTCGAGCTTCTGCATCATCACGTGCAACCCGCGGGCGGTGAGTAGCTGGCCCAGGCTGCTGGCGGTCAGGCCCTTGCCGAGCGACGAAACCACGCCACCGCTGACGAAGAGGTGCTTCGTGGCGGTTTGCGGATGCTTACGCAAGAGGCGACCTCCGTGAAGACGGGCAGGGCTTAGGGTTTTCTAGCTTCGACTAGATGGGCCTGCCGACCCACGGAATCCCACCCTAACACCCGGCACGCCACTGCGCCGCGAACACGCCCGACGGGACGCGTTCACTGGGGAACGGTAACCGAGGTTGCCCCATGGCCGGTGCCGTACTGCCCGACGTGGCCGCCGTTGATCAGGTCGTGCAGGCCCAGGATCGCCGTGATCCTCCCCGGGGCGGTGTCGACGTCGTCGACGGTGCTGACCACCGACGACATGCCGGAGTCGGCGCGGGTCACGGCGACCGCGGCGCCGCCCGTGGCCGAACCGTCGCGCCCGGCGAGCAGCGTGCCCGAACCGTGCGGCGCCAGCGCCGCGGAGAACCGCGCCACGCTGACCCCCTGATTGCCGGCGTCCTGCGGCAACGCGCCGCCGGTCACCACGAGCGCGGCGTTTGCCGCCCCCAGGTGGTCGGCCGGCTGATAGGTGATGAACCCGGTGTCCCGCAGCGACGCCAACACGGCATCACGCTCGGGATCCTGAACTTGTTGGACGTCCGGGTTGGCGTTGATCAACAGCGCGATGCCCAGCAGGTCGCCGGCTTGCGAGCCCTGGTCGACGAGCTTGGTGCTCAGTTGCTGGCCGGCGGGCAGGACCGACGAGTTCACCACCGTCCGCAGCTTCTCGGCGGAGTTGGCGTCGACGAACTCCTGAGTCAGCGACACCGTCCCGGTGAGCGTGCCGCCGGCCTGGCCGACGAACTTCGAGACGGCCGCCACGTCGTCGTCCTTGGCGTCCGGGGTGCGGAACACCACCACCGACTTGCCGCCCAGCGCGTCATGCACGATCCGGCCGGCCAGTTGGTCATCGAAATTGTTTGCCGCGCTGAGCTTTTGGTTCAGCGCATTCTTCTGGTCGTTGAGTCCGCTTATCTGCGTGTACAGATCCCGCTTCTCGGCACGCAGGCTGGACAGCAGGGTGTCGGACAAAAAGCCCGAACCCAGCACCACGCCGACGGCCAGCGACAGGAAGACCGCGGCCAGCGAAAGCGCGTGTTGGCGTAACGAGATCATCTAGGTCATCCACTTCTGCACCATGAGGGTCAAGTGGTTCCAGTACTCGGTGATCCAGTGCAGCACCACGGCGTCGGTGCGCGACACCCACAGGGCCACGACGACGGCGATCAGCATCGTCAGCGCCAGCAGCGCGATGGCGCCGCCGGAGATGTTGTGGCGGTACAGGGTGGCAACGGCTTTGGCGTCCACCACCTTCTCGCCCACCCGCAGTCTGGTCAGGAACGTCGACGGGTTGCTCTGGGCACGCGTCCGGTCGAAGAACGTCTCGATGTTGGCGGTGTGGCCCGCCGTCACCAGCAGCGCGGCGCCGTGGTGGTCGGCCAGCAGCAGAGCCAGGTCGACCGCCGAGCCGGCCGCCGGGAAGGTCATCGCCCCGACGCCGAGGTCCTGGATCCGTTCCAGACCGGGCGCGTGACCGTCGGCGTCGGCGGGCAGCACGACCTGGGCGCCACACTTGAGAGCCTCGGTGCTGATGTGGTCGGGATCCCCGACGATGAGCTGCGGGCGATATCCGGCCTTGCGCAACACATCCGCACCGCTGCCGACACCGATGAGCACCGGCTGATATTCCTTGATGAACGGCTTGAGCGAGTGCAGGTCGTCCTCGGCGCTGGGCTCGTCGGCGACGATCACCACGTGGCGGCGCCGCAGGTCGACGTCGACGTCGGGGATGCCGATACCGTCGATGAGCAGCGGGCTCTCGCTCTTGATGAACTCAATGGTGTTGCCGGCGAACGCTTCCAGATGCGCGGCCAGACCGCTCTTGGCCTCCCGCATCAGGTCGGCGATGTCGTGGTCGGTGCGCTCGGTCCCGCGGACCAACCGGCGATCGCCCGCATACACCCCGCCCTCGTGCAGGCGGATTTTGGCGCCGTCCTTGACCTTCTTGAAGACGTCCGGGCCGGTGTCGTCGATCAGGGTGACCCCGTTGTTGACCAGCACCTCCGGACCCATGTTCGGGTAGCGGCCCGACACCGAGGGCGATGCGTTGACGACCGCGGCGATGTCGGCTTCCACCAGCGCGTCGGCGGTGATGCGGTCCAGGTCCAGAATGTCGAGCACCACGATGTCGCCGGGACACACTCGCCGCAGCAAGCGGTCGATGTTCCGGTCGACCCGGGCGGTGCCGGTCAGGCCCGGACGGGACGTATTACGCGAGAGCAGCCCTGACATCTTCATGGGGCCGATTCTGTCGGCGAAGCTCCGCCGGGGCGGGGAGGCGCGCCGTAACACCAGCACCATAAGTTATCTAGAGTCACAGCTGTCACAGGTTGATGACGAGTCGGCGTCGGTGCCGTCGCGCGAAGGTGCGCATATGTACGTGGTATGCGGAATGTCGGCGTACCGACACGCACACTCGCGGCTACGGGTGGTTGTCGCCCTGGGCCGCGTCGAGAAGTTCGCGGGCGTGCGCGCGGCCGCTGTCGGATTCCCCCAGCCCGGCCAGCATCCGCGCCAGCTCGGCGACCCGCTCGTCGCCGGTGACGCCCTGCACGGAACTCGCGCCCCGAGCGCTGTGCACCACCAGATGCACATCCGCATACGCGGCAACCTGCGGCAGGTGGGTCACCACGATGACCTGATGGGTGCGCGCCAGCCGCGCCAGCCGCCGCCCGATCTGCACCGCTGCCCGGCCGCCGACGCCGGCGTCGACCTCGTCGAACACCATCGTCAGTCCCGACGCGGCGGCCGCCAGCACCACCTCCAGCGCCAGCATCACCCGCGACAGCTCGCCGCCCGACGCGCTCTTGGCCAGCGGCAGTACCGTCATGCCCCGGTGCGCCGCGAAACCGAACTCGACGGCGTCGACGCCGTCGAGGCCCGCCGTGGCGGGCTCCCCGGAGGGCAGCGTGAGGGCGGTGGGGTCCCCCGGCTCCGCCGCGTCGACGGTGACGTCGATGGTGAACTCTGCCTCGCCCATCGCCAGGCCAGCCAGCTCCGCGGTCACCTCCTTGGCCAGCCGCTTGGCGGCCTTGCGCCGCGCCTTACCGAGATCGACTGCGGCCTGCGACAATTCGCGCGCCAGCTGGTCCACCCGGGACGCCAATGCCGCCAATCCCTCCTCGGAGATGTCGAGTTGGGCGAGCCGTTCCCGCGCCTCGCGCGCCCAACCCAGCACCCCGTCGATGTCGGCGGCGTACTTACGGGTCAACGTGCGCAGTTCGGCCTGGCGGGCGAGCTTGGATTCCAACGCACTGGCATCCGCGGGCAGCTCGTCCAGAAAGCCGCCGAGTTCGCGGGCCGCCTCGGCGACCGCCGTCAGGGCGTCGCCGACCTGCCCGGCCAGCGCCCGCAGCGTCGCGTCGTCGACCGACTCCAGGGCCGTCCTCGCCCGCCCCAGGCAGTCGGAGGCGCTCGGACCGGACCCGTCCGCGTCGTCGGGGGCCCCGGCCAGCGCCGCGCGCGCGCCGGCCGCGGCCTCGCGCAGCGTGTCCAGCTCGCAGAGCCGCACGATGTCGGCGACCAGCGCGTCGTCCTCGCCGGGTTGCGGGTCGACGGCGTCGATCTCGGTGAGCGCGAACTTCAGCCGGTCGGCCTCCTGAGCCAGTTCGCGGGCCCGGCCGCGCCGGTCGATCAGGTCACGCCGCGCCGACAGCCAGGCGTCGCGCAGCTTGCGGTACCGCTCGCACGCCGGGGCGGTCCCCGCGAAGCGGTCCAGGGCGGCGCGCTGCTCCTCGGGGCGCATCAGCCGCAGCTGGTCGTTCTGCCCGTGCAGCGTCAGCAGCTCGGTGGTGAAGGCGCTCAGCGTCTTGGCCGGCACGCTGCGGCCCCCCAGATAGGCCCGCGAGGGTCCCTCCCGGCTGACCGAGCGCAACGCGATGATGCTGCCGTCCTCGTCGCGCTCCGCCCCCGAGGCCTCGAGCATCCCGTCGAGGCGGGCGGCCACCGCGTCATCGAGCTCGGTTGTGGTGAAACGCCCTTCGACGACGGCGCGGTCGGCTCCGGACCGCACCCGGGTGGGGTCGGCTCGGGCGCCGCCCAGCAGGTGCAGCCCGGTGACCACCATGGTCTTGCCGGTGCCGGTCTCACCGGTGAGCACCGTGAGGCCGCGGTCGAACTCGGCGGTGGCCACGCCGATGGCGCCCAGCGACTCGATCCGAATCTCGGTCAGCACCCGCGATTACTTCCCGCGCCACCCGGTCACCGGCAACCGGAACTTGCGCACCAGCCGGTCGGTGAACGGCGCGCTGTCCAGGCGCGCCCATTTGACCGGGGTGGCGCAGCGGCTGACCTCGAGCCGGCTGCCGGCGGGCACCGGCATCTCGCGGCGCCCGTCGCAGAACACCAGGGCGTCGTGCCCGTCTCCTTCGACCTCGATCGCGACGGTGGCGTCGGGGCTGATGACCATGGGCCGGGCGAACAACGCGTGGGCGTTGTTGGGCACCACCAGGATTGCCTCGAGGTCCGGCCACAGCACCGGGCCGCCGGCGGAGAAGGCGTAGGCGGTGGACCCGGTCGGCGTCGAGACCAGCACCCCGTCGCAGCCGAAGGCCGACACCGGGCGCCCCTCGATCTCGACGACCACCCCGAGCACACCCAGCCGCGGACCTCTTTCCAGGCTCATCTCGTTGAGCGCCCACTCCCGCCGGATGACCCGGCCGCCCTGGTTCACCACGACATCGAGGGTCAGGCGTTCCTCCACCCGGTAGTTGCGGGTGATGACGCGGTCCAGCACGCGGTCGATGGCCTCGGCCTCGGCCTCGGCCAAGAATCCGATCCTGCCCAGGTTGACCCCCAGCACCGGAACCCCGGCATTTTTCGCCAGCTCGGCCGCCCGCAGGAAGGTGCCGTCGCCGCCGAGAACCAGCACCAGCTCGCAACCCTCGGCCGCATGCGGGTCGGCCTCGACCACCTCGATCTCGACGCCCATCGCCCGCATCTCGCCGGGCGCCAGGTGCAGCGAACCCCTGTCGACGGCCTCGGTGGAAAGCAGTCGCAGCGCAATCCCGTTGTCGCCCAGCACCTTGACTATCCGCCGGGCGGTCTCGGTGGCCTCGTCGCGGCCGGTGTGAACCACCAGCAGGACGGTGCGGCGCACGTTCGGTTGAGCACTCACTGCGGGCCCTCCGTCACCGCGCGGCGCACGGCGTCCCCCAACGCGTCTCCCGCCAGCGCGCGATCGGTCTCGGCGCGCAGCCACAGGAAGTATTCGACGTTGCCCGACGGGCCCGGCAGCGGGCTGGCCGCCGCGCCGACGGTGTGCCAACCCAACTCCCCGGCGCGCCGCGCGACGGCCAGCACCGACTCGGCGCGCAGGCCGGGATCCTGCACCACCCCGCCGGCACCCACCTGGCCCCTCCCCACCTCAAACTGCGGCTTCACCATGGGAACGATATCCGCGCCGCGCCGCGCGCACCGAACCAGCGCGGGCAACACGGTGGCCAGCGAGATGAACGACAGGTCGGCCACCACCAGGTCGGCCGGCCCGCCGACCGCCTCGGGTGTCAGGTCGCGGACGTTGGTCCGCTCGACGACAACCACCCGCGGGTCGCTGCGCAGCGACCAGGCCAGCTGCCCGTATCCCACGTCGGCGGCGACCACCTCGGCGGCCCCGCGGTCCAGCAGCACCTCGGTGAACCCGCCCGTCGACGCCCCGGCGTCCAGGCAGCGCCGGCCCGCCACGGGTACGCCGAACGCGTCCAGTGCGCCGATGAGTTTGTGCGCCCCGCGCGACACCCAGCCGCGTTCGCCGTCGGCGACGGTCAGGTTCGCGGTGACGGCCACGGCGGTGCCGGGTTTGCGCGCGGGCAGCCCGTCGATGCTGACCTTCCCGGCGCCGATCAACTCCGCGGCCTGCTGGCGTGACCGGGCGAGGCCGCGCCGAACCAGTTCGGCATCAACGCGGGCACGTCGCGCCACCGCACTAGCCCTTCTCCGCCGACTCCAGCGCGGCCAGCAGCACGTCGTGCGCCTCGGAAAGACGGCGCGCTATGTCCTCCAGCTCGGCCAGAGACGGCCCGCCCTCGGCCGTTTCGGAGTCGCCGGAATCGGGCAGCCGGGCGAGCAGGGTGTCGATTTCGGCGCGAATCCGGTCAGGGTCGATATCCATCGCGTCCCTACGCTAGTCACCCGTCAGCCGGGGTGCAGCAACGACCAGCGTTGCAGGGCGTCGCGGGCCCGGTCGTCGCCGGCCCGGATGCGCGGCGCGCCCGCCCCGGCGGGAGCGCTCCACACCGCGCCGGCCACCGCGCGCACCACCGCCAGCCCGTCCCCTTCCACGTCGGCGCCGTCGCCGCCGGCGCTGACGGTCACCGCCGTGCCGGCGACCTCCACGCGCCAGCCCGGTTGCGGGCCCACCGCGAGCGACTCGCCGCTGCGATGCAGGGAGCGCAGGTCGTGGCCGATGTAGGTGGGCCGGTGGACGGGCTCGGCGCACACCGCGTCGCGCGCGGTGTTGACCCCGCAGAGCACCAGCAGGCTGGGCAGCCCGGCGGCGTTGGCGCCTTCGATGTCGGTATCCAACCTGTCCCCGACCACCAGCGGCGCGCGGAACTCGCCGCGGGCCACGGCGTCGGTGAACAGCCGCGGCGCCGGTTTGCCGGCGACCTGAGGTTCGGCGCCGGTCGCCGTCCGCAGCGCGGCGACCATGGAGCCGTTGCCGGGCAACAGCCCCCGTTCGGTGGGCAACGCGGGGTCGAGGTTGGCCGCCACCCACAACGCGCCGGCCCGGATCGCCTGGGCGGCCTCGGCCAGTTCCGGCCAGCCGACGGTCATGGACAGCCCCTGCACGACGGCGACCGGGTGATCGTCGTAGCGGCGCACGGGGCGCAGCCCGACCGCGGCGACCTCGCCGGCCAACGCGTCGGTGCCCACGATCAGCACCGGGGAGCCCGCCGGCAGCTGATCGGCCAGCAGCCGCGCGGCGCTCTGGGCGCTGGTGACGACGTCTTCGGGGGCGGCGGTGAAGCCGAGGTCGCTCAGGTGCGCCGCGACCTCCTCGGCGCTGCGGGAGGCGTTGTTGGTGACGAAGAACGTGCGGGCGCGCACCTCGGCGAGCGCCTGCACCGCGCCCTCGGTGGCGCTGCGGCCGCAGAACGCCGTCCCGTCCAGGTCGATCAGCAGGCAGTCGTATTCCTGCGCGATGGTCCTCATGTTCAGGCGAGCTCGCCGACCCGGTCCTCGGCGTCGGTGACGCCGTCGACATCCGCGCCCGCGGAGCGCAGGAACCAGTGCAGCGCCTCGTCCCTGCGCCCCAGCGCGAGCAGCGTGTCGGCGTAGGCGTAGAACAACCGCGCCGCCGTCGAGCCTTTGCGGCCCGGATCCAGCTGCGGCGTGGACAGCACCGTCAGGGCCTGCTCGAGCTGGCCGAGATCGGCGCGCGCGCCGGCCGCGACGATGCGCAGCTCGTCGGCGTCGTCGCCGCTGAGCTCGGCGGCCTCGGGTCCGCGGGCCAGTTCGATCGCCCGCTCGGGGCGGCCCAGTCCGCGTTCGCAATCGGCCATCAGCGCCAGCAACGAGGACTTGCTGCCCATTCTGCGGGCGGCGCGCAGTTCCGACAGCGCCTGGGCCCAGTCGCCGCAGTGGTAGGCGGCGATGCCGACGGCTTCGCGAACCGCGGCGATCCTGCTGGAGCGGGCCCGCGCCGCGCGTGCGTGGCCGAGCGCCGTCTCCGGGTCCTCGTCCAGCAACGCCCCGGCGGCGACCAGGTGGCGGGGGGGGGGGGGGGGGGGGGGGGGGGGGGGGGGGGGGGGGGGGGGGGGGGGGGGGGGGGGGGGGGGCGTCGCGCCGTCTCGGGGTCCCGGCCCCCCACCCCCCGGGGGCGTGCGGGGGGGCGCCCCCCGGGGGGGGGGGGGGCGCGGTCCAGGGTGCTCAGTTCGCGGCGGATCTCGGGGGCCAGCTGCCGGGCGTCCACGTCGGGCGGGATGGCGGGCGCGTCGTGCGGCGCACGGTCACCGCGGGAGTTCTGGGCGTCCCTGGGCTGGGTGTCCCTGGGCTGGGTGTCCCTGGGCTGGCCGTCCCTGGGC
>NZ_VMQU01000152.1 GCF_007714205.1 Mycobacterium helveticum | reverse complement strand
GGGGGGGGGGGGCGGGGCCCCCCCCCCCCCCCCTCCCCCCCCCCCCCGGGGGGGCGCCCCCCCCCCCCACGCCCGGTCCGACGACAGCGCACCGCCGCGGCGCCGGCGCCCGGCGGTGAACTCCCCGACCGCGCGCCGGTAGCTGGCCAGCAGGGCGTCGGTGGTGTTCTCCCAGGAGAACCGGCCCGCGTGCGCCACCGCGGCCCGGCTCATCGCCCCGGCCCGCGGGCCGTTCCCGAGCAACAGCAGGTCACCGAGGGCCGCGGCCCAGTCGTCGATGTCGTGCCCGGCCACCAGGGTGCCGGTGACCCCGTCGTGCACCGCGACCGGCAGCCCGCCCACCGCGGCGGCCACCACCGGCGTGCCGCAGGCCTGGGCCTCGATGGCGACCAGCCCGAACGACTCCGAATAGCTGGGCACCGCAACGAGGTCGGCCGCCTGGAACAAGGTGGCCAGGTTTGCGCGGGACTGCGGCGGCAGGAACGTCACCCGCTCGCTGATGCCCAGGTCGTCGGCGAGTGAGACCAGGCCCTCCGGGCGGGCCAGCCCGCTGCCCGACGGGCCGCCGGCCACGACGATGCGCACCCCCGGCAGCTTGGCCGCCGCCCGCAACACGATGTCGGGCGCCTTCAGCGGCTGGATCCGGCCGACGAAGGCCACGAGCTGACCGTCGAGCGGGAGTCCCAACGCGCTGCGGGCGGCGCGGCGGTCACCCGGACGGAACACGTCGAGGTCCACCCCGGGGTGGACCACGTCGATGCGCGCCGGATCGGCATGGTGGTTCGAAACCAATTGTCTCGCTTCGTCTTCGGTGTTGACAATCAGCCGGTCGGCCTCGTCGACGACCTGCTGCTCCCCGACCGTGCGCAGCGGCGGCTCGGGCGCGTCCCCGTCGGCCAGGGCCGCGTTCTTCACCGCGGCCAGCGTGTGCGCGGTGTGCACCAGCGGCACCGCCCAGCGGTCGCGGGCCAGCCAGCCGACCTGCCCCGACAGCCAGTAATGCGAATGCACGATGTCGTAGTACCCGGGCTCGTGGGACGCCTCGGCCCGCAGCACCCCGGCCGCGAACGCGCACAGCTGGGTGGGCAGGTCGTATTTGTCCAGACCCTCGAACGGCCCGGCGACCACGTTGCGCACCAGCACACCCGGCGCCACCCGCACGACCGGCGGGTCGGCCGAGGCGGTGGCGCGGGTGAAGATCTCCACCTCGATGCCCCGGCGCGCCAGGTGCAGCGCGCTCTGCAGCACGTAGACGTTCATGCCGCCGGCGTCGCCGGTGCCCGGCTGGGCCAGCGGCGAAGTGTGCACCGCCAGCAGCGCCACCCGGCGCGGGATCACCGCAAAACGGCCCGCCTTGTCGCCGGATGGCCGGGAGACGTCGTCGTGCCGCACTCTTTCATCTTTACAGGACGGGTTCATCTTTACAGGACGGGTCCGCGGGCGGCCCAAGCGCGCTGGTCGCACCGGCTCGTCACGCGGACGGCCCGGGCCGGGTCACCGCTGCCCTCGCCCGGCGCATGCCGCCCACCGGGTCGGCGTACAGGCCGGCCAGCGACACCGTCCCCGCCCCGGCTTCCTGCACCCGGTCGCCGAAGGCGGTGACGCGGATCTCGCGCTCCGGCAGCGTCGAGCGGCCGGCGAAGGCCGCCCTGAGCTGGTCCATCGCCTCGGGGTATTCGGTGAAGGCCTGGCCACCGACCACGAGCTCGTCGGGATTGAGCAGGTCGCGCAGCAACGCCACCGCCTCACCGAGCACCCGCGCGCGCTCCGCCAGCAGCTCGGCGGCCTGCCGGTTGCCGGCCCGGGCCGCGCGCAGCAGGTCCGTGATGGCGCCGGGGGACCCGTTGGCGGGGTCCGGGGGCATGATCCGCAGCCGCCGCGCGGCGGCCAGCACCGCCTCGTCGCTGACGGTGGACTCCAGCTGCCCGGTGCCGCCGAGCAGTTCGGAGTGCGCGGGCAGCGGCGCGATGGTGCCGGGGCCGCTGGCCGGGCAGTGCACGCGGCCGCCGATCACCAGCGCATAACCCACGGTCTCGCGCGCGTAGACGTACAGGCTGGTCGGCGAGCTGAGCGCGAACCGCCGCAGGCCGAGCAGCAGCTCGGCGCCGGCCATGGCGTCGACGTGCGAGGCCACCGATACCGGCAGGCCCAGCGCGTCGGCCAGCACCGGCCCGACGGGGGCCTGGCGCCAGCCCAGCCGCGGGTGGTCGACGTGGCCCGTCGCGCCGTTGACGGTGCCCCCGATGGCCACCCCCACCCACAGCGGGCGGCGCCGGTGCCAGCGCCGCAGATACCGGGCGGCGTGGTCGGCCAGCGAGGCCAGCGCCGTCCCGGCGGGATGCAGCGGCGTCGGCGTCTCGACCGTGTCCAGGGTGCGGCCGAACAGGTCGGTCGCCATGATGCTGGTGGTCCGCGCCCCGATGTGCATGCCCAGCGTCATGAACGGTTCGTGGTTGACCTCCACGGGCACCCGCGGACGCCCGATGGCCCCGGCGACGGCCAGGTCGGCGCGCTCCCGCAGCAGTCCCGCATCCAGCAGCGCGGTGACCTGCCGGTTGACCGTCGCGATGCTCAGCGAGGTGATGTCGGCGATGAGGTCACGCGCGGCGGGGCCGCGCAACCGCACGGCACGAAAGACGGATGCGGCCGCGGAGTCCGCGAGGTGCAGGGCCGGCGGAACGATCCGGTGGTGTGGCCGCGCGTGGGTCTCGCGGCCGGCCCCGTGCCGGCCTGAGGTGAGGGTGGTATGTCGCACGAGCGTCCTTTGTCCGATTTACGATGGCCGGTCGTTGGCCACGCCTGAAAAGTCAGGAGCGGCAAAGTGCGCGGCGACAACACGAGCGACCCGCGAAACGACACGCGGTGCTCGTGCTGGACAGGGCGCTGGGGTGCACATCGGGAATTTAGCACGTTCACTAGAGTGGCTCCGATGACGACAGCGGGCGGGGACCGACGGGTCGCGGTAGTCACCGGCGCCAGTTCCGGGATCGGGGAGGCGACGGCCAGAACCCTTGCCGCGCAAGGGTTCCACGTGATCGCGGTGGCCCGCCGGGCGGACCGGGTCGCGACCCTGGCCGCCGAGGTCGGCGGGACCGCGATTGTGGCGGACGTCACAGACGACGCGGCGGTCGACGCGCTGGCCGATGCGGTCGATCGCGTCGACGTGCTGGTCAACAACGCCGGCGGCGCGCGGGGGCTGGAGTCCGTCGCCGACGCCGACCTCGAGCACTGGCGGTGGATGTGGGAGACCAACGTGCTGGGCACGCTGCGGGTCACCCGCGCGCTGCTGCCCAAGCTGGTCGACTCGGGCGACGGACTGGTCGTCACCGTCACCTCGATCGCGGCGTTCGAGGTCTACGACGGGGGCGCCGGCTACACCGCGGCCAAGCATGCCCAGGGCGCGCTGCACCGCACGCTGCGCGGCGAGTTGCTGGGAAAACCGGTGCGGCTCACCGAGATAGCTCCGGGGGCGGTCGAAACCGAGTTCTCCCGGGTCCGCTTCGACGGCGACGACCAGCGCGCGGCCGCGGTCTATACGGGCATCACGCCGCTGGTGGCCGCCGACGTCGCCGAGGTGATCGGTTTCGTGGCCTCCCGGCCGGCCCACGTCGACCTGGACCTGGTCGTGATCCGGCCGCGCGACCAGGCGTCGGCCGGCAGGTTCAACCGCCGACGCTAGGGGACGTCGGGGCCGGCGAGGTACTCGTGTTCGTCGACGTGGTCGGTGTCCCGGACAGCGTGGGGGCGTCCGACGGGGTGACGGGCGCGGTGACAGGGATCTGGCTCGCCGGCGGGTGGGCCGTCGGAGGCGGCAACGCCGACATCGCCATCCAGGTGTTCCAATCCACGGCCCAGTCCCAGATGTCGCCGTCGGAGTAGGACAGCTCGATCGGGCTGCCGGTCACCTCGACCGGGTCGCCGTAGATCGCGCTGCGGAAGTACTCCTCGGCGTCGGCCGTCGACAGATTGATGCAGCCGTTGGTGACGTTGCTGTTGCCCTGCGCGCCCGCGCTGGACGGGTTCGCGTGGATGAACTCGCCGTTGTTGGAGATCCGCACCGCCCAGCGTTCGTGGGCGTTGGTGTAGCCGGCGGCCGGGTTGGACATGTAGAAGTCGGAGTACTTCTCGGTGACCACGTGGATGCCGTTGCGGGTCACGTTGCGGGCCTTGTCGCCCTCGCCGTAGCTGCACGGAAAGTCCATGATGACGCCGGCGTCGGTGATGACCTGGATACGGTGCGACGTGACCTCGGCCTTGACCACCTGGCGCCGGCCGATCTGAATCTTCAGCGACATGTCCTGCGCCCCGTAGGCGCCGTCGCCGAACGGCACGCCGTAGAACTTCGCGTCGACGACGACCGAGGTGCCCGCCGGGTAGTACTCGCGGGGGCGCCAGTGCACGCGGGAGCCCTTCGCCTCGTCGGGCAGCCAGGCCCAGCCGCCCTCGACCGGCGGGTCGGTGGTGACGGCGATGGCCTTCTCGACGGCGGCCTTGTCGCTGATCGGCGCGTCGAACTGGATGATGACCGGCGCCGCGACGCCGACGGTCTGGCCGTCGGCCAGCTGAAATGCCCCGTCGATCGCCTTGGTGGGCGTCACGGTGCTGAACTTGGCCGCGACGGGAACCGCCTTGCCGTCGTGGCCGACCACCGAACCGCTCCAGGTATAGGTCGCGTCGTAGCCCAGCGGCTCGGTGATCGTGTAAGCGGTGCGGTCGTCGTTGAACACCCCGGCGACCACCTTGCCCGCCGACGTCGTCAGGGCCAGCTTCTGGAACCAGCCCTCGCCGACCTGGGCGCTGATCGAGGCGGTCGGAACCACGTTGGCGGCGGCGTCGGCCGGCTGGAACTTCAGCTGCGGCGCCGGCGGTTCGTTCTTCTGGACGTGCCTTGTCACGGTGCCGCCGCAGGCGGCCAGGACGCCCGGGGCGACGGCACCGAGCCCGAGAGCCGCCAGGGCCAGGCGCCGGTTGATCGGCGGCGGGGCGCTGGATCTGCTCACGCCCACCAAAGATACCGGGAGACAACGACCGGCCCGGTCCACGACAACTCGCGAACCGCGCGCCCCCGCCGGAAACCAACAGCTAAAGCGTGCAGCCGAACAGCACCGGCTCCGGCCGCAATGTGACGCCAAACACGTCGCGTACCCCGTCGCGCACCGTGCGGGCCAGTCCGATCACGTCCGCGGCCCTCGCCCCGCCACGGTTGGTCAGGGCCAGCGCATGCTTAGTGGACAGCCGGCAGCGCGCCGCGGCGTCGTCCGGGAACCCTTTCGCGAAGCCGGCCCGCTCCACCAGCCAGCCCGCGGCCAGCTTGATCCCGTCCGGGGCCGGGTAGTGCGGGATCGGCCCCTCGCGGGCCAGCCGCTCGTAGACGCCCGGCGCGACCACCGGGTTGGTGAAGAACGACCCCACGCTCCACGTGTCGCGGTCCGCCGCGTCGAGCACCATGCCCTTACGGGCGCGCAACTCCAGCACCGCGGCGCGCACCGAGCCCGGGTCGGCGCGCTCGCCGCCGGACACGTCCAGCGCGGCGGTCAGCTCGCCGTGGCGCAGCGGCGCGCTGCGTCCCGACGGGTCCAGCGCGAATTCCACTTCCAGCACCACCGCGGGCGCTCCGCGCCCCGCCCGGCCGGCCCGCTTGAACACGCTGGTGCGGTAGCCGAAGCCCAGGTCACCGGCCGGAATCCAGCGGACCGCGCCGCTGCCGCGATCGAGCACCCGGACGCGGGTGAGGGTGTCGGCCACCTCCGCGCCGTAGGCCCCGACGTTCTGCACCGGGGTCGCCCCCGCCGATCCCGGGATGCCGGACAGGCATTCCAGCCCGCCCAGTCCGTGCTCGACGGCGGTGACGACGACGTCGTCCCACACCGCGCCGGCCTGCGCGCGTATCAGGTTGCCCTCGACCGTGATGGCGGCGCCGGCCAGCCGCACCGCGGTCAGGTCGGTCAGAGTGTCGTCGATCACGAGGTTGGAGCCGCCGGCAAAGATCAGGAACGGGCCGGCATCGGGGCCGGTGCTGCCGCCGCCGACCTCGGCGTCGAGTTGCCGCACGACCGCGACCACCTGCTCGGTGCTGGTGCAGGTGATGAGGCGCCGCGCCACCGGGCCGACGCGCAACGTGGTCAGCGGCGCCAGCGGCACCGCCTCGGCGACCTGCGCGCCGGCGTAGCGGGAACCGGCACCGCTCCTCGTCATGGGCCGTAACGGTAGCCTGACCAGCTATGCCGCGTTCATTCGACTTGTCCGCCGACTTTCCGGGCGGCGTCGAAGACATCCACCGCGCCTTCCAGGAGGAGGAGTACTGGCGGGCCCGGCTGGCCGACATTCCCGTCGACGAGGCCAAGCTCGAGTCGATCCGGCTCGGCGGCCGGTCCGGTGACGGGGCCACCATCGAGGTGGTCACCCTGCAGGTGGTGCGCAGTCACAACCTGCCGGCCATGGTCACGCAGCTGCACCGGGGCGATTTGCGCATCAGGCGCGAGGAGACCTGGGGCCCGGTCACCGACGGGGCCGCGACGGCATCGATCGCGGGGCAGATCGTGGACGCCCCGGTGAACGTGTGGGGCACCGCCGAGTTGTCGCCGGCCGCCCCGTCCGGCGGCGCCCGGCTGGACTTCCGCATCACCGTGCAGGTGCGGGCGCCCATCATCGGCGGCAAGGTGGAGAAGATCATCGGCACCCGGCTGGCCGAGCTGGTGGCGGCCGAACAGCGCTTCACCGCCGAGTGGATCGCCGGCACCAGCTGACTCCGGTCGCGCCGCCCGGCCGTGACCGCCGCCTAAGCTGGCGCCCATGCGAATCGCCCTGGCGCAGATCCTCAGCGGCACCGAGCCGGCGGCGAACCTGGAGTTGGTCGGCGAGTACACCGGCCGGGCCGCCGACGCGGGCGCGAAGCTGGTGGTGTTCCCGGAGGCGACCATGTGCCGGTTCGGCGTCCCGCTGGCGCCCGTCGCCGAGCCGATCGACGGCCCCTGGGCAACCGGCGTGCGGCGGATCGCGGCCGACTTCGGTGTCACCGTGGTCGCGGGCATGTTCACCCCGTCCGGCGACGGGCGGGTGACTAACACGCTGATCGCGGCCGGGCCCGGGTCCCCCAACCAGCCCACGGATCAGCTCTGGGCGCACTACGACAAGATCCACCTCTACGACGCTTTCGGGTTCACCGAGTCGCGGACCGTCGCGCCCGGGCACGAGCCGGTGGTGATCACCGTCGACGGTGTCCGGGTGGGCTTGAGCGTTTGCTACGACGTCCGGTTTCCCGAGCTCTACACCGAGCTGGCCCGGCGCGGCGCCCGGCTGATCGTCGTCTGCGCGTCCTGGGGGGCGGGCCCCGGCAAACTCGAGCAATGGACGCTGCTGGCCCGGGCCCGCGCGCTGGACTCGATGAGCTACGTCGCGGCGGCCGGCCAGGCCGACCCCGGGCACGCCCTGGGGGCCGCGGGCGCGCCGACCGGCGTGGGCGGCAGCCTGGTCGCCTCGCCGCTGGGTGAGGTGGTCGCGTCGGCCGGGCCGCACCCGCAACTGCTGGTCGCCGACATCGACCTCGACCGGGTGACCCGGGCGCGGGACGCCATCGCGGTGCTGCGCAACCACTCCGCGTTTGCGCGCGCCGATAGGGCAGAATCGGTTGAGTGACGAACCCACAAGGACCACCGAACGAGGGCCGGCCGACGTGGTCCCGTCCCGGCGACCAGGGTCCCTTCGGTCAACCACCCACCGAGCGGCCCACCGAGCGGATGCCCGCCGGCGACCCGTCCCAGGGTCCGCCGGCTCCGGCCCCCGGTCAGCAGCCCGGCCGGACCGATCAGCTGGGCGCGCCGCATGCACCCCGGCAGCGTCCCCCCTACACCCCGCCGCCGAACCCGCCCACGGCGCCGCCGGAACGGGTGGGCGGAGCCAACGAAGACCCCGCGGGGAGAAAGCGGAAACGACGCTTCCTGCGTGACCCGCTGTCCATCCTTCTGGTCTGCATCATCGTGTTCGCGCTGCTGCTCGGGGGGCTGGTGGGTGCCGAACTCTACGCCCGCCACGTGGCCGACACCAAGGTCGCCGAGGCGGTGGCCTGCGAGGTCAGGGACAAGGCCACCGCGTCGTTCGGGGTGACGCCGCTGATGCTGTGGCAGTTGGCCACCAAGCACTTCACCAACATCTCGGTGTCGACGGCCGGCAACCAGATCCGCGACGCCAAGGGCATGAAGATCGCCATCGACATCAAAGACGTCCAACTCAAGTCGTCCGCCAACTCCAAGGGCACCATCGGATCGCTGGACGCCACCATCACCTGGACGGCCGAAGGCATCAAGCAGACGGTGCAGAACTCCATCCCGGTCCTGGGTCCGTTCGTCACCAACAGTGTGACCACCCACCCCAAGGACGGAACGATCGAGATGAAAGGCATGCTCGACAACATCACCGCCAAGCCGATCGTGCAGGGCAAGGGGCTGCAGCTGCAGATCCAGACGTTCAATGCGCTCGGCTTCACGATGCCGAAGGAATCCGTGCAGTCGACGCTGGACAACTTCACCACCAAGCTGACCCAGAACTATCCGTTGGGGATTCACGCCGACAACGTGCAGGTCACCGACACCGGCGTGGTGAGCAAGTTCTCCACCCAGAACGCGACGATCCCCAACGGTAGCGGCGGCGGCCAGGATCCCTGCTTCGCCAACCTCTGAGTCTCGGCGGGACGTCGGTGTCCGGGCGGGCTCTTCGGCTCAACCCAGCCCGTCGAGCACCGCCCGGGTGCCGGACAGGCCGAGCCGGGTGGCGCCGGCATCGAGCAGCGCCAGCGCGTCGGCGGCGGTGCGGATCCCGCCGCTGGCCTTGACCCCCAGCCGGCCGCCGACGGCCTGCGCCATCAGCGCGACCGCGCGCACCGACGCCCCGCCCGCGGGGTGAAACCCGGTCGAGGTCTTGACGAAGTCGGCACCGGCCGCCTCGGCGGCGCGACAGGCGTCCACCAGCGCGCGTTCCCCGGACCGGCCCAACAGCACCGCCGACTCGACGATCACCTTGAGCACGGCCCCGGGCACGGCGCGGCGCACCGCCTCGATGTCGCGGCGCACCGCGTCGACGTCGCCGCTCAGCGCCGCACCGACATCGATGACCATGTCGATCTCGCCGGCACCGTCGGCCACGGCCCGACCCGCCTCGAGCGCCTTGACCGCCGCCACGTGCTTGCCGGACGGGAAGCCGGCCACCGCCGCGATCCGCACACCGCGACCGGCGGCCCGCACCGCGACCGGCACCATCGACGGCGACACGCACACCGCGCACACGCCCAGCTCGACACCCTCGGCGACCAGACTCGTCACGTCGGCGTCGGTGGCCTCGGGTTTGAGCAGGGTGTGGTCCACCAGCGCCGCCAGCTGCGCCCGGGTGGGTCGGCCCGCCACTAGGAGCCGTCGTCCGCGCCGCCGGGATTACATCCCGCCGCGACCATGTCGGCGTCGTCGACCACGGGCCGCCACGGCTCCAGGTTCCAGCTGACCTTGCCGGGCAGCGCCGACTCGGCGTACTGCCAGTGACAGACGAACTGCGCCCGCATGCCGGGGGTGCCGGCGTTCGGCGACAGCGCGAGCACCTCGGACCAGGCCTCGTCGGCCTCGTCGGCCGTCCCGGGCCGCAGGGAGGTCACCCGCCCGGCCGGTGTCGGGAAGACCCGCAACCGTGGCATGCCGGACCACCGGGTCCACTGCGTGTGATCGACGTAGGGCGGCGACAGCAGCGGGGAGCCGTCCGCGCCGCGACCGGGGTCGGCCCCGGTCGCGGGTAAGGGACCCAGCAGCGCGACGAGCGCCGCGGTCAGCGCAGCCGGCAGGGCTCTCATCCCGCTAGCGAGACTTGCCCTGGACTTCGAGGAGCTTGGGCCGGACGTCGACCAGGTAAACACCGGCCGCGCAGGCCGCGATCGCCATCCCGAGCACCTGGAGAACGGGATACAGGACAGACGTTGCCGCCACAGCCCCGCCGAGGATGACCAACCAGACCGGCTTGGTCAGCTTGTCGGCCGCTGTGTAAGCGTCTGACCGCTGCAACGCCGCATGCACAAAAGCGTAGACCGCCGTCACCACTACGGCGACAAGCAGCACCAGCATGATGGTATTGACGACGTTCATCACCCCTCAAGGGTATGCGGGCGCCGCCCCGATCGTCGACTTCGGGTGGTCCGGGTCGCCCGACGGGCGAGCCGGACCCCGGCTCACTTCTGGGTGACCTTCTTGGCGGGCGCCTTTTTGGCGGGCGCCTTCTTGGCGGGCGCCTTCTTGGCGGGCGCCTTCTTGGCGACGGCCTTGGCCGAATCCTCGGCCTTCTTGGGCAGCTCGATGCCGACCAGCTTGGCCGCCCGCTCCCCGACCGCGCGGGTCTGCGACGCCACCGTGCCCAGCGCTTCCTGGGTCAGTTCGACGGCCTGGTCCACGTAGCCCTCGGCGCGCGCCGAGGCGTCCTCGAAGGGCCGCTGGCTGCGCAGCCGCTGCAGCGCGGCCTCACCGCGCTCGACGAGCTCGTTGTACCGACCGGTCGCCGCCTCCATGTAGCCCTCGGCGGCCTTGCGCAGCTCGTCGGCGGTGAACCGCTCGCGCAGCTCGGTCAGCTGCTCGGGCAGGTCCTCCTGCAGCTTGGCCAGGCGGGCACGGCGCTCCTCGACGCGGCTGCGGGTGTCGGTGCGCGTCTCCTCGGCGCGGTCGCGCATGTTGGCGATCAGGTCGTTGACGGTCGCCAGCGCCAAGTCGGCCGCGCCCAGCGCCGCCAGCAACGGGGCCCGTAGGTCGTCGATGTTCGCGTTTTCTGCCATGATTCTTCCTTTCCTGGTTTTTTTCGTTGTCTGCGGTTATTCCCTGGTCTGTCGAAAAGTCAGGGGCACCGTCGGTTGCCGCCGCGGCGGTCGTCAAGAGCCGCACTGCGACATGATGTGCATGTGCCGGAAGACCTCCCGATGGTTCTGCATAGCCCGGGGACCGGTTATCTATGCGTCGCCGGGTCCCCGGCGGGCCCGTCGGCGCCCTCGTCGAGAGCGGCTTCGTTTTGGTGGGCGAACGAGGCGTAGATGTCGAGCAGGACCTGCTTCTGACGCTCGGTGATCGCCGTGTCGGTGACGATCGCGTCGCGGACCTGGCTCGCCTCGCCCGGCTCCAGGATTCCCGCCCGCACGTAGAGGACCTCCGCCGAAACCCGCAGCGCCTTTGCTATCTGGTTCAGGACGTCGGCGGACGGTTTGCGCAATCCGCGCTCCACCTGGCTGAGGTACGGGTTGCTGACGCCGGACCGTTCGGCCAGCTGCCGCACCGACACCTGAGCGAGCTCGCGCTGGCTCCGGATGAAGCTACCGATGTCGGAGGCCATGTCGGAGGCCGCCGTGGACACCTTGGCGGTGAGCTTCTCCTCCGCTGGCATTGCGCACTCCTGGGTCGTCGGGCGGGGTGGACGACACCAGCGTACGGAACAGTGCTTGCATTTGCAAGCACTCGGCAAGCATCACGGGAAGTGCCCGCGAAACGCCCTCGGTGCATCACGTAAGAATGCCCGCGAAACGGTGATCCTCGACAGGCATGG
>NZ_VMQU01000151.1 GCF_007714205.1 Mycobacterium helveticum | reverse complement strand
GGCCGCCCGCGCGCTGAGCGACTGAAACTCCTGTCCATGGCTGGAGAACAGCGCCGCGATGGCCGCCCAGACCACGGGCCGCCGGCAGCAGCCCCGTGGTCTGGGCGGCCGCGGCGGCGTTGGCCGTGTCGATGCTCGAGCCGATACCGGCCAGACTCCCGGCCGCCGTTCCCAGCACTTCCGGCACCGTCATCACGAATGACATCGCAGACCTTTCAGGGGCATCAACAGCATTTTCGCCGTTACCGCACATGCTTAGCGACGCGAACGAGGTGTTCGTCGGCCCTTCGTCAACTCCCGGTATTCATTCGTCAACTTTCGATATTTGCCGGTGCTGACGGTCGTACAGGCGAATGCCTTTCAGCGCGATTCGCCGGGCAACTGCGCCAGCACGAGTCGCAGCACCGTGACCGCACCGGCCTTGTCGAGCGGGTCGTTGCCGTTGCCGCACTTGGGCGACTGCACGCACGAGGGGCATCCGCGCGGGCATTCACACGCCTCGATGGCCGCGGCCGTGGCGCCCAGCCAGGTGCGGGCCCGGCGGAAACCCCGCTCGGCGAACCCCGCCCCGCCCGGGTGGCCGTCGTAGACGAAGACGCTCGGCAGCCCGAGCGGATCGGGGCCGATCGCGGTGGACAGGCCGCCGATATCGCCGCGGTCGCAGCTGGCCACCAGCGGCAGCAGCCCGATCGCCGCGTGCTCGGCGGCGTGCAGCGACCCGGGGATGCGGGGTGCGTCGATACCGTTGTCCAGCAACGCCTCCGGCGTCACGGTATACATGACCGCGGTCGTTTCCAGACTTTGCTCGGGCATGTCCAGGTCGACGAAGTCGATGACCTCCCCGGAGAGGCGACGGCGGAGGTAGCCGACCAGCCGGTGGGTTACCCGGACCGGCACCAAACCCACAGTGACGGGCCCGAACTCGGACCGTTCACCGACACCGGTGACGGCGATGTCGGTGAGCTCGCGCGCGAACGTCGCATAGCCGGGGTCCTCGGCATGGACGAATGCGATCCCGCCGTCGAAATCCAGTGAGTCCACGACGTAGCTCTCGCCCTGGTGCAGATACACCGCCCCCGGGTGGACGCAGGCCGGAGCCTGGCCGACGCCGACGCTGCCCAGCAACCGCCCGGTGTCGGACTCCACGATTGCGATCTGGCCACCCGCCGCCCCCCGGATGTCCACGGCGCCATGGGGGTCCAGGCCCGGCGCGGGAAAGTACCTGCCGTTGCGCAGCCGCAGCAGTCCCTCGTCGACCAGGCCCGCGGCGACCCCCGTCGCGCCCAGGGCGCACACCTCGGCCGCGTCGAGCGGCAGTTCGGTTGCGGCACAGAGAAGTTGCGGACCCAGCAGATAGGGGTTGGCGGGATCGATCACCACCCGCTCGACCGGCTTGCCCAGCAGCGCGGCGGGATTGTGCACCAGGTAGGTGTCCAGCGGGTCGTCGCGGGCGATCAGCACGACCAGCGCCCCCTGGCCCCGCCGGCCGGACCGGCCGGCCTGCTGCCAGAACGAGGCGACCGTGCCCGGGAACCCGGCCAGCACCACCGCGTCCAGTCCGGCGATGTCCACGCCCAACTCCAGCGCGTTGGTGGTGGCCAGACCGCGCAGCCTGCCCTCGGCCAGCGCACGTTCGAGCGCGTTGCGGTCCTCGGCGAGGTAGCCGGCCCGATACGACGCGACCGTGCGCGACAGTTCGGGGGCGATATCGTCCAGCCGTGCCTGCGCGCCCAGGGCGGTCAGCTCCGCGGCCCGGCGCGACCGCACGAACGTCAGGGTCTGGGCGCCCTCGGCGACCAGGTCGGCCATCACCCGCGCCGCCTCCGCTCCGGCCGAACGGCGCACCGGCGCACCGTTTTCTCCCGTCAGGTCGGTGCGCAGCGCCGGCTCCCACAGGGCCACCGTCCGGGATCCCCGGGGGGAGCCGTCGTCGGTCACCTCCGCGACGGGATGCCCGATCAGCTCGGCGGCCGTCGCGCCGGGCGAGTCCGTCGTCGCGCTGGCGAAGACCACCGTCGGGTAGGACGAATAGCGGGCGCACAACCGCAACAGGCGGCGCAGCACCATGGCCACGTTGGAGCCGAAAACCCCGCGATAGTAGTGGCATTCGTCGACGACCAGGAACCGGAGGTCGCGCAGCAGGGCGGCCCAGCGGGCGTGGTTGCGCAGGATCGACACGTGGATCATGTCCGGGTTGGAGAACAGCCACCGGGAGCGTTCGCGCGCGAAGCGGCGCACCTCGGCGGGGCTGTCGCCGTCGTAGGCGGTGGGTGCCACCCCGAAACCGGGCTCGCGCAGTCGCGGGACGGCCGCGGTCAGGGCGTGTGCGGCGCGCAACTGGTCGTGGCCGAGCGCTTTGGTGGGGGACAGGTACAGCACCCGCGCCCGCGGGTCGGTGGCCAGGGCGTGCAGGACGGGAAGTTGGTAGGCCAGTGATTTGCCCGACGCGGTGCCGGTGCTGACCACCACGTGCCGCCCGGCGTGGGCCAGCTCGGCGGCCTGCGCCTGGTGCGACCAGGGGCGGGTGATGCCGCGTTCGGCGAACGCGCGAACCACGTCCGGATCGGCCCAGTCCGGCCAGCGCTGCGGGCGGCCGCCGCGCGCCGGCAGCTCGGCGACGTGGCGCAGCGGACGCTCGTCGGGGGCGGTGCCGGCGAGCGCGACGGCAAGCAGGTCGCCGCCGAAACTCGTCACGTGGCACCCTCCGATAACCCGTCGCCGGCACAAGTCTGTCGCCGACGCGACGAACATGATTGACTGATTGCGGTCGCAGCTTCTGTGTTCGTGTCAAACTTTCGCAGGATCGACGTTGCGGCCGCGGTTCCTGCGAGGTTAATCGGTCGGGTGAAGTTCCGGCGACTCGGCGAGGTATGGCGGTCGTATCAGGCCCGGGGCACCGAAAGGCGGTGCCCCGCACCCAGAAGAAAAGGAAAGATCGAGAAATGCCACAGGGAACTGTGAAGTGGTTCAACGCGGAGAAGGGGTTCGGGTTCATCGCTCCCGAAGACGGTTCCGCGGATGTTTTTGTCCACTACACGGAGATTCAGGGTTCGGGCTTCCGCACCCTTGAGGAAAACCAGAAGGTCGAGTTCGAGATCGGCAACAGCCCGAAGGGCCCCCAGGCCACCGGAGTCCGCTCGCTGTAGAGACGAGCGGATTCCCACGACAAACCCCCCGGGCAGTCCGTTCAGCGGGCCGCCGGGGGGTTTGCGTTATGCCGGGCCGCGCCGGACCGCCGCCGCGCCGGTCAACTCGAGGCGCGGACGCCCGGCCTGGCCTACTGTCGGTGGCGTGAGCCAGCTGTCCTTCTTCACAGCGGAGTCGGTGCCGCCCGCGGTCGCCGATCTCGCCGGGGTGCTGGCGGCTTCCGGCCAGATCGTGATGGTCGGCGCACCGGGCGATCAGGGTGCCCGGCTCTCGGCGGTGGTGGACCAGCTGTGGCGGGCGTCGGCGCTCGCCGAGATGATCCGGGAAGCGGGCCTCGTCCCCGAGCTCGGCCGCACGGACGAGGACACCCCGCTGGTACGGACGGCGGTGAGCCCGGCGCTGGTCGGCATCGCCGCCGAATGGACGCGCGGCGCGGTCAAGACGGTGCCCCCGCGGTGGTTGCCCGGGCCGCGCGAGCTGCGGGCCTGGACGCTCGCGGCGGGCCACCCGGAGGGCGACCACTACCTTCTGGGTCTGGATCCGCACGCCCCCGACACCCATTCACCCCTGGCGTCGGCCCTGATGCGCGTGGGGATCGCGCCCACGTTGATCGGCACCCGCGGCGGCCGGCCGGCGCTGCGGATCAGCGGTCGGCGCCGCCTGTCGCGCCTGGTAGAGAACGTGGGGGAGCCACCGTCCGACGCCGACGCGTCAGCCTTGTGGCCGCGGGTATAACCCCGCGTGGCGGCCCGCGTTCCGGGGAGCCGGTTTGCGCAGGCGCGCCCCAGGGTGCGAAATTGTCAGTGCCCTGAAGGCGAAGGAACGCCGGCGTACCCGAAGTTCACCGGAATTTTGGACGCCGGCCTGTCATTCTTCGTGCAGGGCGGTCCTGCACGGGGCCGGGATGAGAGATGGAGCGTAAGCGCAGTTGGCTGACCCGAAGCTGAAGGATCCTGGACGATCTGGCGGCGCCAAGAATGGGAGCCCCCGGCGACTCGTGATCGTCGAGTCGCCGACCAAGGCACGAAAGCTGGCCGGCTACCTGGGCTCCTCATACATCGTCGAGTCGTCGCGGGGCCACATCCGTGACCTGCCCCGGGCGGCGGCCGACGTCCCCGCCAAGTACAAGTCCGAACCCTGGGCACGGCTCGGGGTCGACGTCGACCACGACTTCGAACCGCTCTACATCATCAGCCCGGAGAAGAGGAGCACCGTCAGCGAGCTGAAGGGCTTGCTCAAAGACGTCGACGAGCTCTACCTGGCCACGGATGGCGACCGTGAGGGCGAGGCGATCGCCTGGCACCTGCTGGAAACCCTCAAGCCGCGCATCCCGGTCAAGCGGATGGTGTTCCACGAGATCACTGAGCCGGCGATCCTCGAGGCCGCCGCGCACCCGCGCGACCTGGACATCGACCTGGTCGACGCGCAGGAGACGCGCCGCATCCTGGACCGGTTGTACGGCTACGAGGTCAGCCCGGTGCTGTGGAAGAAGGTCGCGCCCAGGCTGTCGGCGGGCCGGGTGCAGTCGGTGGCCACCCGGATCATCGTGCAGCGGGAGCGCGACCGGATGGCGTTCCGCAGCGCGTCGTACTGGGACGTCGTCGCCGAACTGGACGCCAGCGTGTCCGACCCGAAGGCGTCCCCGCCCACCTTCAACGCCCGGCTGACCAGCGTGGACGGCATGCGCGTGGCCACCGGCCGCGACTTCGACTCGCTGGGCCGGCTGCGGAAGGCCGACGAAGTCACCGTGCTGGACGAGGCGCGGGCCACGGAGCTGGCGGCGGGCCTGCGGGGCGCCCAGCTGTCCGTGGCGTCGGTGGAGGAGAAGCCCTACACCCGGCGCCCCTATGCGCCGTTCATGACCTCGACGCTGCAGCAGGAGGCGGGCCGCAAGCTGCGGTTCTCCGCCGAACGCACGATGAGCATCGCCCAGCGGCTCTACGAGAACGGCTACATCACCTATATGCGTACCGACTCGACCACGCTGTCGCAGTCGGCCATCGACGCCGCGCGCACCCAGGCGCGCCAGCTCTACGGCGAGGAGTACGTCGCCGCGTCCCCGCGCCAGTACACCCGCAAGGTGAAGAACGCCCAGGAGGCGCACGAGGCGATCCGCCCCGCGGGCGAGACGTTCGCCACCCCGGACGCGGTGCGCCGCGAGCTCGACGGCGACGAATTCCGGCTCTACGAGCTCGTCTGGCAGCGCACGGTCGCGTCGCAGATGGCCGACGCGCGCGGGACCACGCTGAGCCTGCGGATCGGGGGCGCGTCCGGGGGGCGGCAGGTGGTGTTCTCCGCCAGCGGCCGCACCCTGACCTTCGCCGGCTTCCTCAAGGCCTATGTGGAGACCGTCGACGAACTCGCCGGCGGCGAGGCCGACGACGCCGAGCGGCGGCTGCCGCAGCTGACCGAGGGACAGCGGCTGGCCGCGCGCGACCTGACCCCCGACGGGCACGCCACCAACCCGCCGGCGCGCTTCACCGAGGCGTCGCTGGTCAAGGCGCTCGAGGAGCTGGGCATCGGCCGGCCGTCGACCTACTCGTCGATCATCAAGACCATCCAGGACCGCGGCTACGTCCACAAGAAGGGCAGCGCGCTGGTGCCCTCGTGGGTGGCGTTCGCCGTGACCGGCCTGCTCGAGCAGCACTTCGGCCGGCTCGTCGACTACGACTTCACCGCCGCGATGGAGGACGAGCTCGACGCGATCGCCTCGGGCCAGGAGCGGCGCACCGACTGGCTGAACAACTTCTACTTCGGCGGCGACCACGGCGTGTCCGACTCGGTGGCCCGCGCCGGGGGCCTGAAGAAGCTCGTCGGGGGCAACCTCGAAGGCATCGACGCCCGCGAGGTCAACTCCATCAAGCTGTTCGACGACGACCAGGGCCGCCCGGTCTATGTCCGGGTGGGCAAGAACGGCGCCTACCTGGAGCGCATGGTGACCGGCGACCCCGATGATCCCAGCGGGGAACCGAAGCCGCAGCGCGCCAACCTCAACGACGCGCTGACGCCCGACGAGCTCACGCTGGAGCTGGCCGAGGAGCTGTTCGCCACGCCGCAGGAGGGACGCGTGCTCGGCGTGGATCCGGAGACGGGCCACGAAATCGTCGCCAAGGACGGCAGGTACGGCCCGTACGTCACCGAGGTCCTGCCGCCGGCGCCCGACGAGGACGGCGGCGCCGCCGCGCCGGCGAAGAAGGGCAAGAAGCCCACCGGCCCCAAACCCAGAACCGGTTCGCTGCTGCGCAGCATGGACCTGCAGACCGTCACCCTGCAGGACGCGCTCAAGCTGCTGTCGCTGCCGCGCGTGGTCGGCGTCGATCCCGACTCCGGTGAGCAGATCACCGCGCAGAACGGCCGCTACGGCCCATATCTCAAGCGCGGCACCGATTCCCGGTCACTGGCGACCGAGGAGCAGATGTTCGACATCACCCTCGAGGAAGCGCTGCGGATCTACGCCGAGCCCAAACGCCGGGGCCGCCAGGCCGCCGCGGCACCGCCGCTGCGCGAGCTGGGGACCGATCCGGCGTCGGGCAAGCCGATGGTGATCAAGGACGGCCGGTTCGGGCCCTATGTCACCGACGGCGAGACCAACGCCAGCCTGCGCAAGGGCGACGACGTGGCGTCGATCACCGACCTGCGGGCGGCCGAGCTGCTGGCCGACCGCCGGGCCCGGGGTCCGGTGAAGCGGCCCGCCAAGAAGACCGCCCGCAAGGCTGCCGCCAAATCGGGGGCGAAGAAGGCCGTCAAACGCGGCTAGCTCGACACCTGCTGCCGGGCGACCTTGCCATGGGCGGCGAGCCTGACCGGCCGGGCCAGCTGGGTGGGCGCCACCCGCCCGCGCAGCTCGACGACGTCGCCGACGTCCCAGCACAGGGCCTCGGCGTCCAGCGCGCCGCTGACCGCGATCGCCGATGCGAGCACGTGGCCGGTCTCCAGCTTGGCCAGCTCGGTGAGGCGCGCGGCCTCGTTGACGGGATCGCCGATCACGGTGTACTCGAAGCGGGCCTGCGCGCCGATGTGGCCGGCGATGGCCCTGCCCGCCGACACCCCGATCCCGAACTCCGCGGACCCGATGACCGGCAGCAGCTCGTCGTGCAGTTCGCGGGCGGCCGCCAGCGCCCCGCCGGCCGCGTCCGGGTGCTCGATGGGCGCGCCGAAGATGGCCAGCGCGGCGTCGCCCTGGAACTTGTTGACGAAGCCGCCGTGCTTGCCGACCGTCTCGACGACCACCCGGAAGAACTCGTTGAGCAGGTGCACCACCTCGGCGGGCGGCCGGGTCGCGGCCAGCTGGGTGGAGCCGACCAGGTCGACGAACAGCACGGCGACGTGGCGTTCCTGCCCGCCCAGTTCGGTGCCCCGCTCCAGGGCCCGGCGGGCCACGTCCTCGCCGACGTAGCGGCCGAACAGGTCCCGCAGCCGCTGCCGCTCGGACAGGTCGCGGACCATGTCGTTGAACCCGGCCTGCAGCAGGCCCAGTTCGCTGGCGTCGTAGATCTGCATGTGCGCGTTGTAGTTTCCGCGCTGTACCTCGCTCAGCGCCCAGCGCAGCTGGCGCAGCGGGTCGGCGATCGACATGGCCACCAGCAGGGTGCTGACAAACCCGATGCCCAGCGCCGCCAGGGCCAGCAACAGGATCGGGGTGAACAGCCTCTCCGGCGTGGCATGCAGCAGCGAGGCCTTGTCGGCCACCACCGCCAGCACGATCGCCAGCACCGGCACGGCGGTGGACAGCATCCAGGTCAGGAGCTGCCGCAGGATGACGCCGGGAGCCTTGACGTTCTCCGGCACGCCGCTGCGCAGGGCGGCGACGGCGACCGGCCGCAGCACCCGCTCGGACTGCAGGTAGCCGATGATCGCGGTGGCGGCGGCGCCCAGGCCGGTGGCGACGGCCACGACGGGCGCAACGAACTTGGCGACCGACCAGCTGGCGGCGATGAACACCACGCCGCCGATGCACCAGGCCACCATGCTGGTGAGCGTGCGGTAGAACGGCATGTGCAGCGCGCGGCTGCGGGCCAGCTCGGTGGCCGCCGGGTCGGCTTCGGCGAGCAGGTTGTCGCGGCGCTGCCAGCGGAAGACCGGCATCAACAGCTTGAGGTTCACCACCGAGACGGCGAGGAACAAGACGACCAGCGAGCCCGCGAACACCGCCAGGTTCACACCCGGCAGGTCCTGCAGCTGTAGGCGGTCCTCGGGCGGCAGGCCGTAGCGCAGGAAACCGAGCACGAACAGCGCCCCGATGATGTCGGCCTGCACCATGCTTAGCAGGAACAGCGGCCACGGGGTGCGCACCACCCACCGGACGAACCCGTTGATCCGCCCGGGCAGTGTTGCCGCGGTTGTCATCAATCCACCGTATCGGTCGGGGGCTATTTGTTGGAAAACTCTAAGGACCACGGCACGTCGACTGGGGGCGCCCGCACCCCGGCCGGGTCACGAAACCGTCGCGATGCGGTGGCCGGTCGGTGTCCGTCGGCGGGTGTCACTACTGTTGCCGGTGATGTCCGGGGTGTTTACGCGGCTGGTAGGCCAGGAGGCGGTGGAGGCCGAGCTGCTGGCCGCGGCGAGAGCCGCCCGCGGTGATTCCGCTCACAGCGGCGCCGGCGACGGGACTATGACACATGCCTGGCTGATCACCGGCCCGCCGGGCTCGGGGCGCTCGGTTGCGGCGCTGTGCTTCGCGGCCGCGCTCCAGTGCACCGGGTCTTTTGACGACGGCGGGCCGGGCTGCGGGCGCTGCCGGGCGTGCACGACGACGATGGCCGGCACCCACGCCGACGTGCGGCGGGTGATACCCGAGGGCCTGTCCATCGGCGTCGACGAGATGCGGGCCATCGTGCAGATCGCGTCGCGCCGCCCGTCCAGCGGGCACCGGCAGATCGTGGTGATCGAGGACGCCGACCGGTTGACCGAGGGTGCGGCGAATGCCCTGTTGAAGGTCGTCGAGGAACCGCCGCCGTCGACCGTGTTCCTGCTGTGCGCGCCGTCGGTGGACCCCGAGGACATCGCGGTCACGCTGCGGTCCCGGTGCCGCCACGTCGCGCTCGTGACGCCGTCGACGGCGGCGATCGCGGGCGTGCTGGTCGACACCGACGGTTTGGACGCCGAGACCGCCGGCTGGGCCGCCTCGGTCAGCGGCGGCCACGTGGGCCGCGCGCGGCGACTGGCCACCGACCCCGAGGCCAGGCAGCGACGGGAGCGGGCGCTGGGGCTGGTGCGCGACGCCGCGACCCCGGCGCGGGCCTACGCGGCCGCCGAGGAGCTGGTTGCCGCGGCCGAGGTCGAGGCCGTGGTGCTGACCGCCGGCCGCGCCGAGGCCGAGACCGAGGAACTGCGGACCGCGCTGGGTGCCGGCGGGACCGGCAAGGGCACCGCGGGCGCGCTGCGCGGCGCGGCGGGCGCGATCAAAGACCTGGAACGGCGGCAGAAGTCGCGGCACACCCGGGCATCGCGGGACGCGCTGGACCGCGCGCTGATCGACCTGGCGACGTATTTCCGGGACGCGCTGGTGGTGTCGGCGGGCGCCCCGGAGATCCGGCCCAACCACCCGGACATGGCCGAGCGGGTGGCGGCGCTGGCCGGCCACGCCACGCCCGGGCGGCTGCTGCGCTGCATCGAGGCGGTGCTGGAGTGCCGCGAGGCGCTGGCGAGCAACGTCAAACCCAAGTTCGCCGTCGACGCCATGGTGGCCGCGATCGGCCAGGAGCTGCGCGGCCACGAACCGCGTGAGTGACTTCGCCTGGCGACGATGCTTGCCGTATGGGCGGCCCGAGGAGGAGCCGGGCAATCCTGACTTGCGTTAGACTCGTGCCGCCCCACGCGGGCGCGCCGCCTTAGCTCAGTCGGTAGAGCGATTCACTCGTAATGAATAGGTCAGGAGTTCGATTCTCCTAGGCGGCTCCGAACATGCAGTGAGGGGCGGTTCAGTTCTCCCTTACGACGCGTAAATGAGGCTCAGCTCGACGCTTATTCGCCGGAAATGTGTTGTCGCGTCGAGCGCGGCGGTGTAGTTCCCCGCCTGATAAGCGCGGTCGATGTAGTGCTTTCCGGTCACGTCGGGGGTCGAGTGCCCGAGCTGAGCCGCCGCCGTCTCCCGCCGCCGCTTCGGGGTGACCCACGCGAAGTCTTCACCCCTGATCTCCCGCCAGTGCGTCCGCACGTTGGCGGGCCACCGCGGCGTTCCCTTGCGTGAGGGGAAAATCACGTCAAAGGGCAATCCCCGCTCGCGTTGCGTCAACAGCGGCGCACGCCCGAAATCCGGCAGTAGTAGCGTCCGGTATCCATGCTCGGCTTTTGGCATGGGCTGGCGTTGTGCTGTCCTGTCCACCGTCCCCGAGATGGCCAGGCCAACGAAGCGCCACCAACCCAATGATGCGCGTCTCACGATGACGGCTGGTCAGGGTAGATACCGGCGAAGCGGTCGCCGACGTTCCGTAGCGCGGTGCGAAGTCAGATCGGGTCGATGTTTTGTGGAGCAACCGGCCGCTGCGATGGGTGCGCGGCGGTGCTGAGACATCCGAAAATGGGACGGAAACGTCGCTGGTGCTCCGATGCCTGCAAGCAGATGGCGCGGCGGCAGGGCGGGGTGTGACGGGCCTGGGGCGTGGTCGCGGCGGCGACGGTGCAGGGGCGAATTATCTGGAATTATCCCGATTTCTTCCTACAGCTGAAGTCGTAAGCTTGCTAAAGTTCTTGCAGCACAAACGAATCAGTCTCACTGACGCAGATTGGAGCTGTGAAAACCTTGTCGTTTCTTGCCGTGATTCCCGAAGAGATTCTTTCCTCAGTTTCCAGCTTGACCGGCATCGGTTCGTCCCTCGACGAGAGCCTCTCGTCGAAGATACCCGCCCTCGCCGACATTCCGGCCATGGCCGAAGACGAGGTGTCCGCCGCGATCAGTGCGTTGTTCAACAGCCACGCCGCGGTGTTTGAGGGGATCGCGACTCAGGCGACGAATTTTCACGCCCGGTTCGCCAACATTCTCGGTTCGGGAGCCAGTCTGTATTCCGATGCGGAATCCTCGGTGGCGTCAACATTGTCGACACCCTCCGCGTCTTTCCTCGGTGTGCATTGGTTTTCTCCTGTTCTCGACCTGACCGGGCGGCCCTTGTTCGGTAACGGTGTCAGCGCAGCTGCGGATACAGGTAAGGCCGGTGGTGCCGGTGGATGGATTCTCGGCAACGGAGGTAACGGCGGTTCCGGCGCAGCGGGTCAAGCGGGCGGCGCGGGCGGTGCCGGAGGGTTCCTGTTCGGTGTCGGCGGGCACGGCGGCACGGGTGGTAACGGAGTCAATGGAGTCGACGGCGGAGCCGGTGGCGCGGGCGGAAACGGTGGCGCGGGCGGATTCCTGTTCGGCGCCGGTGGAATCGGGGGTAACGGTGGCACCGGTTTCACCGCGACCGGGGCGGGGACGGGCG
>NZ_VMQU01000150.1 GCF_007714205.1 Mycobacterium helveticum | reverse complement strand
ACTCCTCGGCGGCCTTGTCGTAGGCGCGGACCGGGCTGGCGTCGATCGCGGGCAGGTCTTCGGCGCGTGGCGGCGGGGCGGGGGGGGGGGGGGGCCCCCCCCCCGGGGGGGCGCCCCGGCGGCGCGGGCCCGCGACGCCAGCAGGGCCAACGGGGCGGCCGCCCCGAACCAGACGGTGTCGATGCCGTCGTCGGCGATCAGCCGGCGCATCCGGGCATCGACCGCGGGGCCGGGCAGCATCAGCGTGCCGGGGTGACGCACCACGCGGTAGCCGACCGCCGCGGCCGCCGCGTCGAAGCGCTCGGCACCCTTCCAGCGCGGTGCGTAGACCGTCACGGAGTGCGACCCCGCACCGGCCAGCCGATCGACGAACTCGACCAGATACGACTGGATGCCACCCGGCCGCGGCGGAAAGTCGTTGGTCACCAGCAGGACCCGGCTCACGTGCGACAGGCTAGCCTGCCGGTCGCCCCGGCGTGCGCGAGCGTCCGCTCGCGGCGGGTGCCGCCAGCCACCGCTGCCACCGGGCGAGCAGACCCGGCGGGTCGGTGCCCAGGACGTCGCGCACGGCGGTGGGCAGGTCGGTGTGCCCGGCGCCGCACGTGGCCACGTAGAACGCGCGCAGCGTCGCCGCGCCACCGTAGGCGTCGGCGACGAACCGGGCGAACCACCACGCGCGGTCATACGCCGCCGAGCGCTGCGGCCCCGCCGCGTCCAGATCGGCGTCCGACGGCAGCGCCGACGGCCCGGCCGCGCCGTCGGCGGGCACCGGGGTGGCCGGCCGGGCGACGAAGTCGGCGACGCCCTCGGTCAGCCACCGGGGCGCGTCCAGCGCCGTGTCGGGGCGCGCCGCGTAATGAAAGAGCTCGTGCGCCAACACGATTCGCAGTGCGGATGCGCTCATTGCGGCCGCGCCCGGGGCGAACACGATGCGCTGGCCGACCGCCACCCGGTGGGCGGGATCGACGCGGTCGGCAACCGTCACGGCCGCGATGTCGGCCCACTGCGCCGCCGGTCCCCCGCCGGCGGCGGCACGGAACTCCGCGTCGGAGCCGGCGGCCACCACCGCGACGTCGCGCGGCCAGTCGGCGCCCCAGAAGGCGTTTACTCGCCGTACCGCGGCGGCGGCGTCCGCGGCGATCCCGGCCAGCAGGCGGTCGCCGGACGGGCCGCCGCGCCCGATCAGCCGCACCGTGTGGCCCTCGACAACCGCGGCGGGCGCGTCGGCGACCGGGTGCCCGGCGGGCCGGGCCGGCACGGCGGGAGACGGGCACGGCGGCACGGCGGCGGCCACGACCACCTCGGCGACGAACAGCCACGCCAGCGGCGTCGACAGCCGCCGACGCCGCGCGGTGTCGGGGTGCGCGCCGGGGCGCCTAGTAGCGACGGGCGTCGTGGATCGGGCCCGCGGCATTCATCGGAACCACGCGCACCGGTTGGCCGTAGGTGGAGGAATGGATCACCATCCCGTCACCGACGTAGATGCCGCTATGCGACGCGTCGGAATAAAAGGTGACCACGTCGCCGGGCTGCAGGTCCGACACCGCCACCGGTTGGCCGCCGTGGGCCTGCGCCTGGCTGGAGTGCGGTAGCGAGATACCGGCCTGCTGGAAGGCCCACATCACCAGCCCGGAGCAGTCGAACCCGCCGGGCCCGGCGCCTCCCCACACGTACGGCGAGCCGACCTGCGTCAACGCCGCCTGCACCACGCTGGCGCGGTCACCGCCGCCGCCGGGAGCAGCAGCCGCCCAGCCGAAGGGGGCCGGGGCCGCACCGGGCGCCTGCCCGTCGCCCGGGGGCGCGCCGGGCGGTGCCGCTTCCGGCGCCGGAGCGCCCGGGGCCGGGGCGCCTTCCGGGACGGGCCCGGGGTCGGCCAGCGCGGTGCGCTGGTCGGCCGTCAGGGCCAGATACTGCGACTTGACGACAGCGATCTGCACCTGCAGCTGGCTCTGCTTGGACTGCAGGCCGGCCCGGACCGCCGCGGCCTGTTCGGCCGCGCTCTTGGCTTCCGCGGCGGACTTGGCCGACTCCTGCTCCGCCTTGGCGGTCTGCTGGCCGGCGAAGCGGTAGCTGGCCATCTGGTTGGTCATCTGGGTCGCCATCACGCGCTGCATGCTCAGCTTGTCGATCAGCCCCTGGGGCGATCCCGCGGTCAGCATGGCTTCCATGCCGTCGACGCGGCCGCCCATATACGTCGCGGCCGCCAACTTGTCGACCGCCTTCTGGAACCCGGCCAGACGGGCTTTCGCCGCGTCGACGGCGGCCTGGTCGCCCGCGTGCTTCTGCTCCGCCGCCCGCTCGGCCGCCAGCTTGTCGTTGAGGTCGAGCTGCGCACTGTGCATCGCCTCGGTGGTCTGCTCGGCCCGCCGCGACAGCTCGTTGAGTTTGGCCAGCGCATCCTGGGCGGGGTCGGCCGCCACAGTGGCGGCGAAAACGCCGGAAAACACCATGAAGCCCGCTAACGTACCGACCAGGGAACGTGTTAAACCACGCGCAATCGGGTACCTCACGTCAAAGCTCAAGATTGTGCATCCTCGAACGGCCGTGGGCGGCCCGCGGCCCGCCGAGCTGGTTTAGGTCTCAAACAGGTTACGAAACGATAAAGGCGTTTGTCCAAAGCGGTTGATTAAGAAATTGGATAGATTTCTGTCATTTCTCTGTGAGTGACGGCGGGTTCGCCGCGCCCCGAAGTGTATGCGGCGCAGGGCGGTTAAGCCACACCGGACCCGCGGGCGCGTCGGATCGGCACCAGACGCAGCCGCGGCGCCAGCCCGACGTCGGCGAGAACCTCCAGCGCGGCGCGCTCGTCCTGCAGCAGGGTCTCCGGCACGCCCAGCAGCACGCTCACCACGCAGTCGCGGCAACCGGGTCCGCGGACCGCGCAGTGGTCGCAGTCGATCACCACCGGTTCGGCCGGTTCGCCCCCCGCCGCGCCTGGGCTGTCGGGTGCGCTGATTCGTGCCATCGGGTCGATCCTCTCGGGTTGGGCTGTCCTGAACCCCGTGTCCGGGCTGCCCGCACGCTAACCGCGGGCACCGACATCGCCGCGCCGCCGCATCCCGGCCGGCCCGCGGCGTGGCGAGGCCGCCGGTGTCGGTGGGCATGCCTAACGTGGCCAGCCATGGGTGCAGGTGGTGCGACTCAGCTGCGTTTCGCCGACTTGGGATCGCCGGGCGCGGCCGACGAGATCCCGCTGCGCGAAACGACTTTCGTCGTGGTGGACCTCGAAACAACCGGCGGCCGCGCCAAAGCCGCCGACGGCACGCCGCCCGACGCCATCACCGAGATCGGGGCGGTCAAGGTCCGCGGCGGTGTCGTGCTCGGCGAGTTCGCCACCCTGGTCGACCCGCAGCGCAGCATTCCGCCGCAGATCGTGCGACTCACCGGCATCACCACGGCGATGGTCGGCGACGCCCCGACGATCGACGCCGTGCTGCCGATGTTCCTCGAGTTCGCGGGGAGCGCGGTGTTCGTCGCCCACAACGCCGGATTCGACATCGGGTTCCTGCGCGCGGCGGCCGAGCGCTGCGGCATCGTCTGGCCCCGGCCCCGGGTGCTGTGCACCGTGCGACTGGCCCGCCGGGTGCTCAGTCGCGAGGAGGCGCCCAGCGTGCGGCTGGGGGCCCTGGCGCGGCTGTTCGCCGTCGCCTGCCAGCCCACCCACCGCGCCCTCGACGACGCCCGCGCCACCGTGGAGGTGCTGCACGCGCTGATCGAACGGGTCGGCAACCAGGGTGTGCACACCTACGCCGAGCTGTGCTCGTATCTGCCCGGCGTGACGCCGGCGCAGCGCCGCAAGCGGGTGCTCGCGGACGGCCTGCCGCCGCGGCCCGGGATCTACCTGTTCCGCGGGCCGTCGGGCGAGGTGCTCTACGTCGGCACCGCCGTCGACCTGCGGCGCCGGGTGCGTCAGTACTTCACCGGCGCCGACCCCCGCGGCCGGATGAAAGAGATGGTCGCGCTGGCCGCCGCGGTCGACCACGTCGAGTGCGCGCACGCGCTCGAGGCCGGTGTGCGGGAACTGCGCATGCTGGCCACCCACGCACCGCCCTACAACCGCCGGTCGCGGTACCCGCAGCGCTGGTGGTGGCTGGCGCTGACCGACGAGGCGTTCCCGCGGCTGGCGGTGGTGCGCGCACCGCGGCATGACCGCGCCGTCGGGCCGTTCCGCTCGCGCGCCGACGCCGCCGACACCGGTGAGCTGCTCGCCCGGTTCACCGGGCTGCGCACCTGCACCACCCGGCTGGGACGCTCCGCGTTGCACGGGTCGGCCTGCGCCGAGGCCGAGGTGTCGCCGTGCCCCGCCGCGCGCGACGTCACGGCCACCCGGTACGCGGCGGCGGTTGCGCGCGTCGCGGCCCTGATCGACGGCCGGGACAACAGCGCGCTGGCCGCGGCGGTCAGCCGGGTCACCGCGCTGGCCGAGAGCTGCCACTACGAGAGCGCGGCGCGGTTGCGCGACCGCACCGCGACCGCCATCGAGACGCTGTGGCGCGGCCAGCGGCTGCGCGCCCTGGCCGCCCTGCCCGAGCTGATCGCGGCCGCGCCCGACGGCGCCGGCGGCTACCACCTGGCCGTCATCCGGCACGGCCAACTCGCCGCGGCGGGCAGCGCCGCGCGGGGGGTGCCACCGCTGCCCGTGGTCGAGTCCATTTGCGCTGCGGCCCAAGCGATCCTGCCGATGCCGGCCCCGCTGGGCGGCGCGCTCGTCGAGGAGACCGCTCTGATCGCGCGGTGGCTGGCCGGCTCCGGCGTGCGCATCGTGCGGGTCGCGAGCCCCGGCGCCGACGGCTGGGCCTCCCCGATGGGGTCGGCCGGCGCGTGGGCGGGGTGGGCGGCGACGGCGCGCTCGGCGCGGCTGGCCGAGGGACCCGAAGTGCGCTCAGAGTTGCCGGCCGAACCGCACCCATCGCGCGAGCAGTTGTTCGGCCGCGCCGGAGTCGATGGCCGCGGCGGCCCGCCGCAGCCCGTCCTCCCACGCCGGCAGCCATTCGGCGCGGCTGGATAGCCCGGCGTGCGCGACGATCGCCCCGGCGGCGTTGAGCACGACCGCGTCGCGCACCGGTCCCCCGGCGCCGGCCAGCACCGCCCGGACCTCCGCCGCGTTGGCCCGGGCATCGCCGCCCAACAACTCCTCGAGATCGGCGCGGGCGAACCCGAAACCGGCGGGGTCGAACGTGAGCTTGTCCACCGTCCCGGCCTGCACCCGCCAGATCGTGCTGGTGGTCGTGGTGGTCAGCTCGTCGAGCCCGTCGTCGCCGTGCACGACCAGCACGCTGGACCGGCGCGCGGCGAACACCCCCGCCATCACCTCGGCGAGATCGGCGAATGCGCAGCCGATCAGGCCGGCCCGGGGCGACGCCGGGTTCGTCAGCGGCCCAAGCAGATTGAAGACGGTCGGCACGCCGATCTCGCGCCGCACGGACGCGGCGTGCCGGTACGACGGGTGAAAGACCGGGGCGAAGCAGAACCCGATCCCGACGTCGGCGAGGCTGCGCGCCACCTGCTCGGGTTCGAGATCGATGCGCACCCCGAGCGCCTCGAGGGTGTCGGCCCCGCCGGAGAGCGACGACGACGCCCGGTTGCCGTGCTTGACCACCGGCACGCCGGCGGCCGCGACCACGATCGCGGCCATGGTCGACAGGTTGACGGTGTTCACGCCGTCGCCGCCGGTGCCCACGATGTCGACGGCGTCGCCGGGAACCATTCCGTCGGGCATCCGGCGCGCGTGGCTCAGCATCACCCCGGCCAACTCGCCGACTTCCGCCGCGGTGGGCACCTTCATCGTCATCGCCACCGCGAAGGCGGCGATCTGGGCGGGCGTCGCGCCGCCGGCCATGATCTGGCCCATGGCCCAGGCCGCCTGGCCGCGCGCCAAAGACTGCCCGCCCGTCAACCGGGCCAGCACGTGCCGCCACGACGCCGCCGGCCCGGCGGACGTCTCGGACGACTCGGGTGACACAGCCACGCGCCGATGGTCCCACGGCCGGCGGCCCCGCCCCACCGGGCCCCAACAGGACCGGAAACGTCGGCGACGCGACGCGCGGCACCGAATTGCCGCCCCGGGTGGAGTTCGACAACTACAAAGCGTCATACTTGCGGATGTGACCAGCGTTGCCGGAACCTCAGGTACTGCCATCACGTCGCGCGTGCATTCGCTGAACCGACCGAACATGGTCAGTGTTGGCACCATAGTGTGGCTTTCCAGCGAGTTGATGTTCTTTGCTGGCCTGTTTGCGATGTATTTCACAGCGCGCTCGCAGGCCGGCGGGAAGTGGCCGCCGCCGCCGACCGAGCTGAACCTGTATCAGGCCGTCCCGGTGACCCTGGTGCTGATCGCCTCGTCGTTCACCTGCCAGATGGGCGTGTTCGCGGCCGAACGCGGCGACGTCTTCGGGCTGCGCCGCTGGTATGTGATCACGTTCCTGATGGGGCTGTTCTTCGTCCTCGGGCAGGGCTACGAGTACTTCCACCTGGTGGAACACGGCACGACCATCCAGGGAAGCGCCTACGGCACCGTGTTCTATCTGTGCACCGGCTTCCACGGGCTACACGTCATCGGCGGTCTGATCGCCTTCATCTTTCTGCTGGTCCGCACGACGCTGAGCAAGTTCACGCCCGCGCAGGCGACGGCGAGCATCGTCGTCTCCTACTACTGGCATTTCGTCGACATCGTGTGGATCGCACTGTTCACCGTCATCTACTTCATTCGATGATCCTGCATTCGATGAACCTGCGCCGGACGAAGAGGAGTGCTCGGTTGAAAAAGCTGGGGTCTAGCCGATCCGCCGCCGCCAAGCGGCGGGTTCAGTCGCGGCCGGGGCAGCGTGATCGCGCCCGGCGGCGGCTGCGCCGCCGCCTTTCGGGCGGCCTGCTGCTGCTGATAGCGCTGACGATCGCCGGCGGCCTGGCCGCCGTGCTGACGCCCACGCCGCAGGTCGCCGTCGCCGACGAGTCGTCCTCGGCGCTGCTGCGCACCGGCAAGCAGTTGTTCGACACCTCCTGCGTGTCGTGCCACGGCGCCAACCTGCAGGGCGTGAACCAACGCGGGCCGAGCCTGATCGGGGTCGGCGAGGAGGCCGTGTATTTCCAGGTGTCCACCGGCCGGATGCCCGCCATGCGCGGCGAGGCCCAGGCGCCGCGCAAGGAGCCGATCTTCGACGAGTCCCAGGTCGAGGCGATCGGCGCCTTCGTGCAGGCCAACGGCGGTGGCCCGACCTTGGTCCGCAACCCCGACGGCAGCCTGGCCATGGGTTCGCTGCGCGGTAACGACGTGGGCCGCGGCGGCGACCTCTTCCGGCTCAACTGCTCGTCGTGCCACAACTTCACCGGCAAGGGCGGGGCATTGTCGTCGGGCAAGTACGCGCCCCCCCTGGGACCGGCCAACGAGCAGCAGATCCTCGCCGCGATGCGCACCGGTCCGCAGAACATGCCCAAGTTCTCCGACCGCCAGCTGTCCTTCGACAACAAGAAGGACATCATCGCCTACGTCAAGTCGGTCTCCGAGGAGCGCCAGCCGGGCGGCTACGGCCTCGGGGGCCTGGGACCCGCACCCGAGGGCATGGCGATGTGGATCATCGGGATGGTCGCCGCCATCGGGCTGGCACTGTGGATTGGGGCGCGGGCATGAGCGACATCGATCACGGCGGCTCCGACACCGGCGGGACGTCCAAGGGCGTCGGCGAGCACGAGCCCGACGACGCCGCGCTGGCCGGGATGTCGCAGCAGCAGCTGCTCGAACTGGGTGGCAAGCTCGACGGCGTCGAGACCGTCTACAAGGAACCACGCTGGCCGGTCGAGGGCACCAAGGCCGAGAAGCGCGCCGAGCGCGGCGTGGCCCTGTGGCTCCTGGCGGGCGGCGGCTTCGGGCTCGCGCTGCTGCTGATCTTCGTGTTCTGGCCGTGGGAGTACAAGCCCAAGGGCGCCCCGGGCAGCATCCTGTACACGTTGACCACACCGCTGTACGGGCTGACGTTCGGGATGTCCATCCTGGCGATCGCGGTCGGCGCGATCCTCTACCAGAAACGGTTCATCCCCGAGGAGATCTCGATCCAGCAGCGTCACGACGGCGCCTCCCGCGAGATCGACCGCAAGACCGTGGTGGCCAACCTGACCGACGCCTACCAGACGTCGACGATCGGGCGCCGCAAGCTGGTCGGGCTGTCGCTGGGCATGGGCCTGGGCGCGTTCGGCCTGAGCACCCTGGTGGCGTTCGTCGGGGGTCTGATCAAAAACCCGTGGAAGCCGGTGGTGCCCACCGAAAACGGCCTGGAGGCCGTGCTCTGGACGACGGGCTGGACCCCGCGCTACCGCGGCGAGACCATCTTCCTGGCGAGAGCCACCGGCACCACCGAGGGCGCACCGTTCATCAAGATGCGTCCGGAGGACATCGATGCCGGCGGCATGGAGACCGTGTTCCCCTGGCGGGAGTCCGACGGCGACGGCACGACGCCCGAGTCGCGCGAGAAGCTGCGCGGCATCCAGATGGGCGTCCGCAACCCGGTCATGCTCATCCGCATCCGGCCCACCGACATGCCCCGCATCGTCAAGCGGCAGGGCCAGGAGAGCTTCAACTTCGGTGAGCTGTTCGCCTACACGAAGGTGTGCTCGCACCTGGGCTGCCCGGCGTCGCTGTACGAGGAGCAGTCCTACCGGATCCTGTGCCCTTGTCACCAGTCGCAGTTCGACGCCATGCATTACGCCAAGCCGATATTCGGGCCCGCGGCGCGCGCGTTGGCGCAGCTGCCCATCACCATCGACACGAACGGGTATCTGGTTGCCAACGGCAACTTCGTCGAACCCGTCGGACCGGCATTCTGGGAGCGCACCACATGAGTCCGAAACTCAGTCCTCCGAAGATCGGTGACGTCCTGGCCCGCCAGGGCGAGGACATCGACACCCGGTACCACCCGTCGGCGGCGGTGCGCCGGCAGCTCAACAAGGTGTTCCCGACCCACTGGTCGTTCCTGCTCGGTGAGGTCGCGATGTACAGCTTCATCGTGCTGCTGCTCACCGGTGTGTACCTGTCGCTGTTCTTCGACCCCACCATGGGTGAGGTCACCTACAACGGCGCCTACCAGCCGCTGCGCGGCGTGGACATGTCGAAGGCCTTCGCCTCCACCCTGGACATCTCGTTCGAGGTGCGCGGCGGCCTGTTCGTCCGGCAGGTGCACCACTGGGCCGCGCTGATGTTCGCCGCCGCGATCATGGTGCACCTGGCGCGCATCTTCTTCACGGGCGCGTTCCGGCGGCCCCGCGAGGCCAACTGGGTGATCGGTTCCCTGCTGCTGATCCTGGCGATGTTCGAGGGTTTCTTCGGCTACTCGCTGCCCGACGACCTGCTCTCGGGCATCGGAATCCGGGCGTCGTTGTCGTCGATCACGCTGGGCATGCCGGTGATCGGCACCTGGCTGCACTGGGCGCTGTTCGGCGGCGACTTCCCGTGCGGCGGCGTGGGATACCACTGCGCCGAAGCGGGCTACATCGTCCCGCGCATGTACTCCCTGCACATCCTGCTGCTACCCGGCATCATCCTGGCGCTCATCGGCGCGCACCTGGCCATGGTGTGGTTCCAGAAGCACACGCAGTTCCCGGGGCCCGGCCGCACCGAGCACAACGTCGTCGGCGTCCGGGTGATGCCGATCTTCGCGGTCAAGTCCGGCGCCTTCTTCGCGGCGATCGTCGGCGTGCTGGGCCTGATGGGTGGCCTGCTGCAGATCAACCCGATCTGGAACCTGGGCCCCTACAAGCCTTCTCACGTCTCGGCCGGCTCGCAGCCCGACTTCTACATGATGTGGACCGAGGGTCTGGCCCGTATCTGGCCGCCGTGGGAGTTCTACTTCTGGCACCACACCATCCCGGCCCCGGTGTGGGTGGCACTGCTGATGGGCCTGGTCTTCATCCTGCTGATCATCTACCCCTTCCTGGAGAAGCGGTTCAGCGGTGACCACGCTCACCACAACCTGTTGCAGCGTCCGCGGGACGCCCCGGTGCGCACGTCGATGGGTGCGATGGCGATCGCCTTCTACATGGTGCTGACGCTGAGCGCCATGAACGACATCATCGCGCTGAAGTTCGACATCTCGCTGAACGCGATGACCTGGATCGGGCGTATCGGCATGGTGGTGCTGCCGCCGATCGTGTACTTCGTCGCCTACCGGTGGTGCATCGCCCTGCAGCGCAGCGACCGGGACGTGCTCGAGCACGGCATCGAAACGGGCATCATCAAGCGGTTGCCGCACGGCGCCTACATCGAGCTGCACCAGCCGCTCGGTCCGGTCGACGGGCACGGGCATCCGCTACCGCTGGAGTACCAGGGCGCGCCGCTGCCCAAGCGGATGAACAAGCTGGGTTCGGCGGGGTCGCCGGGCAGCGGCAGCCTGTTGTACGCCGATCCGGCGTCCGAGGACACGGCGCTGCGCGAGGCGGCGCACGCCGCCGAGCACCGCGCCCTGACCGCCCTGCGCGAGCACCAGGACACCGTCGTCGGTTCCTCCAACGGCGAGCACGAGCACTAAGCTCGGCGACAGTCACGGTTGGCCCCCGCTCCGGTGGGGGCCAATCGCGTTTTCGGGGCCGCCACCCCGGGACGCGTCTTCCGGTCGCCGACTGTCGTGGGGCCGGGGGCCGGAGTGCCCATTCGGGCCGGCGATCATGGTGGTCGGACTTCCCGCCGCGAGCCGGCCGGGCCGGGACCCGCCGACCGGCTCTGCTGCGCGGCGCCGCCGGCTACTGGGAACCGGCCGCCAGGCGGCGCAGCTGCCGAACGTGCAGGAACTCGACCACCGGCATCGCCGCGGTGACGGCCCCGGCAAGCCCGTAGCCGACCCAGGACGGGCCGTCGTGGCCGACGGCCATCAGGTAGGTCGCCGCCGCGACCGCGACCAGCGCGGTGCCCATCGTGCCCGCCAGCAGAACGGTGCCGCGCAGCCACACGCGATCCACCGCCTCACCGGACCACTCGGGGGCCGGATCAGCCGCCTGCACCCCGGGCCGGGGCGACCGCTCCCCCAGCGTGCGCGTGGTGGCCGGGAAACCGGTCCGCGGCGGGGCGCCCGCCGGGCCACGCGCCGCCCCGGCCGCCGGCCGGGGCGGGGTTTCCTCCTGGGCCGCGCGGCGAGCCCGTAACAGCACCGGGATCGCCCCGGCGATGATCAGCGCGGAGACGACGATGACCGCGTACAACACCCAGGTGGTGTGCGTGCCGCTGGCGGACATCCTGTGGAAGCCGCGGCCCAGGTCCACCAGCGCGACGGCGGCCGCGACGCTCACGCCGAGCACCACCAGCCAGATCGCCGCGCACGCCCCGATCAGGAGGCGATCGATCACGTCCGGCGGAATGGTGTCCGAGCCGCGCCGATAGGAATATTTGCTGACCATCAGCAACTCGTCTGTGGCGCGTCGTTGGAGTTCGAGGACAGCACCGTTCCGTCACTCGTGGTGATCGAGCAGTTGAGCCGGCTGAGCCGGAACAGGCTGGACGCCTCGACCGAGCCCACGTCGGACTGCGAGATCGGCGTGACGGTCATCGACCAGGGAATGTACACGTTGTGCTGCGTGCGCCGCCGGCCGGATGCGTCGACGTAGGTCACCGAGATGATGTCCCCCGGCGCCTTGGTGCCGGTCACCGAATAGGTGACCTGGCGCGGACCGGTGGGGGTGGTGGTCGTCGGCGGGGGTGCCGCGG
>NZ_VMQU01000014.1 GCF_007714205.1 Mycobacterium helveticum | reverse complement strand
GCGGCTGCGTCCTTTGTTTATACCGAATCCAACCCAGCCACGGCAAACCCGCGCGACGCCGGTCGCGCGCACGCAGCTAACGCCTCGCCGCGCGCCCTCGTCGGCGCCGGCCGGCGGTGTGCGGGCCCGCCCCGCCCGGGCCCGAATGCGCTGCTCCACGCCGTCGGAGCGAACGTCGGACCGGCGGCGCATGCGGGCGGGGAATCGGTGGCGGCGCCCTGCTCAGGGGGTACCAGCAAACTCCCTTTGAGCTCGCTTACGGCTCTCACCGTGAGTGCCGCCACGCGGCGCAAAGATTCGGGCGGTTGCGTGCCACGATTCCCGGGCCGCCCGGGAGGGCGGCTAATAGCATATGCGTCACCAGTAGCGTGACTGCCCGGCGGGAGACCCCATGGTCGAGATTCACCTGGAACGAACGATTCCCGCACCGGTGGAGCAGGTTTTCGACTGGCTTGCCGAGCCGGCCCATCTGGCCGCCGCCCCGCTGGTGCTCCGGGCCGGTTACGCCAAGGACTCGCCCGGCCACGACTCGCCCGGCCACGAGGCGGGTGCGGTGCGCGAGGTCACCGGCGTCGGCACCTGGTTCCGCGAAAAGATCACGGCCTACGACCGGCCCCGTAGCTACACCTATCTGATCGTCCGGTCGTTTCCGCCGTTCGATCACGAGGGCGGAACGCTGACGTTCACCCCGGCACCGTTGAGGGCACCTTTGAGCCCGGCGGGCGCCGGGCCCGGGACGCACGTCGACTGGCTGACCAACTACACCCACCCCGTCTGGGCGGGCGGGCGCCTGCTCGAGGCGTTCAGCCGTCGGCTGCTGCGCTCGAGCTTCCTGGCGATTCTCGACGCGTGCGCGGAGGCGCTGGAACGCTAGCCGCGGGGCGACGCGGCCGGGTGGGTATCCCTTGCCCTGGACATGGATATCGCCAACGACATCAGGGACTTCTTGATGACCCGGCGCGCGCGGCTCACGCCCGGGCACGTGGGGCTGCCGCCGGGCCGGCGCCGGCGCGTGCCCGGGCTGCGGCGCGAGGAGGTCGCGCACCTGGCCGGTGTGAGCATCGACTACTACACCCAGATCGAGCGCCGGCACGTCACCGGGGTCTCCGACGAGGTGCTCTACGCCGTCGCGCGGGCGCTGCGACTGGGCGAGGCGGAGTCCACGCACCTGTTCGACCTGGTGCGTGCGGCCACCAACCGGGGCGACCGGACCCGGGCACCGCGGCGTTCGGGCCCGGCGGTGCCCGACGGTGTGCAGGACCTGCTGGACAGCATGGTCACCGCCCCGGCCGTCGTGCTCAGCGGGCATCTCGACGTCGTGGCCGCCAACGCGCTCGGACGGGCGCTTCACGCGCCGCTGTTCGCCCGCACCAGGGGGACGCCGAACCTGGCCCGCTTCGTCTTCTTCGACGCCGCCGCGGACCGGGTCTTCCCGGAGTGGGACGTCGCCGCCGACGATGCCGTCTCCCTGTTGCAGGGCGAGGCGGCGCGCTCCCCGGACTCGCCGGCGGTCACCCGGCTCGTCGGCGAGCTCGCCACGCAGCGAAGACTTCCGCCGGCGCTGGGCGGCGCACAACGTCAAGGCGCACCGCCACGGCGTCAAGCGGTTCCGGCACGCGGGCGTCGATGAGCTGGTGCTGATCTACAACATGTTCGACATCGGCCCGGGCGGGCTGTCGTTGTTCGGCTACACGGCCGAACCGCACTCGCGGTCCGCGGACGCGCTGCGGTTGCTCGCCTCCTGGGTGGTGACCGCCGAATAGGACCGGAAACCAAGGGGATTCGCGGTGGAAATTCGGCGAATGTGCCGGAATTGACGCCGGCGTCACGTTAGACTCGCGCCATCCGAAACCGCGGCAGCGTGGCCGCACTGGAGGGGGAGAGCCGCATGAGTCCCAGGCGATCCACCCGCGGCGACGATGCCCTGTCCGATGTTGCCCTGTCCGATGTGTTGCCGCCAAGCCAGGCGCTGACGGTGCGCGCGGCCGACGGCACCCCGCTGCACACGGAGGTGTTCGGCCCCGCGGACGGCTATCCGATCGTGCTGACACACGGCATCACCTGTGCGATCCGGGCGTGGGCGTACCAGATCGCCGACCTGGCCACCGACTACCGGGTGATCGCCTTCGACCACCGGGGCCACGGGCGCAGCGGCGTCCCGCGCGGCAACGGCTACACCCTCAAAGCCCTTGCCTCCGACCTGGATTGCGTGCTGGAGGCGACCCTGGCGCCGCACGAACGCGCGGTGGTGGCCGGGCATTCGATGGGCGGCATCGCGATCGCGGCCTGGTCCGCGCGGTACCGCCACAAGGTGCAGCGGCGCGCCGACGCGGTGGCCCTGATCAACACCACGACCGGCGACCTGGTCAGCAAGGTGAGCCTGCTGCCGGTGCCGCGCGGGTTGTCGCCGGCGCGGGACCTGGTCGCGCGCGGGCTGATCAGCGCGTTCGGCGGGTTCCCGCTGCCCGGCGTCGCCCGCATCCCGAGTCGCCACCTGGTCGCGATGCTGGCCGTCGCCAAGGACGCGGACCCGAGCGCGGCCAGGCTCGTCTACGAGCTGTTCGCGCAGACCTCGCCCGCGGGGCGCGGCGGCTGCGCGCGGATGCTCGTCGGGTCGCTGGGGTCGCGGTACCTCGACCTTGCGGGCCTGACCGTGCCGACGCTGGTGATCGGCAGCGAGCGCGACCGGCTGACGCCCATCAGCCAGTCCCGCGCGATCGCGCGGTCCGCGCCCAACGTCGTGGGCCTCGTCGAGCTGCCCGGCGGCCACTGCTCGATGCTGGAGCGGCCCGCCGAGGTGACCCGCCATCTGCGGGAGCTCGCCGGATCGGTCAGCCGCGACGTGCGGGTGCGGCACATCAGTTCATAGCGGGACGCTCACAGCAGGGCGGCGACCTCGGCGGCCGCGCGGCGGCCGGACCGGACGGCGCCGTCGAGGAATCCGGTCCATTCGTCGGCGGTTTCGGTGCCGGCCCAGTGGATCGGTCCGACCGGCCGGCGCAGGTACCGTCCGAACCGGGTCCACGACTTCGGCGGCACCGCCGCCGTCGGGCCACCGGGCGCGAATTGTTCTGTGCCCCAGCAATAGTCGACATAGTCGAGAGGTTTGAGCGCGTCGTTGCCGAACAGCGACGCGAAGCAGCGCAACGCGTCGCGGCGGCGCTGCTCGGCGGGCAGCGAGTCGAACGCGCGGGCGTCGACGAAACCCATCAGGATGCCCGGCCCGTCGGCGTGCGGGCTGAGGTCGAAGGTGATGAAGACGGGGCCTTCGTCCGACAGCGCCTGGCCGGAATATCCGTCGGCCCGCCAGAACGGTGTGGAGTACGCCGCATAAGCCTTGCTGAGGCGGCCCTGCGGCCAGTGCCGGGCGAGGTCGTGGTACTCCTTCGGCAGCGGGGGAGTGAACTCGATGGCCGCGCGGTGGGCGGGTGGGACGGCGACGACGACGAATCCGGCCTCGGCCCGGACCCGGTCGGATGTGACCGTGACCCCTGCGCCGTGGCGCTCGATGCGCCGCACCGGGGCGCCGAGCACGACGCGGGCGCCTAGTTCGGCCGCCACCGCCTCGGCGATCTGCTGCGTGCCGCCCGGAAAACGGTCTTGCTGCGCACCGTTTTCGACGTCGAGGAGGCGGTCCAGGCCCCCGGCGGCGCGCAGGTAGCGGGCCGCGTGCAGCATGGACACGTCGTCGGGCTCGCACCCCCAGGTCACCCGGGCCATGATCGCCAGCAGGTCGCGGGAGGAGTCGGAGGCGCGCACCGAGCGCAACCAGTCGCCGAGCGACTGGGCGTCGAGCTCGCGGGCGCGGCGCGCGTCCCAGGGGGCCGCCAGCGGGATGCGGCGGGCGATCCGCTCGAACTGCCAGCGCAGCCGGCCGATGTCGATCAGCCCGGCCAGCGAAAGCTTGGGGATGGTGCCGCGGTAGGGCCGCGCCCACCCGCGCCACTGGATGATGCTCCGGCCGTCGTGGTGGGTTTGTGTGGTCGGGATCTGCAGTTCGGCGGCCAACGCCAGCACCGCGTCCTGGGTGGGGCCGACGAAGGTGCCGCCCATGTCGGCGGGCAGCCCGGCGACGCTGCCGGTGAACGAGCGGCCACCGACGCGGTCGCGGCCCTCGAAGACCACCACGTCATGGCCCAGTCGGGTCAGTTCCCGCGCGGCGACCAAGCCGGCAAAGCCGGCACCGACCACGACGACGTCAACGTTCCAGCTGCCGGCGTTAGGGGGGCCGGCGTTCGGGGGCGGAGCTGTCACGCCGTCCAGTGAACCGCACCCGGGCGGGAATGCCCAGCTTCCACCCCCAAGCGGCTACGGGGCGACCGACAGCCAGTCGGCGAACCCGGACGGGTCGTGGCGGCCCAGCGCGCCGTGCTCGTAGAGTCCCCAGCCCTCCACCGGCCCCGCGTCGCCGTCGCGGCACAGCGCCCGGCCCACGTGGTCGATGACGCCGAACCCGGACCGCGCGACGATCGTCGGGTCGGTCATGTCGTAGGTCAGCCGTTCGGCGAACTTCTCGCCCTTCCACATTCCGTGCAGCCAGTCGGAGTCGCCGCCGTAGCCGCCGCCGACGTGGATGGGGACGGGCAGCTTGGACTCGACGTCGAAGTGCACCGGCGTGCCGTCCGGGGCGGTGGCGTCGATGGTCGCCCCGGTCGGGATGCGGGTGCCGGAGCGGTAGTGGATTTTCACTCGCGGCCAGCCCAGCTGCTCGACGCGGCCGTCGCGCCACACCCGGGTGCAGTCGTTGAGCGAGCGGAAGCCGTCGGGCGCTTCCTGGATGATCAGCACGATCGCGAACTCGTCGAACGCCATCGGCACGTACAGCCACCACATGCCCTCGAAGGGCGGGTCGGCGGGGCGGCCCGCCGGCTCGGGCTCGCCGATCGGCCGGATGCCCCAGGACCGGTCGCGGCTGCCGATCCAGGTCGCCGGGTCGACGGCGATCTCGTCGCCGTCGATCGCGATGCGGCCGCTCCAGGCGCCCAGCTGGGCGAAACGCTGGGCGTCCAGCGTCACCCGGTTGCCGGACCGCATCAGGTGTGGCTGCTCCTGGACCACGTCGAACAGGCCCTCCCAGGTGAGATCGGCTGCGATGCCGTCGGTTTCGTCGAGGATCAGCCGCAGCTTGCGCAGCGGCTCGACGACCTCGATGCGGTAGCCGTTGACGTGCTGGTTGAGGCGGTCGGAGTCGATGGCGTCGGACAGGTGCACCGCGGTCTGGGTGTCGCCGCGCCGGACCAGCATGAACGCATCCTTGACGCCCAGGTTCGGGTAGTAGCCGATGCCGCTGATGACGAAGATGTCCCCGGTGCGGTCGTGGGCGTTGAAATAGGAGCGGTCGTAGAAGTTGCGGTCCGAGGGGCCCGGCCACGCGATCGGCTGGGGGATCTGGTGTATGGGGAACTCGTCGAGCGGGCCAAGTGACGGCGGCATTACCGGTCCTCTCCGATGAGACCCTCGCCGATCAAACGGCGCATCAGTCCGGCGTGGTAGAACAGCGATTCCGCGAAATTCGGGTCGTCGGGCCGCTCTATCTCGCCGAAGTGCACGCGCCGGGCGCCGGTGCGCATGAACACACAGGCCCACATCACGCCCGAGTAGACGTAGAACCAGTTCAGGTCGCCGATGTCGACGCCGGTGAGCCATCGATAGGTGGCGCGCACGTCGTCCTCGCGCATCACCTGCGGCAGGCCCGGCATGCCCGCGAGGCCCGTGAGTTCTTGAAAGACCATGTGCGCGTATATCATCCACGCCACGTCGAGTTCGCGTGGGCCGAGCGTCACCATCTCCCAGTCCAGCACCGCCACCGGCTGGAAGTCGCGGTACAACACGTTGCCCACCCGGGCATCGCCCCACAACAGCACGGTTTCGCCGGCGGCCGCCTCGGCCGGCCAGTGGGTTTCGAGCCATGCGAACGTCCGCTCCAGCAGCGGTGAGCGGCCGATGTCGGGCACCGCGAAGTCGTACCAGGAGCGCACCCAGTTGAAGTGGCGGCGCAGGGCGGTGTCGCCCTCGGAGCCCTCGGTGAGGAACCCGAATTCTTTGGCGGCGTTCGGTATTGCGTGCAGCTTGGCCAGCACCCCGACGGTGGCGTCCTGCAGTTCGCGCTGTCGTTCGGCGGGCGCGTCGGCGAACCAGTTGTCGCCGAAGGTGTAGGGCATGACGTCGGGCGGCACCACGCCGTCGACGTAGTCCATCACGAAGAACGGCGTGCCCAGCACACCGCCGGTGGGTTCCAGCCAGCGGACCGGCGGAACGGGGACCTCGGTGAGCTCGCCGACCTTGCGTATCACCTCGAATTGGTGATCGAGCCGGTAGCTGGGGAAGACCTGCACGTCCTCGGCGGCGGGGGCCACCCGGGTCACGAGCTTCTGTTCGATCTGCTGCCCGTCCTGCTGCCAGCGGGCGGTCAGGATGATGGTTTCCGAGGACATGCCCGTGGAATCCACGCCGCTCTCGACGGTGACCTCCGGCGTCGCGCCGCCCGGCAGGACGGTCGACAGCCATCGCGACATCACCCCCGGCAGGGTGGTGACGTCCCGGCTCGAGCGCTGCAGGCGGTCGACTTTGTCGAGGACAGGTTCGGTGGCCACGGGGGCCTCCATTCTTTGAGACTTGTTCGCGGCTTTTCGCGGCATACGATAGGGGCAATTACGATACGGTAGGTAGCGATATGAAAGCAGACCCGTCCGCCCTTGACAAGGCCCCCGGCGCCGGCCGACCGCGGGACCCGCGCATCGATTCGGCCATCTTATCGGCAACCGCGGAACTGCTTGTGCAGATCGGCTATTCGAATCTGAGCCTGGCCGCGGTCGCCGAGCGTGCCGGCACGACGAAATCCGCGCTGTACCGGCGGTGGTCGAGCAAGGCCGAACTGGTGCACGAGGCGGCCTTCCCGACGGCCCCCACCGCGCTGGATGCGCCGGCCGGCGACATCGCCGCCGACGTCCGGATGATGATCGAGGCCACCCGCGACGTGTTCACCACGCCAATCGTGCGCGCCGCGCTGCCCGGCCTGGTGGCCGACATGACCGCCGACCCCGCCCTCAACGCGCGGGTCATGTCGCGCTTCGTCGACGTGTTCGCCGCGGTGCGCCTGCGGTTGGGCGAGGCCGTCAAGCGGGGCGAGGCGCACGCCGACGTGGACCCGGACCGGTTGATCGAGCTGATCGGAGGAGCGACGATGCTGCGGATGTTGCTGCGCCCGGAGGACGAACTCGACGAGGCGTGGGTGGACCAGACCACCGCCATCGTCGTGCACGGGGTGCGGCGATGACGGGCCGGCTCGAGGGGCGGGCCGCGATCGTCACCGGCGGCAGCCGCGGCCTGGGCGCCGCGATCGCCGTGGCTCTCGCGGCCGAGGGTGCGGCCGTTGCCGTCGCGGGCCGCACCGAGCAGGTGTGGGACGAGAGGCTGCCGGGGACCATCGGCGAGACGGTCGCAGCGATCGAGTCGGCCGGCGGCCGCGCCGTCGCGGTCCGGGCCGACCTGACCGACCGCGAGGACGTCGGGCGATTGGTGCAGTCGGCACGGGATGCCCTGGGGCCCATCACGATCCTGGTGAACAATGCGGCCTTCACCGCGCCGGGGCGCCCGCGGGCGCCGGGCGCCGCGCCGCGCACCAAGCCGACGGCCACGGCGGGTGGCGCCAAGCCCGGCTGGCCCGGGTTCGTCAGCATCCCCCTGGCCGCGTACCGCCGGCACTTCGAGATCGCGGTCTTCGCCGCCTACGAGCTGATGCAGCGGGTGTGCCCCGACATGATCGACGCGGGCGGGGGCTCGGTCGTCAACATCAGCTCCATCGCGTCCCGACTGCCCGGCGACGGGCCCTACCCCGACCGCGGCGGGGGGGTGCTGCCCGGCTACGGCGGGTCGAAGGCGGCGCTCGAGCACCTCACCCAGTGCGCGGCCTACGACCTCGCCGAGCACCACGTCGCGGTCAATGCGTTGTCGCCGTCCAAGCCCATCCTGACCCCGGGGCTGGCGTACTACGCCCGGGAGTTCGGCGACACCTCCGACGCCGATGAATTCGCTCGTGCGGCAGTCGAATTGACCCTGGTCGATCCGGGCAAGGTGACGGGCCGCACGATCGGCCATCTGCAGGTCCTCGACGGCAGCTTCCGGCCGTTCGAACGCGACTGAGCGGCCCTGCTCGGGCCCGGGCTCAGGCGCCGGGCGGGCCCGGCGGCGCCGGCTCGTCGGGCGGGAAGCTGGTCCCGTGCGTGGTGGCCTGCGTGCGCGCAGCGGGGGCCGGTGCAGGGCCTGTCCGTGATGTCCATGATGGTTCCCCCATTCTCGATCGATCTGGGTCGAGCGGATCCGGGCCCTGGACCGCTACCCGGCGAACCGGCGGCGAAACCCGTTTCAGCGCCTCAACCGTCGCGTTCGGAAGGCGGGTCGGGATCGTTGCGCAGGAGTTCCTCGGGATGGTGCGCGTGATTGATCTCCGGCGGGCCGTCGCCGTTGGTCCAGCCGAGTCGACCGTTGCCGGTGACCTCGGTGCGCCACTCGCCGCGGCTCGCCCCGCCGTGGTCGCCGCCGCAGGCGAAATGCAACGAATCCGCGTCGGTGCGGCCGCCTTCGGCCCAGTCCGGTGAATGGTGAACTTCGCAGTTATAGCCCGATTCAAGGCAATTGGGGCGCGTGCAGCCCCGGTCGCGGGCGTAGCAGATGAGCCGCTGATCGGCTGTCGCGATCCGCTTCTGGCGGCCCAGGTACAGCGGCCGGCCGGTGTGCTCGTCGAACACCGCCAGGCAGTGAATCGCCTCGGCGGCCATGCGGATCAGGTCCGGCATCGGCAGCCTGGAGCCGCCGCCGGTGCGCGCGGGCGGGGGCATCGGGACCGACTCGTCGGCAGCCGCGGCGGCGGCCCGGTCGAGTTCGGCCAGCGTGGTGGTGACGATCACCGTCACGGGGTGGCCGCGGTGCACGCCGAGCCGGCCGGAGGAGATCGCGGCCTCCAGCCCGAGCTTGAGCGCGTCGTGGCAGCGCTGGGCGGGTGTGCGCTCGTCGCGCGCGCCGGGCTCGGTGTCGTCGGTCTGGTGGCGGCCCGGACGCACGGCCGCCTCGATGGCCTCGAAGTACGCCCGAGCCTCGGGGTCGATCAACCCCGACAGCCGCGACATGCCGTCGGGCCCCTGCGGGCCCAGGCGCAGCGCGCGGCGGCGGGCCCGATCCTCGTCGTTGAACAGCCCGTCGGGATTGAGGTGGTCCGCGATCCGCTGACCGAGCTTGGCGACGACGCCGGCATCGAGTTTCCGCGCGTGCCGCACCAGCGTTCGCTCGGCATCCGCCACGTCGGAGGGCGAAACGCAGGACGGCAGCACGTCGACCGCGTCGCATACCGCGCGGATGTGGTCCTCGCCGATGTCGCCCGCCTCGACCGCGGCGGCCAGATCCGGCAGCTCCGGAGGCAGCGGCTGGCCCGTCAACGAGCGCCGCGGCCGGATCCGCGCGGCGAGCTTGAAGCGGCGTTTGATTTCCCGCGGCGGGATGCGCAGCCGGGCCCACAGCCTCTCTCGTTCCGCCGGCACGCACTGGCTGCCGTCGGGCGGTTCGGCGATCTCGGCGAAGAACCGGTACATCAGGCCGCGGTTGGTGCGGTGCTGAGTCTCGAGCCGCTCGGCCACGCCGACCCGGAAGGCGTTGCCGACCACATCCGAGGAGGTCTCGCGCAGCGTGTCGTGCGCGGCGTCGATCGCGTCGAGGGCGGCGCCGATCCGCTCTCGTGCCTGTTCGGGGCCCAACGCGACCATGACCCCACGCTATCGAACATATGTTCGTACAACCATGGCGTTCGGTCGGGCTGTGGATGAAACGCGGACTGTGGATGACGCGCGACCTGCCCGGCCGGCGCCGGCGGCCCTGGCGAAGCGGCCGCCCGGCGTGCCAGTATGAAAAACCCAAGCCGCAACGGCGGCGGTGAACCGGTCGAGTGGTGTGCCGATGCCCGGTAGTGACGAGATGCCCGGTAGTGACGAGATGCCCGGTAGTGACAAACCGACGGCGCGGGTCCTGGCGCTGATCGTGCTCCTGCTCGTCGTCGCGGCGGCGCTGCGCGGCTACCTTCCGGCCCACGACCGGGCCCCCCGCACCGACGCGGGCAGCAACCCCGCGGCCTGGACGGCCGTCGTCGCGGCGCTGGCCGGGACGGTCACGCTGCTCGCGATCGCCGTGGTCGCGCGGCTGCGCGATCCGCGAGGGTTCGCACCCGGTGGGCCGGACCTGCCCGCGCTGCTCGGCACCGGCACCGGCCGGCCGGGCTGGCGCGTGCTGCTGATCGGCCTCGGGGTGATCGCGGGCCTGCTGCTGGTGCTGACGCTGCTGACCCGGGTCGCGGCCGGGCACGACGTCACGCCCCCCGCGCCGGGGTCCACGAGCGCGTCGCAGCGCCCGGCGCACGCCGGATCCGCATCGCCCCGGCAACCCCCACAGGGCAACTCCGGCAACATGTCCGGAGTCCTGATCGCCTGTACGCTGCCCCTGCTGCCGATCCTCGTCGTTGGCACGATCCTCGAGTCGCGACGGCGCTGGCGCGCCAAGACGCCCGGCCTAACGGCCGTGGACGACCGCGAATCCCCTGCGCCGCCAACGAATTCGGGTTCGCTGGTGCGGGCCGCCGAGCGCGGCCTGGCCGAGATGGCAGACCTGCGCCGGGAACCGCGCGAGGCGATCATCGCCTGCTACGCCGCGATGGAGCGCGAGCTCGCCAACGTGCCGGGCGCCGTCCCGCAGGACTTCGACACCCCGACCGAGGTGTTGGCCCGCGCCGTCGAGCGCCATGCGCTGCACGCCGACAACGCCATCCAGCTGGTCGACCTGTTCGGCGAGGCGCGGTTCAGCCCGCACGTGATGAACGAGGGCCACCGCGACGTCGCGGTACGACTGCTGCAGTTGGTGCTCGGCGAGCTCCGATCCGCGAGCCACGCATGAAAAGGATTGTCATCCTTGGCCTCTGCCTCATCGTCAGTGTGGAACTGCTGGCGCTGGCGCTGCCCGACCGCGCGCTCGTGCTCGTGGCCGCCGGTGTCGCGCTGGCGCTGGTGCTGCTCAACGTCCGCCGCGTCGTGGGAAGGGGACCGCAACCCGACGACGAACCCGGCACCGACGACCTTGGGGACTCGCTGCGCCGCTGGGTCGCCAACACGGAAACGACCATCCGATGGTCGGACTCGACGCGGGCCGACTGGGACCGCCATCTGCGACCGATGCTGGCGCGGCGCTACGAGCTCGCCACCGGGCAAAGGCTTTCGAAGGATTCCGCCGCGTATCACGCCAGCGGCCGGATGCTGTTCGGAGCCGAACTCTGGGACTGGGTCAATCCCGACAACGTCACCCGCGGCGGTGACCGCGGGCCCGGCCCCGGCCGCGCCGCGCTGGAGGCGATCCTACGGAAGCTGGAGCAGGTATGACCTTGCCCACCGCGCTGCCGGCCGACAAGACCACCGCGTACTGCGGCGCGGTGATCGACGAGATCGAACGGGTGGTGGTGGGTAAGCGTTCGGCGCTCACGCTCATCCTCACCGCGGTGCTCGCCCGCGGGCATGTGCTGATCGAGGACCTGCCGGGACTCGGCAAGACGCTGATCGCGCGGTCCTTCGCCGCCGTGTTGGGGCTGCGGTTCACCCGGGTGCAGTTCACGCCCGACCTGCTTCCGGCCGACCTGCTCGGCTCGACGATCTACGACATGCAGTCGGGCCGGTTCGATTTCCGCGCCGGACCCATCTTCACCAACCTGCTGCTCGCCGACGAGATCAACCGCACCCCGCCCAAGACGCAGGCCGCCCTGCTGGAGGCGATGGCCGAACGCCAGGTCAGCATCGACGGCGAAACACACCAGCTCCCAACGCCGTTCATCGTCCTGGCGACCGACAACCCGATCGAGTACGAGGGCACTTACCCGCTGCCCGAGGCGCAGCTGGACCGGTTCGCGATCCGGCTGGAACTGCGCTACCTCTCCGAGCGCGACGAGACCGCGATGCTGCGCCGGCGCCTGGAACGCGGTTCGGCCGAGCCGGTGGTCGATCAGGTGGTGGACGCGCACGATCTGCTGGCCATGCGCGAATCGGTGGAACAGGTGAGCGTGCACGACGACGTCCTGCGCTACGTGGTGTCGCTGGCCGCGGCCACCCGGCACCATCCGCAGGTCGCGGTCGGTGCCAGCCCGCGTGCCGAGCTCGACCTGGTCCAGCTGGCCCGTGCCCGTGCGTTGTTGCTCGGGCGGGACTACGTGATTCCCGAAGACGTGAAGGCGCTGGCGATCCCGGCGGTCGCGCACCGGATCACGCTGCGGCCCGAGATGTGGGTGCGAAAGATCCAGGGCGCCGACGTCGTCGAAGAACTGTTGCGGCGCCTGCCGGTGCCCCGCACCGGCGGCGGCGACGGTCAAGCCACGCCGGGCCCGGCGTGACGGCCCCGGCGTGACGGGCCCGGCGTGATGGAGGCCCGCGCGGTCGAGTTCCGCTGGCGCGCAGCCCCGTTGACGCTGGCGGTCGCGACGTGTGCGGCGGCTGCGCTGGTTGCCGCGGTGATCGGCGACCGGTGGCAACTGATCGCGTTCGCCGCACCGCTGCTCGGTATGCTGTGCTCGATCAGCTGGCAGCGTCCGGTGCCCCCGATCCGCGTGCACGGCGAACCCGGGTCGCAGCGCTGCTTCGAAGACGAGCAGGTGCGGCTCAGGGTGTGGGCGACCACCGACGACGCCGGGGCCATAACCGTCGAGCTGGCGGTCCCGGCCGTCGCGGGCATGCGGCTCGAAGTCCTCGACTCCGATGGCGGCGCGGCGAAAACGGTTGCGGCGACGGCGCATCGCTGGGGCCGGTACTGCGTGCGGGCCCGCGTGGACGTGGTCGCGCGGGGCGGGCTGCTGACCGGTACGGCCACCGTCGACGTCGCCGCCGTCATCGTGTTCCCGCTGACGCCGCCGCAGTCGACGCCGATCCCGCAGACCGAGCTGCTCGACCGCCTGGGCGCACACCTGACCCGGCACGCCGGCCCGGGCGTCGAATACGCCGACATTCGCCCCTACGTGCCGGGCGACCAGTTGCGGGCGGTGAACTGGCCGGTGAGCGCGCGCCGCCGCGCGTTGCACGTGACGCAACGGCTGACCGACCGCGCCGCCGACGTGGTGGTGCTGATCGACACCTATCGTCAGCCGGCCGGCCCGGCCACCGAGGCCACCGAACGGGCCGTCCGCGGAGCGGCGCAGGTGGTGCAGACGGCGCTGCGGCACGGTGATCGCGCCGGCATCGTCGCCCTGGGCGGCAACCGCCCGCGATGGCTCGGCGCCGACATCGGCCAGCGCCAGTTCTTCCGGGTGCTCGACACCGTGCTGGGCGCCGGCGAGCACTTCGAGGACACCACCGGCACGCTGGCGCCGCGCGCGGCCGTCCCCGCGGGGGCGATCGTCATCGCGTTCTCCACGCTGCTCGACACCGAGTTCGCGCTGGCGTTGATCGACCTCCGCCGGCGCGGGCACGTCGTCCTGGCGGTCGACATCCTCGACCGCTCCCCGTTCGAGGGCGAGCGCGACCCCCTGGTGGACGAATTGTGGGCGCTGCAGCGCTCCGCCATGTATCGCGACATGGCCGCCGTCGGTGTCGACATCGTGCCGTGGCGGGAAGGCGCCGCGTTGGAGCAGGCGATGGGCGTGCTGCCGGACCGTCGGCACCGGGTGCGGGGACGGCTGCGGGGATGAGCGCGGGCATCGCGGGCGCGGCACGGGTGGGCATTCCCGCGGTGTCGATCGCGGCCGGTCTGCTGATGGTGGTGTCGGTCGCCGCGGGCTCGCACGGGCCGGCGATGGTCGCGGGCGCGGCGGCTTTGACGGCGGTCGCCGTCGGGACGGTGTTCCGCGCCGCCGCAACGCTTGCCGTGTTGCTCGTGGTGGTCACGATCGCGCTGTCCGGCCCGCCGCCCGTGCCCGTCGGCCTGGCGGGGCTGTGCGCCGCGGCGTATCTGGTGTCCCGGCACGCCGCCGGTGCGTCGGCCGCCGTTGTCGTCGGCAGCAGGGCGACGTGGGTTGCCGCCCTGTGCTTTACGTCGGCCGGGTTGGTTGCGGCGTCGTTCCCGCTGCAGTCGCCGTGGTTGCCGCTTGTGGCCCCGCCGGGCGCGTTGGCGATTTTCGTGCTGGCCGCGCGGCCGTTCACCTAGGACGCCGCTGATGTAGTGGCCTCCAGCAGGGCGGGGGTTTTGCGGTATCGGGGTCTCGACGGTTGGGGGGCTTTCGCTGGCTGATATCAACGGGATCGCCAGGCGGCCTGATGGCCCGGTGGTCCCGAATCAGGCGATGGCCCAGCCCCCGGCGTCTGAATGCAGGCCCAGGGTGGCCAATCGAGCGAGGTTGATGGCTCCTGCTCTTGCCAAGATGTCGGTCAGAATGCGTTTTTGTCCGCCGCACCGAGCCTTGCGGCCACCCCAGGGGCGACGGGTGAAGTGACTGATCTTGCGTTTCCACGACCGGCCGATACGTTCGGTAATCGGCCTGCCAGTCTGGATCGCGTTGGCGGGCTTTGGCGTGCTGTAGGGCGGCTTCATGGGTATGGATGGTGATCACCCGTCCACGGCGGGCTTTGGTGCAGTCTGCCCGCCCGCAGCGGACACGACTCACACAATGCCCCGAAGTGAGCTATCTGCTGACGCCGGCCGGTGCTGATGGCCACGGTGTGCCCGGCTGGGCAGGTGACGGTGCTGGCAGCCAGGTCGATGCGGAACTGGTCTTTGGAATAGCCGTTGGCGTTGCGCACCGGGGGCACCTTGGCGCGCATGTCATGACCGCGTTGGGTCTGCTCATCGAGGGTGGCTCCATCGGCGTAAGCCGAATCACCATATACCTCAAAGACATTCGGCTCCGACTCGTTGTGCACCTGCTCACCGTGATCGTTACATCGGCATCGGCATCGGCATCGGCATCGGCATCGGCGTCGGCGTCGGCGTCGGCGTCGGCGTCGGCGTCGGCGTCGGGTGCAGCACTTGTGGTGTCGGTGGCGGGGTTGCCCAGCAGCTCGTCGATGACCTCACGGTCGGCGGCGTTGGCCGGGGTGACGGCCACTCCGGTGATCAGCTCGTCGTCGGGGTCGATAGCGAGATGGGACTTGCAGCCATCGAAGGTCCGCGCGCGCGACTTGTGTCCATGGCGGGCTTCGGTATCGACGGTGGAGATCAGCCGATCGCGGGCCACCCGCCGGGCGATACGAAAAACCCCGTCGTCGCCGGCCTCGACGTCTTGGCCGGCCTCCAGTGCCAACAACTCGACCGCCTCACTGAGTGTCCCGTCAAGCTCGCGACCATCGCAGGCATCCAGTGCGGCGTTGGCGTCCTGCACCAGTGCATCCACCAAGGCTTCGCGAGCTTTGGGATCGTCCCAGTCACATGGCGGTTTGCCCAAGCTGGTGTCGTCATCGTCGCGGGTCAGCGCGGTGCGCACGGCACCGGCCAACTCCGGATCGGCCCGATCGGCGACCGTGAGTAGTTTGCGGATCGCAGCTCGCAGTTGGATCACCGTGTCCTGAGTGGCCACCGCATCCAACAGCGGCGTCGAATCCAGCACCCGCCGGCGTCCGCGCAACAACCCCGCCGCTCGCGCGATGGTGTTGACGTCCTCGAACAACCGGCGTGGCCGCTTGGATGCGCGTAGCCGGTTGCGCATGCCGACCAGCACCGTGGGATGAAATGCCTCGGCGTCCACGGTCAACCCCGCGGCCGCTTTCCAGCGCAGATCAAATGCCAGCCGGTCGCAGGCCTCCCGATCCGAAAGCCCCTCGTATTCCTGCAGCAGCATCACCGTGGCCATTACCCGCGCTGGCACCGGCTGCCGACCCAGCACGGAGCGCTTGAACAAGTCGGCGAAATAGTCATCACCGAACAGCGCCCCACCGTGCTCGGCCAGCAGCCGATAGACACTGCTCGCCGGCAGCTGATCACCGACCAGCAGCATCACGTCATCGAATCGGCCCTGCCGATTCTCCCGTCCCAAAGCCACGCATCTGATCCTCGCCGCCCGCCCGCGCTAAATCCGCTCAGGCACGCCGAAATCCGCTGACCAAAACAGCACCGCCCTAGTCGGGGGCCGCACCACCGACAACGGGCCTTCCCACAATGTGTCGAACCGTTCATCGCGCGGCTTTCCTGCCCCGTCCTGACCGGATCCGTCCTGACCGGATCCGTCCTGACCGGTGTGGGGTGGCCTGCGAACGGGAGTCGCGTCGGCAGCTTTTCGGCGTTGTCGCCGCAGATCTATTGGCTGCTGATGTTCGCGGTGACCGGTTCGCCCCCGAATGCTTGAGGCGGCGCGGCGTGGGACGGCCTGGCAGCCGAGTTGAGTTCTGCCGCAGCACCGTTCGGTTCGTTGACGTCGACACTGGCCGGGCTCACGACCGCGGGCACCCAACCTTTCGGCTTCCAGAACGCCGGCTACCACGACAACGGGTTCGACAACTCCGGGGCTACAACTCCGGTGCCTCCGAGATGGGGCCTTCGACTCGGGCTTGACGAACATGGGGCGTTCAACCCCGGTGGCACCAGCCGGCGGGGGACCACCGGCGCGTACGCGGGCGAGTCCACCGGCAACGTCGGCTTCTCCGCCTCCGACACCCCCCAACACCTGGCGCTGGAAACTCGGGGAACCCCGGAACCGGCCTGGGCAACGCGGGCAGCCTGAACACGAGTATCGGCAGCTCGTGCACGCAGGCCGGCACGGTCTCGGGCATCGGCACCGCCGTCTCCGGGTTCTACAGCTCGGGCGTCGAGGTCTCCGGATACCAGAACACGAGCACCGGCGCCATCGGGGTACCGAGCGCGGGATTCGGCAACATCGGCGACGGCAATAGGGGCATCGACAACTCGGGCACCCAGCTGACCGGCATCGACAACTCGGGCGCGAACAACGCTGGCATCGCGAACGCGGCCACCAATGCCAGCGGGGCCACCTTGACCTCGGGCGTACGGAACCCCGGGGACAACACTGCGTCAACCAGGGCTGACGGCCCGGCGGGGCGGCCGGCTCAGTGCAGCAGGTGCGCGGCGTGGTCGGCCAGGTCGAGCAGCGGCTGCGGGAACACCCCCAGCGCCACGGTGGCCACGGCGCACACGGCGATCGCGGCCTTGCTCAGGATGCCGGGCGCGACCACGTGGGGCGTGTCCTCGGTCGCCTCGGTGAAGAACATCGACACGATCACGCGCACATAGAAATACGCGGCGACCCCGCTGGCGATCACACCGACGACCACCAGCGGCACCGCCCCGCTCTGGGCGGCGGCCCGGAACACGGCCAGCTTGCTGACGAACCCGCTCGTCAGCGGGATGCCGGCGAAGGCCAGCAGGAACAGCGAGAACATCACGCCCACAATGGGTGAGCGCTGCCCGAGCCCCGCCCAGTGCGACACGGTGGCGTCCTCGACGCCGTCGGCGTCGCGGATCAGGCTCACGATGGCGAACGCCCCCATCGTGCTGAAGCTGTAGGCGAGCAGATAGAACAACGTGGCCGACAGGCCCGAATGGCTGTCGGCGATGACGCCGGTGAGGATGAAACCGACGTGGGCGACCGACGAGTAGGCCAGCAGCCGCTTGACGTCGGTCTGGTTGACCGCGGTGACCGTGCCCACCGCCATGGTCAGGATGGAGATCGTCCACAACACCGGCCGCCACTGGTCGTGCAGCGGCGGCAGCGCCACGTAGACCACCCGCAGCAGCGCGCCGAACGCCGCGACCTTGGTGGCCGCCGCCATGAGTCCGGTGACCGGGGTGGGCGCGCCCTGGTAGACGTCGGGAATCCAGGAGTGGAAGGGGACCGCGCCGACCTTGAACAGCAGGCCGACCGACAGGAGCGCGACGCCGACCAGCGCCATCGACGTGTCGGCTTGGGCGGCAAGGGCTTTGCGGATGCCGGGCAGCAGCAGCGTGCCGGTCGCGCCGTAGATCAGCGCGACCCCGTAGAGGAAGAACGCCGACGAGAACGCGCCCAGCAGGAAGTACTTCATCGCCGACTCCTGCGACAGCAGGCGGCGATGACGGGCCAGCCCGCACATCAGGTACAGGGGCAGCGACAGCACTTCCAGCGCGACGAACATGGTCAGCAGGTCGTTGGACGCGGGGAACACCATCATGCCGCCGACCGACAGCATCGTCAGCGGGAAGAGTTCGGTCTGCGCGGCCCCCGCCCGCTCGGCCTCGATCTCGGCGTCGCTGCCGGGCACCGCGGAGGCCTGCGGGGTGAAGGAATCCAGGCCGGCCGCCCGTGCGGCACCCACGGCCGCCCTGCTTTCCGCCTTGGACTGCGTGCGTTCGGCCATGAAGATGACCGCGAGCACGGCCACCAGCAGCACGGTGCCCTGCAGGTACAGCGCGGTGCGGTCGACGGCCATCGCGCCGAGCACCGCGGTGCGCCCCGACGTGCAGACCGAGCGGCTCACCACGACGACCGCGATGAACGCCGCCACCAGACCGCCGAGGGCGAGGCTCACCTGGGCGCCGTAACGGAACCTGCGCGGCACGAACGCCTCGGCCAGCACGCCGGCCACCGCGACGCCGAACACGATCAGCATCGGGGACAGCAGGAAGTACTCGATGCTGGGGGAGGGGAGCAGGATCATCGGTGCGGTCCTTCGGCTGTGCGGGGTAGACCGGTGCCCGGCGGCACGCTCGGCGCGGGATCGTGCTGGCCGATGGTGGTCATCGTGTTGGCGACGGCCGGGTTGATCAGCTCCAGCACCGGCTTGGGGTAGACCCCGAGACCGATCAGCAGCGCGATCAACGGTGCGACGACGAGCAGTTCACGCGCCTTGAGGTCGGTGATCTTTTCGCTGCCCGCGGCCAGCGGCCCGGTCATCACCCGCTGGTAGAGCCACAGCATGTAGATGGCCGCCAAAACCAGCGCGGTCACCCCGAACGCCCCGGCCAGCCAGTACCGGTTGAAAGTGCCCAGCAGCACCAGGAATTCGCTGACGAACGGCGCCAGCCCGGGCAGCGACAGGGTGGCCATGCCGGCTACCAGGAAGGTGCCCGCCAGGACCGGCGCCACCTTCTGCACACCGCCGTAGTCGGCGATCAACCGGCTGCCCCGGCGAGAAACCAGGAAGCCGGCGATCAGGAACACCGCCGCGGTGGACAGGCCGTGGTTGAACATGTACAGCGTCGACCCGCTCTGGCCCTGGCTGGTCATCACGAAGATGCCCGCGACGATGAACCCGAAGTGCGAGATCGAGGTGTAGGCGATCAGGCGCATCATGTCTTTCTGGCCGATCGCCACGACGGCACCGTAGATGACGCCGACGATGGCCAGCGTCACGATCAGCGGCCGGAAATACGTCGAGGCGTCGGGGAACAGCTGCAGGCAGTAGCGCAACATGCCGAAGGTGCCGACCTTGTCCATCACCGCCGTGATCAATACCGCGGTCGCGGGCGTGGCCTCCACGCAGGCATCGGGCAGCCATCGGTGGAACGGCCACAGCGGCGCCTTGATCGCGAACGCGAACATGAAGCCTCCGAAGAGCGCCTTGAACACCGCGGGGTCGACGCCCAGACGCCCGCTGTGCACCGCGTCCACGATCGTGCGGAAGTCGAAGGTGCCCGCACCGTGCTCCGCGGTCACCACATACAGCCCGATCACCGCGGCCAGCATGATCAGCCCGCCGAACAGGTTGTACAGCAGGAACTTCACCGCGGCGCGCGACCGGCCCGAACCCTGACCGAAGCCGCCGATCAGGAAGTACATCGGGACGAGCATGGCCTCGAAGAACACGTAGAACAGCAGCACGTCCAGGGCGATCACCGAGACCAGCACCATCGACTCGATCGCCAGCGTCAGGGCGATGTAGGCGTGTGGGCCGCGTGAGGACCGCAAGCTCGGCGAAGTCGAGCGCGGCGGGTCGCCACCATCGTCGTGAGTGCGTCCGCCTCCGTCCGTCCATCCGGCCACCTGCAGCACCGGGATCAGCACCACGGTGAGCAGCACCAGCACCACGGCGATGCCGTCGACGCCCAGGGTGTAGCCGGCCCCGAAAGCCGGGATCCACGAATGGCTTTCGACGAACTGGTAGGTGGGGCCGCCGGCCTCGAAGCCGGCGGTGATCACGACCGCCACCGCCAGCGTCAGCAGGCCGAACACCAGGCCGGCCCACCTGGCGAGCTGCCGCAGCCCGGGCGGCAGCAGGATGACCAGCACGGCACCCGCGAGTGGCAGCAGCCACAGCACGCTCAGCCAGGGGAGGTTGGTCATGAAAGCCCCGCTCACCAGAACCTCACCGCCAGGATCAGCGCGACCACCAGGACGGCGCCCGCCAGCATGGACAATGCGTAGTTGCGCGCGAACCCGGTCTGCAAGCCGCGCAGCCGGTCCGACGTCGCGCTCACCAGCGCCGCAAGGGCGTTGACGGAGCCGTCCACGCCCGCGTCGTCGAATTCGACCAGCGCGTGCGTCAGTTGGGCGCCGGGGCGCATGAACACCTCCTCGTTGAGGGCATCGCCGTAGAGGTCTCTGCGTGCGGCCGTCGTCAGCGGGTTGACCGCGAAGGGGGCGACTCGCGGGATGGGTGCGGTGGCGTACATCCGGTAGGCCACCGCGATTCCGATGGCGACCAAACCGAGCGACAGGGCGGTGCTGACCCAGGACGGCAGGGCGTTCGCGGCCGGTTCGTGGGCTCCCACGACGGGCTTGAGCCAGCGCTGCAGCGTCCCGCCCACCGCGAGCAGACCACCGGCGAACACCGAGCCGAAGGCCAGCACGATCATCGGCCAGGTCATCACCGCCGGCGCCTCGTGCGGGTGCGCGCCCGGCGCCCACCGCTTATGGCCGAAGAAGGTCATCAGCATCACCCGTGTCATGTAGAACGCGGTGATGCCCGCACCCAGCAGCGCGGCCCCGCCCAGCACGTAACCCCGGGTGCCGCCCGAGGTCATTGCCGCCTCGATGATGGCGTCCTTGGAGAAGAATCCCGAGAACGGCGGCACACCGATGATCGCCAGGTAGGCCAGCCCGAACGTGGCGAACGTGATGGGCAGGGCGGCGCGCAGGCCGCCGTAACGGCGCATGTCCTGCTCTTCGTGCATCGCCTGGATGACCGCGCCGGAGCCCAGGAACAACCCGGCCTTGAAGAAGCCGTGGGTGAGCAGGTGCATGATCGCGAACGCGTAGCCCGCCGGGCCGAGGCCGGCGGCGAGCACCATGTAGCCGATCTGGCTCATCGTCGAGGCGGCCAGCGCGCGCTTGATGTCGTCCTTGGCGCAGCCGATGACCGCCCCGAGCAGCAGCGTGACGGCGCCGACGATGACGACGGCCAGCTGCGCGTCGGGCGCCAGGTTGTAGAGCGGGTTGGACCGCACGATCAGGTACACGCCGGCGGTCACCATGGTGGCTGCGTGGATCAGCGCGGACACCGGGGTGGGGCCCTCCATCGCGTCACCCAACCAGGCCTGCAGCGGAATCTGCGCGGACTTGGCGCAGGCGCCCAGCAGCAGCAGCAGTCCGATCGCGGTCAACGCACCGCGACTGGCGGCCGGTGCCCCGGCGAACACCCCGGCATACGACAGCGTGCCGAAGGTGCTGAACATGACGAACATCCCGACGGCCAGCCCGGCGTCTCCGACCCGGTTCATCACGAACGCCTTCTTGGCCGCCGTGGCCGCCGAAGGCTTGTGGTACCAGAAGCCGATCAGCAGGTAGGACGCCAGCCCGACGCCCTCCCAGCCGACGTAGAGCACCAGATAGTTGTCGGCGACGACCAGCAGCAGCATGGACGCCAGGAACAGGTTGAGGTAGCCGAAAAAACGACGGCGATCGGCGTCCTCTTTCATGTAGCCGACCGAGTAGATATGGATCAGCGACCCGACGCCGGTGATCAGCAGCACGAAGCACATGGACAGCTGGTCGATTTGGAGCCCGACGTCGACTCTCAATTGCTCGACGGGGATCCAGGTGAACAACGTCTGGTGGATGGCACGGTCGTCCGCGGTACGGCCGAGCATGTCGGCGAACAGCGTCGCGCCCACACCGAACGATGCGAGCGCGGCGGCACAGCCCAGCCAGTGGCCCCAGGCGTCGGTGCGCCGACCGCCGAACAGCAGGATCGCGGCACCCGCCAGCGGCAGGGCCACCAGCAGCCAGGTGTAGTGAGTCACCAAAAGATTTGTCACGGTGGCGTTCTCAGCCTTTGAGTAGGTTCGCGTCGTCGACTGACGCCGATTTGCGGGCACGGAAAATCGTCATGATGATGGCCAGGCCGATCACGACCTCGCACGCGGCCACCACCATCGTGAAGAACGCGATCATCTGCCCGTCCAGGCGGCCGTGCATCCGGGCGAAGGTGACGAACGCCAGGTTGACGGCGTTGAGCATCAGCTCGACGCACATGAACATCACGATGGCGTTGCGGCGCAGTAGCACACCCGAGGCCCCGATGGTGAACAGCAGGGCCGAAAGGTACAGGTAGTTGGCCGGATTCACGACGCACCCCCCTGAGGCAGGCTCGGGCTCGCCTCCCGGGCGGGCAGCTGCGTGCCGTCGCCGGTGTGGCTGTGCAGGATCGGCGACACCGACATCTGCGAATACGAGCCGTCGGGCAGCAGCGCGGCCGTGTCGACCGCGTTGCGGCGCGCGAAGACGCCGGGGTTGGGCAGCGGCGTGGGATGCCCGCCGGGCCGGAAGCGCTCCTCGGAAAGCTCCCGCTGCGTCTTGCGGCGCTCGAACCGCTCCCGGTGCGCCAGCACCATCGCCCCGATGGCGGCGGTGATCAGCAGCGCGCTGGTCAACTCGAAGGCCCACAGGTACCGCGAGAAGATCAGCGCCGCCAGGCCTTCCACGTTGCCGTTGGCATTGGCGGCGCCCAGCCCGGCGAAGCCGCCCGCCGCCACGTTGCCGATGGCGGCGACCAGCAGGACGCCGAACCCGAACCCGGTCACCACGGCCGCGACGCGCTGCCCGCGCAGCGTCTCTTTCAGGGACTCGGCGGTGTCCACGCCGATCAGCATCAGCACGAACAGGAACAACATCATCACCGCGCCCGTGTAGACCACGACCTGCACGACGCCGAGGAACGGCGCGTCCTGGACCATGTAGAACACCGCCAGGATGATCATCGTCATCGCCAGGAACATCGCCGAGTAGACGGCGTTGACCGCCAGCACCACCCCGAGCGCCCCGATCAGCGCCAGCGCGCCCAGCACCCAGAACGTCACCGCTTCGCCGGTGGAGGTGCGCACGATGGCGTCGGCCGCCAGGAGGTGGACGGTGGACGCAGTCACCGGGGGTCCCCGGCGGCCTGGTGTGCGCGCAACCCCTGTGCGGTCACGTTGCCCTGGTAGTAGTCCTTGTCGGTGGCGCCCGGCGTCCGGGGGTGCGGCGGGGCGAGCATGTCTTGCAGCAGTGGCGCCAGCAGCCGGTCCTTCTCGTAGATCAGGTCGGCTCGGTTGTCGTCGGCCAACTCGTACTCGTTGGTCATCGTCAGCGCGCGCGTCGGGCAGGCCTCGATGCACAGCCCGCAGCCGATGCAGCGCAGATAATTGATCTGGTACACCCGGCCGTAGCGCTCGCCGGGGGAGAACCGTTGCTCCTCGGTGTTGTCCGCGCCCTCGACGTAGATGGCGTCCGCCGGGCAGGCCCAGGCGCACAACTCGCAGCCGATGCACTTCTCCAGGCCGTCGGCGTAGCGGTTGAGCTGGTGACGGCCGTGGTAGCGGGGCGCCACCGGGCCCGGCTTCTCCGGATACTCCTCGGTCACGTGTTTTTTGAACATCGCGGCGAACGTCACGCCGAATCCGGCTACGGCGTCCAAGAATCTGGCGTCGAGGAACTTAGCCACGGGCATTCTCCTTGCTCGCACCGATCGGGGTCGTCAGGGCCTTCATCGGCAGCGGCGGCACCGGGAACGCCGGCTCCAGGGCCGCGGCACCGCGACCCTTCCCGCGGCGGCGCAGCTCCCGTTCCATCGCGCGGACGTCGGGACTGGTGAACGGCTTGCGCAACAGCAGCACCAGCACGGCGGCCACCACGACACTGCTGACCACCAGCAGCGGTGTCCAGTACGGGTAACCCTGGTTGCGCAGCGTGCGGATGACGGCCGCGATCAGGACCCACACCAGCGAGGCCGGGATCAACAGTTTCCAGCCCAGCGCCATGAACTGGTCGTAGCGCAGCCGGGGCAGGCTGGCGCGCAGCCACATGTAGACGAACAGGAAGGTCCACATCTTGGCGGTGAACCAGAGCACCGGCCACCATCCGGAGTCGGCGCCCGCCCACATGTTCAGCGGCCACGGCGCGTGCCAGCCACCGAAGAACAGGGCCGTGGCAAGCGAGGAGACCGTCATCATGTTGACGTACTCGGCCAGCATGAACATCGCGAACTTCAGCGACGAGTACTCGGTGTGGAACCCCGCGACCAGCTCACCCTCGGCCTCGGGCAGATCGAAGGGCGCACGGTTGGTCTCGCCGACCATCGAGATGAGGTAGATGATGAACGACGGCAGCAGCAGGAACACGTACCAGACCCGGTTCTGGGAGGCGACGATCTGCGACGTCGACATCGAGCCCGCGTAGAGGAACACCGCCGCGAACGACAGCCCCATCGCGACCTCGTAGGAGATGACCTGGGCGGTGGAGCGCACCCCGCCCAGCAGCGGGTAGGTGGACCCGGACGCCCACCCGCCCAGCACGATGCCGTACACCCCGATCGCCGAGAGCGCGAGGATGAACAGCACCGCGACCGGAAGGTCGGTCAGCTGCAGCGGCGTCCGGTGGCCGAACACCGACACCACCGGGCCGAACGGGATGAACGCGAACGCGGTGAACGCCGGGATCACCGAGATAGCCGGCGCCGCCATGTACACGAACCAGTCGACGCCCTTGGGGGTGATGCTCTCCTTGAGCGCCAGCTTGATCCCGTCGGCCAGGCTCTGCAGGGCGCCCCACGGCCCCACCCGGTTGGGGCCGGGCCGCAGCTGCATCCAGCCGAGAATCTTGCGCTCCATCAGGATCGCGACCAGCACGTTGAGCATGAGGAACACGAAGACGGCCAGCGCCTTGCCCAGCACCAGCCACCAGGTGTCGTGCCCGAAGGCGGCCAAGGTCATCGGGTCGCTCCAATCCCCACGATGTTGCCGGCGGTGACGCCGAGCTCGCGGTGCACCGCCGAACCCGGCGAGTTCAGCGGGAGCCACACCACCCGGTCGGGCATGTCGGTGACGCTCAGCGGCAACGTGATCGAGCCGCGCGCCGTGCTGACCGTGACCGCGTCGCCGTCGGCGGCGCCGATCTCGGCGGCCGTGCCGGCCGACAGCCGCGCCACGGGTTTGCGCGCGGTCCCGGCCAGATGCGGTTCGCCGTCCTGCATCCGGCCGCCGTCGAGCAGCATCCGCCAGCCGGTCAGCACCGCTTGACCTTTTTGCGGCCCGTCACGGGATTCGGCCGGCTGCGGGGTCGCGACGTCGGGCCCGGCGGCCCAGTTGCCGTCCCAGGTGCCCAGCCCGGACAGTTCGGCGCGGGCCGCGTCGGCGGTCGACAGCCCCAGGTAGATGCCCATCTCGTCGGCCAGCGCGTCGAGCACCTGGTGGTCGGATTGGGCGGCGTGCCCGCTGGTGCCGTGCAGCGCCGGTTCGAACGGGCGGTACCGGCCCTCCCAGTTGACGAACGCCCCGGCCTTCTGCGTCGTCGGCGCGACCGGGAACACCACGTCGGCGCGCTCCGTCACGGCGCTGTGCCGCAGCTCCAGGCTGACCACGAACCCGGCGGCGTCCAGCGCGGCCAGCACCGCGTCGGGGTCGGCGAAGTCGTCGGGCTCGACACCGCCCACCACCAGCGCGCCCAGCGTCCCGTCGGCGGCGGCCGCCAGGATGCCGGCCACGTCACGTCCACCGGCGGAGGGCAGTTCGGAGACGTTCCACGCCGCGGCGATCTGCGCGCGGGCGGTCTCGTCGCCGATTGGGCGGCCACCGGGCAGCAGTCCGGGCAAGGCCCCGGCCTCCAGCGCGCCGCGCTCGCCGGCGCGGCGCGGCACCCACGCCAGCCGGGCCCCGGTGGCGTCGGCAAGCCGCGCGGCGGCGGACAGCCCGCCGGGCACCGTGGCCAGGCGCTCGCCGACCATGATGACCGCGCCGGGAGTCGACAGCAGCTCGGCCACCTCGCCGGTGGCCAGGCCGTCCAGTGCCGCCGCTTCGGCCCCGGGAGCGGTCTGCAGCAGCCGGCCTGCCATCTTGTGCAGCGCGCGCGTCGCGAACGGCGCGACCGCGTACACCGGGACGCCGCGCTTGCGGGCCGCCTTGCGCAGCCGCAGGAACACGATCGGCGACTCTTCTTCGGGCTCGAACCCGACCAGCAGCACCACCGGCGCCGATTCCAGGTCCGCATAGCCGACGTCGCGCCGGCCGGCGATCCGCGCCGCCAGGAAGTCGGCCTCCTCGGCCGAGTGTGGCCGGGCGCGGAAGTCGATGTCGTTGCTGTCCAATACGATTCGGGCGAACTTGGAGTACGCGTAGGCGTCTTCCAGGGTGGCCCGGCCGCCGACCAGCACACCGGTGCGCCCGCGGGCCGCGTCGAGGCCCCGGATCGTCATCGCCATCGCGTGCGACCACGACGCGGGCACCAGCGTGCCGTCTTCGCCGCGGATCAGCGGGGTGGTGATCACGTCCGGTGCGGTCGCGTAGTTGAACGCCCACCGGCCCTTGTCGCAGTTCCACTCCTCGTTGACCTCGGGGTCGTCGCCGGCCAGGCGGCGCAGCACCGTGCCGCGGCGGTGGTCGGTGCGCTGCGCGCAGCCCGAGGCGCAGTGCTCGCAGACGCTGGGGCTGGAGACCAGGTCGAACGGGCGGGCCCGGAACCGGTAGGCCATCCCGGTCAGCGCGCCGACCGGGCAGATCTGCACGGTGTTGCCCGAAAAGTAGGAATCGAAGGGCTCGTTGGCGTAGATGCCGACCTGCTGCAGCGCGCCCCGCTCCTGCATGTCGATGAACGGATCCCCGGCGATCTGCTCGGAGAACCGGGTGCAGCGGGCGCACAGGATGCAGCGCTCCCGGTCCAGCAGCACCTGCGAGGAGATGTTGATCGGCTTGGCGAACGTGCGCTTGACGTCGGTGAAACGAGAATCGGTGCGGCCGTTGGACATCGCCTGGTTCTGCAGCGGGCACTCGCCGCCCTTGTCGCACATCGGGCAGTCCAGCGGGTGGTTGATCAGCAGCAGTTCCATCACGCCGTGCTGGGCCCTGTCGGCGGCCTCGGAGGTCAGCTGGGTGTGCACCACCATGTCGTCGGTGGCCACCGTGGTGCACGACGCCATCGGCTTGCGTTGCCCCTCGACCTCGACCAGGCATTGGCGGCACGCGCCGACCGGGTCCAGCAGCGGGTGGTCGCAGAAGCGCGGGATCTGGATGCCCATCAGTTCGGCGGCGCGGATCACCAACGTGCCCTTGGGCACGCTGATCTCGTTGCCGTCGATGGTCAGCGTCACCATGTCCGGATGGCTCACCCCGCCGCCGGTCTCGGTTTTGGCCGCACTAGTCATCGGGGCGTCATGCCTTTCCATTCGGCGTCAGCATCGCGTCTTTGGGGTCGAACGGGCATCCGCCGCCCTCGACGTGGGCCACGTACTCGTCGCGGAAGAACTGAATCGACGACATCACCGGGCTGGCCGCGCCGTCGCCCAACGCGCAGAACGCCTTTCCCAGGATCGAGTCGGAGATGTCCAGCAGCTTGTCGATGTCCTCGCTCGTGCCCCTACCGGTCTCGAGCCGCTCGTAGATCTGGTCCAGCCAGAAGGTGCCCTCGCGGCACGGCGTGCACTTCCCGCACGACTCGTGCTTGTAGAAGTACGTCCAGCGACGCACGGCGCGCACCACGCAGGTGGTCTCGTCGAAGATCTCCAGCGCCTTGGTGCCCAGCATCGAGCCGACGCCGCCCACGCCCTCGTAGTCCAGCGGCACGTCGAGGTGCTCGTCGGTGAGCAGCGGGGTGGACGATCCGCCCGGGGTCCAGAACTTGAGCCGGTGCCCGGCCCGCACCCCGCCGGCGTAGGCGAGCAGCTCGTGCAGCGTGATGCCCAGCGGGGCCTCGTACTGGCCGGGCCGCGTGACGTGACCGGACAGCGAATACAGCGTGAAGCCGGGCGATTTCTCGCTGCCCATCGACCGGAACCAGTCGACGCCGTGCAGGATGATCGGCGGCACGCTGGCGATCGTCTCGACGTTGTTGATCACGGTCGGGCAGCCGTAGAGCCCGGCCACCGCGGGGAACGGCGGCCGCAGCCGCGGCTGGCCGCGCCGGCCCTCCAGCGAGTCCAGCAGCGCGGTCTCCTCACCGCAGATGTACGCGCCGGCCCCGGCGTGCACCACCAGCTCCAGATCGAAACCCGAACCGTTGATGTCGCGGCCCAGGTAACCGGCGGCGTAGGCCTCGGCCACCGCGTTCTGCAGGCGGCGCAACACCGGCAGCACCTCCCCGCGCACGTAGATGAACGCGTGGTGGGCCCGGATCGCGTACGCCGCGATGATGACGCCCTCGACCAGCAGGTGCGGTGTGGCCAGCATCAGCGGCATGTCCTTGCACGTACCGGGTTCCGACTCGTCGGCGTTGACCACCAGGTAGTGCGGCTTGGCGGCCGCCCCGGAGTCGCCCTGCGGAATGAACGACCACTTCGTGCCGGTCGAGAAGCCCGCGCCGCCGCGCCCGCGCAACCCGGAGTCCTTGACGGTGGCGATCACCGCGTCGGGCTCCATGGACAAGGCTTTCTTCATCGCCTTATAGCCGTCGTTGCGCTGGTAGGTGTCCAACGTCCAGGACTCGGGGTCGTCCCAGAAGCGGCTGATCACCGGCGTCAGCGGCGTCGCCTGCGATGCCGTCATGACTGGGCCTCCGGCCCCGGTTCGGGCGCGGCCGGCGCCTCCATGCCCAGTTCGCGGGCCACCTTCAGGCCGGCCAGGGTCGCCGCGCCGGCGCCGCCCTGGCCCTGGTCGGGGCGCTCGTCGGGCAGGCCGGCCAGGATCCGCGACGTCTCCCGGAAGACGCACAGCGGGGCGCCGCGAGTGGGCGACTTGGGCGTCCCGGAACGCAGGGAGTCGACGAGTTCGCGCGCCGACTCGGGTGTCTGGTTGTCGAAGAACTCCCAGTTGACCATCACCACCGGGGCGAAGTCGCAGGCGGCGTTGCACTCGATGTGCTGCAGCGTGACCGACCCGTCGGCCGTCGTCTCGTCGTTGCCGATGCCGAGGTGCTCTTTGAGGCTCTCGAAGATCGCGTCGCCGCCCAGGACGGCGCACAGCGTGTTGGTGCAGACCCCGACCAGGTAGTCGCCGGTGGGTCCGCGGCGGTACATCGTGTAGAAGCTCGCCACCGCCGACACCTCGGCCCCGGTCAATCCCAGCTGCTCACCGCAGAATTCGAGACCCGCGGGCGTCAGGTAGGAGTCCTGGGCCTGCACCAGGTGCAGCAGCGGCAGCAGCGCGGAGCGCTTGCTGGGGTAGCGGCCGATGATCTCCTTGGCGTCGACCTCCAGCCGGGCCTGCACCTGGGGCGGGTAGGACTGCGGCGCACCCTCGACCACGAACGCGTTGGGTTCGTCGATCGGGGGGCCGAGCCGGAGGAACACGGGCTGACCCTGCGGATCCGTCTCCGCCTGACGACGATGCGGCCGCGCAGCGGCCGAGGTGGGGGTACCGCCCGCTTGCGGGGGAGAGTCGGGCAAATCTGTCATCGGTCCACCCCGCCCATCACCGGGTCGATGCTGGCCACCGCGGCGATCAGGTCGGCGACCATCCCGCCCTCGCACATCGCGGCGACCGACTGCAGATTGGTGAACGACGGGTCCCGGTAGTGCACCCGGTAGGGGCGGGTGCCTCCGTCGCTGACCATGTGCACGCCCAGCTCGCCGCGCGGCGATTCGACCGTGCTGTAGACCTGGCCCGCGGGCACCCGGATACCCTCGGTGACGAGCTTGAAGTGATGGATCAGCGCCTCCATCGAGCCGCCCATGATCTTGGCGATGTGCTCCTGGGAGTTGCCCATGCCGTCGGGGCCCACCTTCAGATCGGCCGGCCAGGCGATCTTGCGGTCCTCGACCATCGTCGGACCCGGCCGCAGCTTGTCCAAACACTGCTCCACGATCTTCATCGACTCCCACATCTCTTTCACGCGAATCATGTAGCGCCCGTAGGCGTCACACGTATCGGCGGTGATCACGTCGAACTCGTAGTTCTGGTACCCGCAGTAGGGCTCGCTCTTGCGCAGGTCGTACGGCAGACCGGTGGACCGCAGGATCGGGCCGGTGATCCCCAGCGCCATGCACCCGGTCAGGTCCAGGTAGCCGATGCCCTCGGTGCGGGCCTTCCAGATGGCGTTCTCGTTGAGCAGGGCGCCCATCTCGCGCAGCGGATCACGCAACTCCTCGAGGGCCTGCGCGACCTCGTCGATCCCGTTGGGCGGGAGGTCCTGCGCCACGCCGCCGGGCCGGATGTAGGCGCTGTTCATCCGCAGGCCGGTGATCGACTCGAACAGCCGCAGCACGATCTCGCGGCCCCGGAAGCCGACGAACATCGGGGTCATCGCGCCCAGTTCCATGCCACCGGTGGCCAGCGCCACCAGGTGCGAGGAGATCCGGTTGAGCTCCATCATCATCACCCGGATGACGCTGGCCCGCTCCGGGATCTGGTCGGTGATGCCCAGCAGCTTCTCCACGCCCAGGCAGAACGCGGCCTCGTTGAAAAACGGTGCCAGGTAATCCATCCGGGTCACGAAGGTGACGCCTTGGGTCCAGTAGCGGTACTCGAGGTTCTTCTCGATCCCGGTGTGCAGGTAGCCGATTCCGCACCTGACCTCGGTGACCGTCTCGCCCTCGATCTCCAGGATCAGCCGCAGCACCCCGTGGGTGGACGGGTGCTGGGGTCCCATGTTGACGACGATGCGCTCACCGGGGTCCGCCTTGCGGGCGGCCTCGACGACCTGCTCCCAGTCCTGGCCGCCGGCGACCACCAGGGTTTCGGGGTCGGTCAATCCTCTCGTTTCGCTCATCAGTTGTAGCCCCTCCGCTCGTCGGGCGGGGGTATCCGCGCGCCCTTGTACTCCACCGGGACTCCGCCGAGGGGGTAATCCTTGCGCTGTGGGTGCCCCTGCCAGTCGTCGGGCATCTCGATGCGGGTCAGCGACGGATGCCCGTCGAAGACGATGCCGAAGAAGTCGTAGGTCTCGCGTTCGTGCCAGTCGTTGGTCGGGTAGACCGCGTACAGCGACGGGATGTGCGGATCATCATCCGGCGCAGCCACTTCCAGCCGGACGCGGCGCCCGTGGGTGATCGACTGCAGGTGGTAGACGGCGTGCAGTTCCCGGCCGGCCTCGTGCGGGTAGTGCACGCCGCTGACCCCCAGGCACATCTCGAAACGCAGTTCCGGTTCGTCGCGCAGCCGCTGGGCGACCTGCGGCAGCAACTCCCGGCGCACGTGCAGCGTCAGCTCGTCGCGGTACACGACGACCTTCTCGATCGCGTCGTCGAATTCGACACCGGCGCGCCCCAGCGCCTCGGCCAGCCGGTCGGCGACGTCGTCGAAGTAGCCGCCGTAGGGCCGGGAAGTGCTGCCCGGCAACGTGACCTCGCGCACCAGCCGGCCGTAGCCGGAGGTGTCGCCGGTGCCCGAGACCCCGAACATGCCGCGGCGGACGTCGATCAGTTCCTCGTCGGCGCGGGCCACCGCCTGCTGCGGGTCCTGGTCCGGCCCGCTCACCGCAGCAGTCCGAGCATCTCGATGGTGGGCCGGGCCGCCAGCGCCGCCTCCTCGGCCTCGGCGATGGCATGTTCCCGGTTGACGCCGAGCGGCATCTCCTGAATCTTTTCGTGCAGCTTGAGGATTGCGTGCAGGAGCATCTCTGGGCGCGGGGGGCAGCCGGGCAGATAGATGTCCACCGGGACCACGTGGTCGACGCCCTGCACGATCGCGTAGTTGTTGAACATCCCGCCGGACGACGCGCACACGCCCATCGACAGCACCCATTTCGGCTCGGCCATCTGGTCGTAGATCTGGCGCAGCACGGGGGCCATCTTCTGGCTGACCCGCCCGGCCACGATCATCAGATCGGCCTGCCGCGGTGTCGCCGAGAACCGCTCCATGCCGAACCGTGCGATGTCGAACCTCGGCCCGGCCGTCGCCATCATCTCGATTGCGCAGCAGGCCAACCCGAACGTCGCCGGCCACAGCGAGTTCTTGCGCACGTAGCCCGCGACCTTCTCGACGGTGGACAGCAGAATCCCGCCGGGCAGCTGTTCTTCCAGGCCCACGCCCTACCTCGATCCCATTTCGGTTCTCAGTCCCACGTCAGGCCCCCGCGGCGCCACACGTAGGCGTAGGCCACGAAAACCGTGAGCATGAACACGACCATTTCGACCAGCGCGAACGTCCCCAGCGAGTCGTAGCTGACCGCCCAGGGATACAGGAACACGATCTCGATGTCGAAGACGATGAACAGCATCGCGGTGAGGTAGTACTTCACCGGGAACCGCTGTCCGCCGGTCGTGTGGGCAGTGCTTTCGGTGGGCTCGATCCCGCACTCGTAGGCCGCCAGCTTCGACCGGTTGTACCGCGACGGGCCGAGCAGACTCGCGATCACCACCGAGCCCACGGCAAACGCGGCGGCGATGGCTCCCAGTACCAGGATGGGTATGTAGGCGTTCAACTCGCTCCAAGATCCGTCGTACGGGCCGCCGGGCGGCGGCCGGGCGGGGTGGCCGGGCCGCTGTGACGGACAGGGGCTGTGTCCGTTCGCAGTGACCTCTAACATAGCGTCGCGGCGGCCGCAGCGCTTGCCCGGGGGTGGGCTATCGAGTCGGTTGCCCGGCCCTCGACCGGGACGTCGACCCGCCTTGCGCGGACCCTCACCTCGGCCACGGCAGCCTGGTGGGGCGAGCGGGCTAGCGAGCGGGCGTCCGCAGCAGGCCCAGCACCGTGCGGCCCAGCACGATCGGGTCGATGGGATGCGGCACCGCGGCTTCGGCACGCGACCACTTGGCCAGCCAGGCATCGTCGGGACGCCCGGTGAGCACGACGATCGGCGGGCAGGTGTCCAGTTCGTCCTTGAGCTGTTTGGCGATTCCCATGCCGCCGGTCGGCGACGCCTCCCCGTCGAGGATGGCGAGATCGATCCCGCCTTCGTCCATCCGCTTCACGACCATGGCGCCGGTCGCCACCTCGACGTAGTTCAGCTCGGGCAGGTCCGGGTGCAGGTGCCGGCCCAACGCCTGGATCACTTCCCGGCGCGTGTCGGCGTTGTCGCTGTAGACGAGGACGCGCAGGGCGACGGTGGAGTCGGGGTTCGAGGCGGGCACGAGCAGATGGTACTGCGGCGGCCCCGCGCCTACCCGGTTACCCGCACGAAGACGGCGTCGGCCGCCGCCGTCGTCGTCTCCGCCATCATGCCGAACTTGTTCCAGCCCAAGCCGAACCGGGACCGCTCGACCCGGGTTTGGCCGGCGATGCGGACCGCGCCGTCGTCGAGTTCGGTGACGGTGACGGGCAGCGGCAAGGGCGCGGTGACCCCCTTGACGGTGAAGTCGGCGCGCACGTCGGCAGCCCTTCCCGTGTTGGGGTGCATCCCGGTGACGACGACGGTGATCTCGGGGAAGCGTTCGACGTCGAAGAAGTCGGCCGAACGCAGGTGCGCGTCGCGACGGCCGATACCGGTGTCCAGCGACGCGGCCCGGATGTCGACGCGTCCGGACACCGCGCCGTCGTCGGTGACCCGCCCCTCGCCGGTGAACTCGGTGAAGCGGCCCTTGACGCTCAGCAGGCCCCACATGTTCTTGATCGCGAAGGTGATCGAGGAGCGCTCCGGGGCAAGGGCCCACACCCCGGGCGTGCCGGGATCGTTCAGCAGTGTCTCCAAAGTCGTCATCGTCCTCCCTTTCCGGTTGCGGACCCCGGCCGGTGGATCAGCGGCGCGATCCCGGCGTGCGCCACGGGCGGTCCACCGTTGCCCCGTCGCCGCTCCCGATCGCGCCGAACGGGCGGCCGGCCAGGTCGACGATGGTCTCGGCGGTGGAATCGGGCATGCGACCGTCGTACCACCTCCCGCGCCCGTTGGGGAGGGCTACGCGCAGATCTATTCTCTATTCCGTTTGGCCGTCCGGCTCGTCGTATCCCGGGTGCGCGACCGCCAGCCGGCGCCCCACCAGGGTGCGCAGGCAGGCGGTGACCTCCTCGGCGCGCCCGTCCAGGTCGCCGGCCCTGATCGCGGCGGCGAGCTCGTCCTCGTCGGCGTAGCCGAGGCGGGCCAGCGCCGCCTTGCTGTCCGCCTCGCTCTCGTCGAGCAGTTCCCGCTCGACGATGCGCAACGCGTTGGCGGCCACCCGGGCGTGGAAGTTGACCTGTCCGGTGGTGGATTCCCGGACCTCGGATTCGAGGAACTCGGCCACCGCGGCGACGAGTTCGGCCGCCAGCGGGCGGCCATAGGCGCCGATCACGGGCCCCCCTTCGGCCGCGCGCCCTCGAGCAGGTCGAGCAGGTCCCATTCGGTCTCGCAGACGCGCCGGCCGATCGTCGCCAACTCCACCGAGCGGGACTGCCCGCTCAGATGCCGCTCCGCCTGGTAGCGGCAGATGACACCCCAGCGCAGCGTCGCCAGCACCCGCCACCAGTGGAACGCCACCCGGTCGACGCTGGTCCCGGCGGCCTCCTCGTAGGCTCGCAGGAAGCTTTCGACACTGCCCAGGCCCCCCGCGCCCAGGCTGGCCGGGGCGGCGAACCGCCAGGCCCGGATGCAGAACCAGGCCAGGTCTTCGTAGGCCTGCCCGGCGTGCACCAGTTCCCAGTCGAGGACCGCGGCGAGGTCGGAGCCGTCGACGATGAGGTTTCCCATCCGGAAGTCGCCGTGCACCAGGACCCGCGCCGACGGTCGGGGCCGGCGGGCGGCCAGCCAACGGAATGCCCATTCGAACGTGGCGGTGGTGTCGCCCATCGCGTCGAGGCGCTCGCGCCACTGGGCGAGTTGGTCCTCGTGGGTCAGCCCGGGCAGGTCGGGGTCGGCCCGGTGGATGGCGACCAGCGCCCGCGCGCACTGGCGGAGCAGCCCGGTGCGGGCCTCGTGCCCGCGGCCGTCGGCGTCGAGCTGCCGCTGGATGCGCCGGACGATGGTCTCGCCGGTGATCGCGTCGCAGATGAGAAACGGATTGCCCAGTGCGGCGGGCGAATCCTCGGCGATCAGGACGTGGGGGACGGGCGCGCCGGCCGCGGCCGCCGCGGCTTGCGCGCGGGCCTCGAGTTCCATACCGGCGTGCACGTCGTCGGGGGGGCCGGTGCGCAAGATCAACGCCCGGCGCCCGCCGTCCGTGACGGCGTCGAACGCCCAGGTGGTGCGGCTGGCGCCACCGGTCAGCGGGCGCAGACTCTCGACGGCGGTGCCCGCGCCGAGAACCCGCGTCAGAACCCCCGTCAGCTTGGGGAGCAGCTCCGGTGCGGACGTCACTGCTTGCCGAACTTGAACAGCCGCTGCGCCACCCGGCGGATCTGGATCTCCTCGGCACCCTCGGTGATCCGGTAGCGGCGGTGGTGGCGGTAGATGTGCTCGAAGGGTTCGTGCCGGCTGTAGCCGAGGCCGCCGAAGACCTGCATGGCGCGGTCGGCGGCGTCGCAGACCAGCCGGTTGGCGCGGTAGTTGGCCATCGACACCTTGTCGGAGACCTCCATGTGGTGGTCGCGGTCCAGATGCCAGGCCGCGTAGGCCACGAGCAGCCGCACCATCTGCGCCTCGGTCTGCAACTCGGCCAGCGGCCACTGCACGGCCTGGTTGACCGCCAGGGGCTTGCCGAACACGCTGCGCTGCCCGGCGTACGCGGCGGCGCGGTCGATGCAGTACTGCGCGGCGCCCAGGCTGCTCGCGGCTTGCCGAATCCGGTTCTCGTGCAGGAACGTCTGCGCGACCTCCAGGCCGCGGCCCACCTCGCCGAGCACCGCGTCGGCGGGCACCCGCACGTCGTCGAGTTCGACCTCGCCGTGGTCGGTGGGCATGTTGAACGTCCACCAGTAGTACGGCACGCCGAAGCCGGGGGCGTCGGTGGGGACCAGGAACGCGGTGATGCCGTGCGCCTGCCCCGGCTCCCCGGACGTGCGGGCGAAGACCAGGTCGTGGGTGGCGCGGTGCACGCCGGTGTTGAACCGTTTGGAGCCGTTGATCACCCAGTCGTCGCCGTCGGGTACGGCACGGGTTTCCAGCCAGGTGGCATCCGAGCCGTGCTTCGGTTCGGTCAGGCCGAACGCCATGGAGCGCTCCCCGGTGATCAGCGCCTCCGACCAGGTGCCGCGCTGCTCGTCGGTGCCGAACCGCTCCATCATGATCACCTGCGCGAAGTTCCCGACGATCGACGACTCGTTCTGCAGGTCGTTGTGCAGGCCGAGGCCCTTGTGCGCCAGATGCTCGCGGATGACGGCCATGTCGAGGTTGGTGCCGTCGCGGCCGCCCAGCGACGCCGGCAACGCGTAGCGCAGCCACCCCGCCCGGTCGGCGCGCCGGCGCATCTCGGCGAGCAGGTCCTCCCACTCCCGGGTCGGGATGCCGTCGTTGTCCCAGTCGGTGCGGGCATGTTCGCGGCGCTTGTCGAAGTACTGGGCGTGGTCGCGTTCCAGCGGCTTGATCTCCGCCTCGATGAACGCGTCCATCTCGGCGAGCAGGCCCGGAAGATGTTCGGGGACGGTAAAATCCATGATGATCTCCTTATGTGCCGTACAGGGTTTTCTTCCAGACCGTCGACAGGGTCGTGATGGCGTCCTCATCGCTGATCTTCAGGCCGAGGCCCTCGGGACCCGAGGCGCCGACGAACACGGTGGTGAAGTTCTCGAACAGCAGCGCGATGGCCGCCGCGGTGTGCTGGGGGTGCAGGTCGGTCCCGTGGCCCTGCTCCTGTGCGCGGCGCACGGAGGCCGCCACGATGTCCATGCCGAACCGCCGGAACTCGTTCTGCAGGCGGGCGAACCGTCGTTGGGTGGCGGCCAGCTGCGCGACCGCGATCATGATGCCGATGTTCTGCTTGAACATGTTCCAGTAGCCGGTCACCACCGAGGCGAAGAACGCGTCGTCGTCGGCGGAGTCCGGCAACTGCAGGCTCAGCCCCGACGGCGTCACCACGTCGTGCAGGAAGGACTCCGCCAAGCAGGCCAGCAGGTCCTCCTTGTCGGCGAAGTACCGGTAGAACACCGCCGGCGACTTGCCCGCCGCCGCGGTGATGTCGGCCAGCGTGGTGCCGTGAAAACCCCGTTCGGCGAAGAGCTTCCGGGCGGCCTGCTCGATGGCCGCCCGGGTCTGGCGGCCTTTGGCGGTCAGGGTCGCTACGGGCATGGGTTCCGGATCCGGTCGCCGGCGCGCAGCAGCGCGCCCGGCAGGTCATGGCCGACAACCGATTTCGCGACACCGGCGGCGGCGATGGCCGCCTGCAGGTCCACGTCGACAGCGATTCCGCTGTCGGTCAGCAGGTACACCAGGTCCTCGGTGGCGATGTTGCCGGTGGCTCCCGGCGCGAACGGGCAGCCGCCCAGCCCGCCGGCCGACGCGTCCAGCCGGGTGACGCCGGATTGCACCGCCGCGTAGGCGCTGGCCAGCCCCGCGCCGCGGGTGTTGTGGAAGTGTCCGCCCAGCGGGAGGTCGCCGATCACCGGGCGCAGGAGGGCGACCAGCGAACCCACCCGTCCCGGGGTGGCGGTGCCGATCGTGTCCGCGACGCAGAACCGGTCGGCCCCCCGCGCGCGGGTGGCCGCGGCGATCTCGAGCACCCGCTGCGGCGGGGTGGGGCCCGCGAACGGGCAGTCCCACGCGGTGGCCACGATGACCTCCACGGTGGCGCCGCCGTCGTGGGCGATGGCGACGATCTCGCCGATCTGGCGGGTGGCCTCGGCGGCGGAGCGCCCGACGTTGGCCCGGCTGAAGGCGTCGCTGGCCGCCACCACGTATTCGATCGACCGCAGTCCCGCCGCGACGGCCCGCCTGGCGCCGTTCGGGCTGGCGACCAGGGCGGAGAACTCGATGTCGGGATAGTCGCGCAGGTGCGCGGCCAGTTCGGCGGCATCGGCCATCGACGGCACCTTCGACGGGGAGACGAACGCCGTCGCCTCCACCTCCCGCACCCCGGTGGCGGCCACCGCGGCCAGCAGTTCCAGCTTGGCCGACAACGGGATCGGCTGCTCGATCTGCAGGCCGTCGCGCAGCGCCACCTCGCGAATGTCCACGCGCGTCACAGCACCCCCTCAGCCCGCAGCTCTGCGAGCTCCGCGGGCGTCCTGCCCAGCAGGCCGACGTAGACGTCGTCGTTGTGTTGCCCCGGGCGGGCCGGGCCGGCGGTGCGGACGCCCCCGGGCGACTCGGAGAGCACCGGCACGACGCCCGGCCCCAGCACGGCCCGCTCCAGGCGTTCGTCGTAGTGCTCGACCAGCATCCCGCGGGCCCGCAGCTGCGGGTCGTGCACCACCTCGGCCACCGTGTTGATCGGTCCCGCGATCACCCCTGCGGCGCTTAATGTTTCGATGATCTCGCCGGGGCCGCGCTGCGCGGCCCACGCGCCGATGATGTCGTCGAGTTCATCCTGGTTGCGGCCGCGGGCCACGTGGGTGGCGAACCTGTCGTCTGCTGCCAGTTCCGGGCGGCCCATCGCCTTGCACAGCCGGGCGAACACGGTGTCCTGGTTGGCGGCGATCACCACCCACGACCCGTCGGCGCTGCGGTAGATGTTCGACGGCGCGATGCCCTCGAGCCGGGTGCCCGACGGCCCGCGTACCACACCGCCGACGTCGTAGTCCGGAATGGTGGATTCCTGCACGGCCAAACAGGATTCGGTCAGTGCGACGTCGACCACCTGGCCGCGCCCGGTGACGCCGCGGCGGTACAGCGCGGCCAGCGCGCCCTGGGCGCCGAACATGCCGGCCAGGCTGTCGCCCAGCGAGAGCGCCAGGCGGGGCGGCGGTCCGCCCGGGAAGCCGTTGAGGTGCCGCAGCCCGCTGGCGGCCTCGGCCACCGAGGCGTAACCGGCCTTGTGCGCGTCGGGACCGGTCTGCCCGTAGCCGGACACCCGGACCAGGATGATGCCCGGGTTGCGCGCGCTGAGCACGTCGTAGCCCAGCTCCCATTTCTCCAGGGTGCCCGGCCGGAAGTTCTCCACCACGATGTCGGATTTGGCGACGAGGTCACAGAACAGCTCCCTGCCGCGCGGCCGGCGCAGGTCCAGCGTGACGGCCCGCTTGTTGCGCGCGTGCACCGTCCAGAAGACGTGCCGGCCGTCGACCTCGGCCTGGCCCCACGTCCGCAACGGGTCCGGGGCGCCGGGCGGCTCGACCTTGATGACGTCGGCACCCATGTCCCCGAGCAGGCGCCCGGCGAAGGGCCCGGCGATCAGGGTGCCCAGTTCGAGCACCCGGATGCCGTCCAGCGGTCCCGCCGTCACCGGGGCGCCGCGAAGTCGTGGCGGACCAGCCAGTCGGTGACGATGTCGACCGCCGCGCGCAGCTTGTCGCGCTGGTCGGGGCCCGCGTAATAGTGGGTGGCGCCGGGAATTTCGTGCATCTCCTTGTCGTGATCGTCATCGCGCCCGATCGCCTCGAACAGCCGCCGGGTGTGGCTGGGCGTGCAGGCGTCGTCGGCCAGATTACCGATCACCAGCGCCGGGACGGCGATGTCGCGCCCGCACGTCACCCCGTCGGCGCGGGCGTCGTCGTAACTCCACTGCGACAGCCAGCCGCGCAACGTGGAGAAGCGGGCCAGCCCGACCGGGCTCATGTTCACCGCCCGGGGGTCGCCCAGGTAGCAGGTTCCCGGGACGCGTTCGTTGGGGTCGACCGTCGGATCCAGCCAGCGGGGGTCGGCCATGGTGCCGTGCACGACGAAGCAGAACTCTGCGACATCAGCGTCGGGGCGCCCCGATGATTTCAGTTCGGCGAGCTTGTCTTTGACCCACGCGGTGATGCGCCGGTTGCGCTGGATCTGGGCAGCCCGGTAGCGATCGAGGAACTCCGGGCGGTAGGGCGGCTGGTTGGGGTTGTCGGGGTTGTACAGGTCGAGCTCGGGATCGCGCCTGGTGGGGTCGGATTCGTCGAGGATGGAGGCGTCCAGCCATTCGGTGAGCGTGCCGTGCCGGCTGATGTGCGCGGCGAGCAGCATGATCCCGTCGGCCGGGATCAGGCCGAGCCGGGTCAGGTCGGGTCCGTCCCCGGACGGGCTCGACGTGATCGTCGCGTGCTGGGCCTGCTGCTGGTAGAGCACCGACAGCGAACCGCCGCCGCTCCACCCGGCGAGCACCACCTTGGAGTAGCCCAGCCGGTTCTTGGCGTCCTTGATGCACTCGCCGAGATCCTCGACCACTTTCTCCATCAGCAGCGCCGAGTCGGTGCCGCGAAACCGGCTGTTGCAATAGATGACGTGGTGGCCGGCCCGGGCCAGCGCGTTGATCATCGGCAGGTACGCCCCGCCGCCGATCGGGTGCATGAACACCAGCACGGTGTCCGACGGCGTGTCCTTCGGCTCGAGCAGGTAGCTCTCCAGCACGGTGATCTCGGCGAGGCCGCCGTAGACGTCGCGGACGTCGGAATCGTTGCGGAAGGCAACGAGATAAGGGATGCGCTCGTACTCGTGGCGAGTCGTCATCGTCAGTGCTGCCCGAGGTCGTGGGCCAACACCTCGGCCGACGGGGTCAGCCGCCGGCGGGTGTCGACGGCGATCACCTGCCAGTCCACCCGCGAATGCTCGTCGAACTTGCGGCGCGCCCGTTCGCGCGCCTTCTCCGGAGCGCCGTGGTGCACCCCCTGCGGCGCGTGGGTGACCAGACCGGGGGGCATCGGGATGCCGTAGAGCGAGCCGCCGTGGAAGAAGGCGATCTCGTCGTAGTCGACGTTGCGGTGATACCACGGGGTGCGCTCGGTGCCGGGGACCCCTTCGGCGGGCTTGGGCAGGAAGTTCATCACGTACACGCCGGCGGCTTGCATGAACAGGTGGACGGTGGGCGGCAGGTGGACACTGTCGGAGGTGACGACGTTGTAGTCGGCGATGTTGAAGGTGAAGGCGAAGTTGTCGCCGCGCCAGCCCTCGACGTCGATCGGGTTGTGTTGGTAGTACAGGGTTGTCGGGCCGCCGTCATGGATCAGCCGGACCTCGTACTCGTCGCGGCCGTCATCGTCGATGGGGACCGGCTCCGGGATGGTGGCCTGGGAGGGGTCGAACGGGAAGTGCCGGCCCAGCGCGCCCGGGGGAGGGACGCGCAGCTCGTCGGTGGTCTCGATCATCAGCAGCGTCGTCGCCCCTTCGGACGAGGGGTCCGGCACCTGCCGCCAGGTGCACGCCTTGGGCAGGTAGACCCAGTCGCCCTCCCGGTAGCGCAGCGGCCCGAACTCGGTCTCGAGAAGGCCGGCGCCGCGGTGCACGAAGCACAGCAGGTCCCCATCGACGTGACGGGTGTGGAACGGCATCGGTTCGTGGCGGCGGCTCAACGAGATTCGGCAGTCGTCGTTGTCGAACATGAGCAGCGGGCCGCCGCGGGCGTCGGTGGCGTCAGCGGGTTTGAGGTCGCCGGACAGCACGTCGACGGGGCGCAGCGGACCGGCCGAACGGTAGGCGGTGGGATCGTGGCGGCGGTACATGTTGGCGGTCCGGCCGGTGAACCCGGCCCGGCCCAGCTCGTCGTCCTTGAGTCCGTCGAGGTCGGCGTGCAGGCGCCGCGGCGTCCTGCCTTTGCGCAGGTGGACGAAGGATTCCATGGGGCGACTCCGGGATGGTACGGCCAGGGCGCAGAACTAAAAGTGACATTAGTTTTCTTTTCTGCCCCGCACAAGGGCGGGCTCGGGCCGCAGGCCACCCCAGATAGCCCATCGGTCGCGCCCGGGTGGGGCAGACGTCACCGCGCCACGGCCACGGCCGCGTCATCAATCGCGAACTCGCAGCACGACTTTCCCCTTGGCGGTGCGGTTCTCCAGCGACGCGACGGCGGCGGCGGCCTCGTCGAGCGGATAGACCACCGGTTCCGGCGGTGTCAGCCGGCCGGAGCCGAGCAGTTCCTCGAGGCCGGCCCACTGCTGCGCCAGCGCGTCGGGGTGGGTGCCCGTCCAGGCGCCCCACCCGACGCCGACGACGTCAATGTTGTTGAGCAGCAGGCGGTTCACCTTCACGGTGGGGATCTCGCCACCGGTGAACCCGATGACCAGCAGGCGGCCGCCCGGCGCGAGCGAGCGCAGCGAGTCGGTGAACCTGTCGCCGCCGACCGGGTCGACGACGACGTCGACCCCGCGCCCGTCGGTCAACTCCTTGACCGCGTCCTTGAAGCCCTCGGCCAGCACCACGTCCGTCGCGCCGGCCGCCGTGGCGATCTGCGACTTCTCCGGCGTGCTGACCACCGCGATGGTGCGCGACGCCCCGAGCACCGGCGCCAGCCGCAGCGCCGACGTCCCGATGCCGCCGGCCGCGCCGTGCACCAGCACCGTCTCGCCCCGGGCCAGCCGGCCGCGGACCGTCAGCGCGAAGTACACCGTCATGTCGTTGAACAGCAGGCCGGCACCCGCCTCGAAGCTGACGTTGTCGGGCAGCCTGAACACCCGGTCCGGCGACAGCACCGCAACCTCGGCCATGCCGCCGGACAGCATCGTCAGGCCGACCACCCGGTCGCCGGCGTGCACGTGGGCGCCCTCCGGCGCCGCTCGCACCACCCCCGCGATCTCGGCGCCCAACACGAACGGCGGCTCCGGCCGGTACTGGTAGAGGCCGCGGGTGAGCAGCGCATCGGGGAACGCGACCCCGGCGGCGTGCACGTCGACGACCACACCGTCGCCCTGTGGTTCCTCGGCCTCGGCCACCTCGATCGCCTCCGGACCGTCCAGCCGGGTCACTTGTGCCGCGCGCATGTCACCTCCATCGTCGGTGCCGTCAGCCTACTTCCGCCGCAGCAGCCGCCGGCGACCCGCACCACCGCCCGGCCGGTGTGCGCGCCGGCCCGCAGTTGGTCGAGCACGCCGGGAGGTTTCGCCGAACGCGCACACAGGGCGAAATTCGGCCGCCTGAATCCACGGGTCGAAGTCTCGCCCTGGCTACACGCTCGGCGCAACGGGCGCCCTCGCTACTTGAGCTCCGCCGACGACAGGCCCAGCAGGCGGCGGGCGACCACCAGCTGCTGGATCTGTTGGGTGCCCTCGAAGATGTCGAGGATCTTGGAGTCGCGCGCCCACTTCTCCAGCAGCGTGTGCTCGGAATACCCCGTGGTGCCGGCCAATTCGACCGTCTTACAGGTGATGTCGGTCGCGACCCGGCCGGCCTTGGCCTTGCTCATCGAGGCCTCTTTGGAGTTGGGGATGTTGTTGTCGGCCTGCCACGCCGCGCGCAGGGACAGCAGGTAGCTGGCCTCCCAGTCGGCCTCCATGCGCAGGAACTCGGCCGCCGCGGCGCTCTGCACGTGCGACGGCCTGTCATAGGAGATCTCCACCCCGGCCGCGGTGAGGATCTTGCGGATCTCCTCGAGCGCGGCGCGGGCGACCCCGACGGCCATGGCCGCCACGATCGGGCGGGTGTTGTCGAAGGTCTCCATGACCCCGGAAAACCCTTTGCCCACTTCGATTTCCGGGTTGCCCAGCAGATTCTCTTTCGGGATGCGGACGTTGTCGAAGCGGATCGCCGCCGTGTCGGAGCCCTTGATGCCGAGCTTGTGCTCGAGTCGCTCGACCGAGACGCCGGGATGTTCGCGGGGGACCACGAACGACTTGATCGCCGCGCGGCCCGCCGACTTGTCCAACGTGGCCCACACCACGATGTGGGTGGCACGCGAACCGGCCGTGACGTAGATCTTTTCGCCGTTGATGACGTACTCGTCGCCGTCCAGCCTGGCGGTGGTGGACACGGCCGCCGAGTCCGACCCGAATCCCGGTTCGGTGATCGCCATCGCCGCCCACACCTTGCCCAGGCGTTCCAGCTGCTCGTCGGTGGCGACCGCGGAGATGGCCGCATTGCCCAGCCCCTGATAGGGGACCGACAGCATCATCGCCAGATCGCCCCAGCTGGCCTCCAGGGTCTGCAACAGGGCGGCCATGTTGGCGCCGTTGTGGTTGGTGTCCCGCCGTTCCTCCTGGTCGCGCAGCGCGTCCGCTCCGGCGAAGGCCATTGCCGAGGAGGCGCCCTCGAACAGGCTGAAGAGCGTGTCGAGTTCGATCGGGTAGGCGTGTTCGTTCAGGTCGTATTTGCGCGCGATCGGCCGCATCAACTCGGCGGCGCCCTGATGCGTGGTGTCCATTACCGCTTGCAGCTTGCGGGGGAGTTCCAGATTGATTGCCATGGTTGAACTTTCGGCTCGGGTTTGACTAGCGATTCAAGACCGCGACTCAGATGACGACGACGCCCTCGGCGATGCCGATGGCCCGCAGGTCGCGGTACCAGCGCTCGACCGGGTGCTCCTTGGTGTAGCCGTGGCCGCCGAGCAGTTGCACGCCGTCCAGACCGATCTGCATGGCCTTGTCGGCGCCGAGCCGCTTGGCCAGCGCCGCCTCCCGGGTGAAGCTGAGGCCCTGCTCGGCCCGTGCGGCGCCGCGCCAGGTGATCAGCCGCAGGCCGTCGAGTTCGATGGCGATGTTGGCGCACATGAACGCGACGGCCTGGCGGTGGGCGACCGGCTCACCGAAGGCGTGGCGTTCCTTGACGTAGGGCACGACGTAGTCCAGCACCGCCTGCCCGGTGCCGACCGCCAGCGCCGCCCAGCCCAGCCGGGACAGCGCCAGCGCCTCCGAGTAGTCGTCGTCGCAGGCTTCGTCCTCGCCGAGCCGGGCGTTCAGCGGCACCGAAACCCCGCAGAATTCGACCTGGCCGAGTGCCGCCGCGCGGATCCCCATGCTCGGATCCGCTTTGACGGTCACACCCGCGGAGGACGACTCGACGATGAACAAGGCGGGCCTGCCGTTCAGTTGCGCGCCGACGATGAACAGCTCGGCGTCGGCCGCGGCGGGGACCAGTGACTTCACGCCGTCGAGCCGGTAGCCGCTCGGTGTGCGCACCGCCGTCGTCCGCAACCGGGTGGGGTCGAACAGCGGTTGGGGTTCGGCGACGGCGACGCAGGCCTGCGGGACGTTCTCGCCGGCGAACTCCGGCAGGTAGGTGGCCTGCTGGTCGGCGCTGCCCCAGTGGGTCAGCGCGGATGCCACGCCGCCCGGGGCCAAGATGGGCAAAGCCAGGCCCATGTCGCCGTAGGCGAGCGCCTCGGCCACCAGCGCGTTGGTCACGCTGGAGCGGTGCGCGGCGATGCCGTCGAAGTCCTCGGGAATGTTGATCGCGGTGATGCCCAGTTCCGCGGCCTTGGCGATCAGGTCGGGCGGATAGGCGGCGGCCTCGTCGGCGTCGCGCGCCGCCGGCCGCAGTATCTCCTCGGCGAACTCCCCGACCGTTTCGACGATCAGCTTCTGGTCCTCGTCGGGCGTCAGATCGAAATAGTCCTTGCCGCTGGACTTCAGCCGGGTCGGCCCGCTGCGCAGGTTCTGGACCCGGGTGAACTGGCGGGAAGCGGCGGCGCCGGCGGAGAAGATCGTCTTGGCGCCGTAGCCGAGGCCGCGGTTGAGCGGGCCGCGCAGGTGGTACTTGTCCAGGAACTGCTGGCCGACGAGCGGAGTGATCAGCGCCATGGCGACGTCGATGGCGGTCCGCTTGTGCGGTGGCAAACCCACGCCGGTGCTGCCGCCGCCCCGTTCGGGCCTGCGGGAGTTGGGCCTGCGGGAGGAATTGGAGTTCGAACCGGAACGAGTTGCGGTCATGTCGGCAGCCTCTGTCGTCGGGGCAGTGCGGAGAACTCTATCTTACTTTGGAGTAAGATAGCGAGGGCCGCCTGTTATCTAATTCACAACGATCCTGCCCAGCACCTGCTGATGCAACAAGCCGTTGGTGGCCACGGCGCTGCCGCGGTGCGGGCCCGCCATCCCGTCCAGGCCGGTGAACGCCCCACCCGCTTCGCGCACCAGGATGTCGAGCGCCGCCAGGTCCCACACCGACACCTCCGGTTCGGCGGCAATGTCGACGGCCCCCTCCGCGACGAGACAGTAGGAGAGAAAGTCGCCGTAGGCGCGCACCCGCCACACGTCATCGGTCAACTCGATGAAACGGTCGCGCAGCCCGCGCTGCGCCCACCCCGACAGGCTCGAGAACGACATGCTGGCCGAATCCAGCTGTGCCACAGCCGAAACCGCCAGCCGGCGCGGGGGGTCACCGTCGACGCCGACGAAGGCGCCATGGCCTCGGGCTGCCCACCACCGGCGCCGCAGCGCCGGCGCGCTCACCACGCCGACCGTCGGGACGCCGTCGTCGAGCAATGCGATCAGGCTGGCCCACACCGGCACCCCGCGGACGAAATTCTTGGTCCCGTCGATCGGGTCGATGACCCACTGCCGCCCACGGAAAGTCGTCGTGCCCCCGAACTCCTCGCCGAGGACGCTGTCGTCCGGCCGGTCGCGCCCGAGCAGCTCGCGCAGTTCGGTCTCGACGGCGCGATCGGCGTCGGTCACCGGGGTCAGGTCCGGCTTGGTGTCGACGCGCAGGTCCAGCGCACCGAACCGGGCGCGGGTCCAGGTGTCCGCATGGTCGGCCAGTGCCAGCGCCAGCGCCAGGTCGGCGGGGCTCATGGGCGCCGCTCTCCCCCGCAAGCGGGAGGGGCCCCCACTGCATCGTCGCCGGCGCGGCTCATGACAGCAGTCCTACCATGTCCGGGTGTGGGAATTCGGTGTGCTGCTCATCCTGGTGGCGGTGCTGGGAGTGTTCCTTGCCCAGCGGTTCCTTTCGCGCGGCCCGCGCGGGGAGTCGCTCGGCGGCACGCTGCTGGTCACCGGGGTCAGTCCGCGACCGGACGCCACCGGCAGGCAGTACGTCACCATCGCCGGCGTCATCAACGGGCCCACCGTCGCTGAGCACGCCGTATACCAGCGCATGGAAGTCGAAGTGGACCAATGGCCCACGATGGGCCAGCTGCTGCCGGTGGTGTACTCGCCGAAGAATCCCGACAACTGGAGGCTCGCACCGCCCGAGCCGCCCGGGCCGCCGCCCGCAGGCTAGCCGCCCGCGCGGGGCGACGCATCACCGTGAGGCGCACGCCGTAGCGTGCGACGACGGCCGCGGGGCCGAAGGCCTAGCCGACCGCCATCCCAGGCATCCCGGGCGCATCCGAGCCGGCCCGGGTGACCAAGCCGGATGCCGGTTGCGCCGCAATGTCGTTGCCCGGCAACGGCGAGCCGGCTCGACTCCGCCCGGGCAGGGGGCGACCACCGGTTCGGGTGGCCCGCCCCGGACCCGGCGGCGTCGCCGAGCGACGGCACCGCGCGCGGACGGTGCCGCCGCGGTCACCGGGCTGGGCAACACCTGCGCGTCGTTCAAGGCCCGAGGATGCTCGCGGGGAAGTCCGAGTGGTTGCACTGTCATGGCGGAGGCCAGTTGGCAGGCGGCTGCGGCGGCGCGGGCCCGCAGGGCGGTTTGTCTGGTGTGTTCGGTTGTCTGGTGTGTTCGGCGGTGGTGGCCGTCCTGGTCCGGGCGGCCGGGCCGTGTCAGTGCAGGCCGGTCCGGCTCGAAAACACCGGTGCGCAGGTGGCGGCGGTGTTGTCCAACTCGGCCGACAGGGAGTCCCAGCGGCCCACGGCGGCCATCGGTGAGCCCGATCCCGGGCCGCTGTGCATCCGGCCGGAGTTGACCTCCGGGGGCAACAAAGCGAAATCCATTGTCCCACTTTTCCCTAGCTGGTGAGTGCCGCGAACAGCAGCGAACGGCCAGCGGGCCGGACTCGTATCAGCCGGCGGGCGCGGCATCACCGTAGGCTTGACGCCGTACCGGGGCGGGGCGCCCATGCCCATGCCGCGCGCGGCCATCCCGCCGGGCATCCCCGGGTAGCCCGGGTAGCCGGGGATGCGGCCGCCTCCTCGGTCCCCAGCAGCGTGGTCATCCCAACGGGCTCCAGCGCCGCGACGGTGCTGGTCGACGGCGCGGAGCAGCCGGCCGGCACGGACATCGGTCCGATCGTGCCCGCACGGGCAAGTGTCGCGGCGACGTTGCCCAGCCCCCCGGCACCGCCCGTGGACGCGGCGCTCAGCGCCGGGGCGATCCCCGGGGCGATCTCGGCCGGAGCGGCGACAGCCGCCCGGCGGCACCGAGGTTGGGCAGGACGCCCAGGTTGTTCTCGGCGCCGATCACGCCGGCGGGCAACGCCTCCATGTAGTAGGCGGAGCTGACCGCAACCCTCATCGCACACGCGTGCTCGTAGGCCGCCGCCGCCGTCCTGGCCGCCATGGCCGTCCGCTTCGCCTGCTCGGCCGTCGATTGCAGCCAACCCATGTACCGGGCGGCGGTGGCCGTCATCGCCTCCGCGGCCGGGCCACGCCAGTGCAGGTCCGGCCCCGAGACCGCCGACTCGTATCCCTCGGCGGTGGCGCTCAGCTCGGCGGAGACCGCGTCCCAGCTTCCCGCGGCGGCCAGGAGGGGAGCCGGCGCCGGGGCCGGTGTACATCCGGGTGGAATTGATCTCCGGTGCAGAGAAGAGGTAATACCTGTGTCGCATCGCCTTGGTTGAGGGATTAGCGGCCGGTGTGGTGGGGGCGGTGCCTGCCTGCATGGGATTGGGAACCAAATGTAAAGCCAGGAAGCGGTTTTCGGGTCGACGGGCTTGGGTGAGCGGGAATGCTGTCAGACGGCGCGGCACGGGTTACCAATCTGGTGCCAATGAAACACGTGGTGCGGATGACACCCGCTGGGGGCATGCGCGCGCAGGGCATTGAAGGTGACCTTCGGTTGGGACCGTCATAAAAATCGCAAGTTGGCATGCGCGCCGCATGCGGAATATATCAATTGTTTGCGTTGATCAAGTGAAATCCCAAGGGTCCGGTGACCCGACGTGCGACCAACGCGCCACACGCCGAGTCGTGGCACCCGCATCGGACGGCTCGAATGGGGCCGCATCGGGGTTGGCAACCCCCGAGACCGCGAATAGGGACCAATGGCACCCGTTTGTGCATCCAATGCCCCTGAACCGCCGGGCTTCTCGCGGTTAACGTGGCGACGTGAGCCAGTCCAGGGGAGAGCACCTGCGCACGTCGGCTCCGACGGTCGTCGTCGGCGTGGACGGGTCCAAGGCGGCCGGCGATGCGGCCCGGTGGGCGGTCGACGAGGCGGTCGGCCGGGACATACCGCTGCGATTGGTCTACGTCGTCGAGTCGTCGCACCCGGTCGGCGCGGAAGTCGGCGCGGGCGGGCATGCCACCGCCCGGTCGGCCCTGCGCGACGCTCAACGCGCCGTCGAGGCGACCGGTAAGCCGGTGCAGGTCGAGACCGAAATCCTCACGGGGAAGCCACTTGTCGTACTGGTAGAAGAGTCGCGGGCCGCCGCGATGATCTGTGTCGGGGCGCTCGGGCTCAACCACGCACAGCACGGTGTCGGTTCGCTGGCGGCGTCCCTGGCGGCCTCGGCCCTGTGCCCGGTGGCGGTGATCCGGCGGGCGCCGGGCCAGCCGGCGGATCATCGGGTCAGCCGGGTCGTCGTCGAGGCGGACAACGCCGCGCTGCTGCGGTGCGCCTTCGACGAGGCCAGGCTGCGGCGTGCCCCGCTGCGCGCGCTCTCGGTGGCCGCCTCCGCGGGGCCCGACAACGCCGACGGCAAACGGCTGGCGCAGGCCGAACTGAGCCGGCGGATCGCCCCATGGGCGCGCCTGTACCCCGACGTGCCGGTCGAGTCCGTCGTCGTGCGCGGGACCGTCGAGAAATACCTGGCCGCCGACGGCGAGTCCGACCAACTGTTCGTCACCGACTCGCGTGTCTGCCGCGAGTTGTGCGGCGCCACCAATGCCAAACATTCCGTGCTGGCGTTCCGTTTCGGAAACCTGTAGGGCGGCGCGATGAATCCCGCGAAGGCCAGGACGCCAGCGGGTCCCGCCGGGGACGCGGCCGACGTGCGGGACCGCGTCGAGCAGATGGTCGAGGGCCGTGACCGCCTCGACAGGCTGGTCGAGGCGATGCTGGTGGTCACGGCCGGGCTGGAGTTGGACGCCACCCTGCGCTCGATCGTGCACTCGGCGACCGACCTGGTCGACGCCCGCTACGGAGCCCTGGAAGTGCACGACCGGAATCGGCGCGTGTCGCAATTCGTCCACGACGGCATCGACGAGGAAACGGTCCGGCGCATCGGTCATGTCCCCGAGGGCAAGGGGATCGTCGGTCTGCTGATCCGCGATCCGCAACCGCTGCGGCTGGACAGCATTGCCGACCACCCCGCTTCGGTGGGGTTTCCGCCGCACCACCCGCCGATGCGGACCTTCCTGGGGGTGCCGATCCGGGTGCGCGGCGACTCGTTCGGGACCCTCTACCTGGCCGACAAGCTCAGCGGGCAGCCGTTCAGCGAGGAGGACGAGGTGCTGGTCAAGGCGCTGGCCGCCGCCGCCGGCATCGCCCTGGCGAACGCCCGGCTCTACGAGCAGGCCAGGGCGCGGCAGTCGTGGATCGAGGCCACCCGCGACATCGCCACCGAACTGTTGTCCGGCACGGATCCCGCGACGGTGTTCCGGCTCGTCGCCGAGGAGGCCCTGGCGTTGACCGCGGCCGACGGTGTCCTCGTCGCGGTCCCCGTCGACGAGGGGATGCCGATCGCCGCCGTCCACGAGCTGCTGGTGATCGAAACCGAAGGCAGCGCAAGGGTTTCGGCGAGCGAGCGAACGCTTGCCGTGGCGCGCACACCGCTGGCCGACGTGCTGGCCGACGGCCGTCCACGGCAGGTCGACCACGTCGATCTGCACGGTGTGGACCTGGGCTCCGCGCTGGTGCTGCCGCTGCGGGCCACCGACACCGTCGCGGGCATCGTGGTCGTGCTGCACGGCGGCACGGCGGGCTCGGTCACCGACGAACAGGTCGAGATGATGGCGGCGTTCGCCGACCAGGCCGCGCTGGCCTGGCAGCTGGCCACCTCGCAGCGGCGGATGCGCGAACTCGACGTGGTCACCGAGCGGGACCGCATCGCGCGTGACCTGCACGACCACGTGATACAGCGGCTCTTCGCGGTCGGCCTGGCGTTACAGGCCGCCGTTCCGCTCGCGCGCGTTCCCGAAGTGCAGCGACGACTCGCCGACGCCGTCGACGACCTGCAGGGTGTCATCCAGAAGATCCAGGCGACCATCTACGGCCTGCACGGAGCGCCGGCGGGGGCCTCGCTGCGCGAACGGATCGACGACGCGGTCGCCCGGCTCGCCGGTGACCTGCGCACCAGCGTGCAGTTCGTCGGGCCGCTGTCGGTGGTCGAGGGCACCCTGGCCGACCACGCCGAGGCGGTGGTCTCCCAAGCGCTCGTCGACGCCGTGCGGAACGCCCGGGCCGGCGCGGTGACGATCCGGGTCACCGTCGGCGACGATCTGCGCATCGAGGTGAGCGACGACGGTTGCGGCACTCCCGCGGGCGGCGCCGGCTCCGGCCTGGCGCGGCTGCGGCGGCGTGCGGCGCAGGCCGGCGGCGAGCTCACCGTCGAGACCACCGCGACCGGGGGAACGGCGCTGCGGTGGACGGCGCCGCTCGTCTAACCGTGGGCGATGCGCAGTAGCTCCGCCCGGTCGGGCAGTTTGACGCGGGGGCGCCCGTGCGCCTCGCCGGCGGCGCGCTCGTAGCGGTCGATGAGTTGCCAGTGGGCGGCGGTGACCAGCTTGGGCTGGCGCGAGGACAGCCACTCGGCCAGTTCGTCGGCACGGCCGGCTTCGCGGCCGGCCGGCTCGTCCGCGCCGGCGCCGCTCAGATCGGCGATCAGGGTGTCGACGGTGTCCTGGGAGTCCTTCTTGTTGGTGCCGATCACCCCGCTCGGCCCCCGCTTGATCCACCCGACGACGTACTCGTTGCGGCGGCCCGCTATCCGGCCGTCGGTGTGGGGGATGGTCCCGCTCCGCTCGTCGAACGGCAGTCCCGGGATCGGCACACCGCGGTAACCGACCGACCGCACCACCAACTGGGTCGGCAACTCCTCGCGCTCCCCGGTGTCTTCGGCCGTCACCCGCCCGCCGGCGTCGGTGACCAGTTTGTTGCGGCCCAGCACGATGCTTTCCACCTTGCCGTCGCCCTTGATCTCGATCGGCGATGTCATGAACCGGAACACCAGGCGGCGGTGCCCCGGGCGGGGTTCGCGGCCCGCATAGTCGCGCAGCGCCTTGATGTTCTGCTTGACCGTCTTGCCCGCCGCGGCCGCGTCCTCGTCGGTGATGCCGTCCAGCTGGGCGGGGTCGACGATCACATCGACCCCCTCGAGGTCGGTGAGCTCGCGTAGCTCCAGCGTGGTGAACGCGGCCTGCAGCGGGCCGCGCCGGCCGACGAGCACCACTTCCCGCACACCGCGGGGCCGCAGCGTCTCCAGCGCGTGATCGGCGATGTCGGTGCGCGCCAGCACGTCCGGATCGGTGATCAGGATGCGGGCGACGTCGAGTGCGACGTTGCCGTTGCCGATGACGACGGCCCGGGCGCCCGACAGGTCGGGCGCCATCCGCGCGAAGTTGGGGTGGGCGTTGTACCAGCCCACGAAGTCGACGGCGGCGACGCTGCCCGGCAGGTCCTCGCCGGGAATGCGCAACGCGCGGTCGGACTGCGCCCCGACGGCGTAGACGACGGCGTCGTAGCGCTCGGCGAGCTCGCCCGCCTGCACGTGCTCGCCCACCACCACGTTGCCGAAGAACCGGAAGCGCGGATCTTCTGCGGTCTTCTCGAACTGCCGGCTGATCGACTTGATCTTCGGGTGATCGGGTGCCACCCCCGAGCGCACCAGCCCCCACGGCGTCGGCAGCATCTCCAGCATGTCGACGTAGATGTCGAAGTCTTCCGACGCGTCGGCCGCCCTCAGCAGGGCGGCCGCGGCGAAAAATCCCGACGGTCCGGAGCCGACGATGGCAACGTGATACGGGTGGGGCGGACGCATGCTCAAGCCTTTGCGCGGTCGGGGATGCAACGAAGCGGTCCCTCGATGCTAAACGTCTGCTCGCCGACGGCGACCTGAGCATTCGCCGCGCGCCGCCGCGCCGGTAACGTGGTCGGCTGTGGAACCCGACCGTCAAGCCGACATCGCCGCTCTCGACTCCACCCTGACCACGGTGGAGCGGGTGCTCGATGTGGATGGTCTGCGCACCCGCATCGAGAAGCTCGAGCACGAGGCCTCCGATCCGCAGCTGTGGGACGACCAGACCCGGGCCCAGCGGGTGACCAGCGAGCTCTCGCACACCCAGGGCGAGCTGCGCCGCATCGAGGAGCTGCGGCGGCGCCTCGACGACCTGCCGGTGCTCTACGAGCTGGCCGCCGAGGAGGACGCGGGCGCGGCCAGCGGTATTGAAGCGCTGGCCGAGGCCGACGCTGAGCTCGAGGCGCTGCGCGCCGACATCGAAGCCACCGAGGTGCGCACCCTGTTGTCCGGCGAGTACGACGAGCGGGAGGCGCTGGTCACCATCCGCTCCGGCGCGGGCGGGGTCGACGCCGCCGACTGGGCCGAGATGCTGATGCGCATGTACATCCGGTGGGCCGAGCAGCACAAGTACCCGGTCGAGGTGTTCGACACCTCCTATGCCGAGGAGGCCGGCATCAAAAGCGCCACCTTCGCCGTGCACGCGCCGTTCGCCTACGGCACGTTGTCGGTGGAGCAGGGCACCCATCGCCTGGTCCGGATCAGCCCGTTCGACAACCAGAGCCGGCGCCAGACGTCGTTCGCCGAAGTCGAGGTGCTCCCGGTCGTGGACACCACCGATCACATCGACATCCCCGAGGGCGACGTCCGCGTGGACGTCTACCGTTCCAGCGGGCCCGGCGGCCAGTCGGTGAACACCACCGACTCGGCGGTGCGTCTGACCCACATCCCGACGGGGATCGTCGTGACCTGCCAGAACGAGAAGTCCCAGCTGCAGAACAAGGTTTCGGCGATGCGGGTGCTGCAGGCCAAGCTGCTGGAGCGCAAGCGCTCCGAGGAGCGTGCCGAGATGGACGCCCTGAAAGGTGAGGGCGGCAGCTCCTGGGGCAACCAGATGCGCTCCTATGTGCTGCACCCGTATCAGATGGTCAAGGACCTGCGCACCGAGTACGAGGTGGGCAATCCGGCGGCGGTCCTGGACGGCGACATCGACGGGTTCCTGGAAGCGGGAATCCGCTGGCGCAACCGAAAAGATGACGACTAACCCCACCGTCAACCCCACCGCCCTCGCCGCGGCCAGGGTCTCCGCAGCCTCCGCGACCCAGCGCTGGCACGACTTCTGGCGCGGCGAGATCGGCGAATGGATCATCACCAGGGGTCTGCGGATCGTCATGGTGCTGATCGCGGCGGTGCTGGCGGCCCGCTTCGTCAACTGGGTGGCGCAACAGGTGACCCGGAAGCTGGACATCGGGTTCACCGAAAGCGACGCGCTGGTGCGCTCGGAGGCCACCAAGCACCGGCAGGCCGTGGCCTCGGTGATCTCGTGGGTGTCGATCGTCATCGTCGGCATCTGGGTGATGCTGCAGATCGCCGATATTCTGCGGTTCTCGGTGGGTGGCCTGATCGCGCCGGCCACCGTGGTGGGCGCCGCGCTGGGCTTCGGCGCCCAGCAGCTGGTCAGGGACCTGCTGAGCGGCTTCTTCATCATCGTCGAGAAGCAGTACGGCTTCGGCGACCTGGTCACCGTGACCGTGGTTGCCTCGACGGAAGCCAGCGGCACGGTCGAGAACGTGACCCTGCGGGTGACCCGACTGCGCTCGGCGGATGGTGAGGTGCTGACCATTCCCAACGGCCAGATCGTCAAGGTGGTCAACCTGTCCAAGGACTGGGCGCGCGCGGTGGTGGACATTCCGGTGTCGATCAACGCCGACCTCAACCGCGTCAACGACGTCTTGCACCAGGAATGCGAACGCGCGATGGGCAACCCGGTGCTCAAGGACCTGCTGCTGGACGCGCCGACCGTGATGGGGGTGGAAAGCATCGCAGTCGACACCGTCACCCTGCGCATGGTGGCCCGCACGCTGCCCGGCAAGCAGTTCGAGGTGGGCCGGCAGCTGCGGGTGCTGGTCATCCGGGCGCTGGCGCGCGTCGGCATCGTCACCGCGGCCGACGCGAAGGTGGGCCTGGTCGAAGACGACCCCGCGGTGCCGGCCGCCAAGGCCGCCCTCGAGAAGACCACGGCGGCCCGGGAGGACACCACGGATGCCGGCGACACGACCACGGACGCGGTGCAGCGCCGGTGAAAGTCACCCTCAACATCCTCGGGAAGCACGGCGCCGAGCAGGAACGTCACTGGCCGGGTTACCTGTTCGGCGGGCGTTTGCGCACGTCGACGCTGGTGCTGATCATCGCGTTCCTGGCGGTGTGGTGGGTCTACGACACCTATCGCCCGCCGCCGCCCGCCAAGCCGCCGGTCCCGGCGGTGGTGCCGCCGGGTTTCGTGCCCGATCCGAACTACACCTGGGTGCCGCGCACCAGGGTGCAGCCGCCACCCACCGCCAGGTACACGCCCATCCCGACCGCGACGGTGCCGCCGGTCCCGTCCACCACCGTGCCGCCGCCCGTCACGACGACGACCACCGCGGCGCCGCCGTTCGTGCCGCCGCAGCTGCCGTGCCTGCTGCCGCCGCCCTTCTGCCCGCCCAGCACCACCCCGACCACGCCACCGCCGCCGGGCCCCGGCCCGGTGCCGACTTCCGCGCCACCGGCCGGTTGACGGCGCCCGCCGGCGAAATCCACCGCTACACTGGCGTGCCGTGATGATCACCCTGGACCATGTCAGCAAGAAGTACAAAGCGTCGGCCCGTCCGGCGCTGGAGGACGTGAACGTCAAGATCGACAAGGGTGAATTCGTCTTTCTGATCGGACCGTCGGGTTCGGGCAAGTCGACGTTCATGCGGCTGCTGCTGGGCGCGGAGTCACCGAGCGTCGGTGACGTGCGGGTGTCGAAGTTCCACGTCAACAAGCTCCCCGGCCGTCACATACCGAAGCTGCGGCAGGTGATCGGCTGCGTCTTCCAGGACTTCCGGCTGCTGCAGCAGAAGACGGTGTACGAGAACGTGGCCTTCGCCCTGGAGGTGATCGGCAAACGCAGCGACGCCATCAACCGGGTCGTGCCCGACGTGCTCGAGACGGTCGGCCTGTCCGGCAAAGCCAACCGGCTGCCGCACGAGCTGTCGGGGGGTGAGCAGCAGCGCGTCGCGATCGCCCGCGCGTTCGTCAACCGGCCGCTGCTGTTGCTGGCCGACGAACCCACCGGCAACCTCGACCCCGACACCAGCAACGACATCATGGACCTGCTGGAGCGGATCAACCGGACCGGTACCACGGTGCTGATGGCCACTCACGACCACCACATCGTCGACTCGATGCGGCAGCGGGTCGTCGAGTTGTCGTTGGGCAGGCTGGTTCGTGACGAACAGCGCGGCGTCTACGGGATGGACCGCTAAGTGCGCTTCGGCTTCCTGCTCAACGAGGTCCTGACCGGTCTTCGTCGCAATATCACCATGACCGCGGCGATGGTCCTGACGACGGCGATCTCGATCGGCCTGTTCGGCGGCGGTCTGCTGGTGATCCGGCTGGCCGACAACTCGCGGGCCATCTACCTCGACCGCGTCGAGACGCAGGTCTTCCTGACCGAGGACGTCTCCGCCAACGACCCGGCCTGCGACGCCGACCCCTGCAAGGCGCTGCGGCAGCGCATCGAGGCCCGCGACGACGTCAAGTCGGTGCGGTTCCTCAACCGCACCGACGCCTACGAGGACGCCATCCGCAAGTTCCCGCAGTACAAGGAGGTCGCCGGCAAGGACTCCTTCCCGGCGTCGTTCATCGTCAAGCTGAACAACCCCGAGCAGCACAAGGACTTCGACATGGCCATGCAGGGCCAGCCGGGGGTGCTGTCGGTGCTCAACCAGAAGGATCTGATCGACCGGTTGTTCGCGGTCCTGGACGGCCTGAGCAACGTGGCGTTCGCGGTCGCCCTGGTCCAGGCGGTCGGGGCCGTGCTGCTGATCGCCAACATGGTCCAGGTCGCGGCGTATACGCGGCGAACCGAGATCGGGATCATGCGGCTGGTCGGCGCCAGCCGCTGGTACACGCAGCTGCCCTTCCTGGTGGAGGCGATGGTCGCCGCCGCCGTCGGGGTGGCGATAGCAATCGCCGGCCTGATCCTGGTGCGGGCCTCGTTCCTGGAAAACGCTCTGAACCAGTTCTACCAGGCAAACTTGATCGCGCGGGTGGACTACGCCGACATCTTGTACATCTCGCCGTGGCTGTTCCTGCTCGGCGTGGCGATGGCCGGCCTGACGGCGTACGTGACTTTGCGGCTCTACGTGCGGGACTAGCTGTGGCCAACGACTCGGGGCGGGCTAAGGCGGCGGGCGACAAACGCGGTGGCAAACGAATCGTCGCTACCAATCGCAAAGCGCGCCACAACTATTCGATCATCGAATTGTTCGAGGCCGGGGTCGCGTTGCAGGGTACGGAGGTGAAGAGCCTGCGCGAGGGTCACGCCTCGCTGGCCGACGCTTTCGCGCTCGTCGAAGACGGCGAAGTGTGGCTACACAACCTGCACATTCCGGAGTACCAGCATGGCAGCTGGACCAATCATGAGCCCCGCCGCAAAAGAAAGTTGCTGCTGCACCGCCGCCAGATCGACACCCTGATCGGCAAGATCCGCGATGGTAACCTCGCCCTGGTGCCGTTGTCGTTGTATTTCTCCGAAGGCAAAGTCAAGGTCGAACTCGCATTGGCGCGCGGCAAGCGGGCGTACGACAAGCGCCAGGATTTGGCTCGCCGCGACGCCAACCGCGAAGTGGTCCGCGAATTGGGCCGCCGGGCCAAGGGGCTGACCTGATCGGCGCCGCCTACGCCCAGCTGTCGGCCGTTTCCTACGGCGTCAGCGATTTCGTGGGCGGGGTAGCCGCACGCCGCGTCGCGGCGCTGCGGGTCTTGCTGGTCGCCTACCCGGTGGAGGTCGTGCTGCTGGCTGTGCTGGCCGTCGGCGCCGGCGGGCCGATTCGCCTCGGTGCCATCGTCTGGGGTGCCCTGTACGGCATCAGCCAGGCGCTGGGTATGTGGGCGTTCTTCGCGGCGGTGGGGTCCGGGCCGATCTCGGTGGTGTCGCCCCTGGCGGCCGTGCTCAACGCCGCCGTGCCCGTGGCCGTCGGCGTGGTGCTGGGGGAGCGGCCGGGGCAGCTGGCGTCGGTGGGTGTCGTACTGGCAATGCTCGCGGTGCTGCTGGTCAGCCGCGAGGGCACCGCGGAGGGCGGGTCGCCGTACCGGTTCACCCCCAAGGTCGCCTGGCTCACGGTCGCGGCCGGGGTGGCGTTCGGGTTGGACTTGGTGTTCCTGCACCAGGCGCCGCACGAATGCCGGCTCTGGCCCCTGTTCTTCGCGCGTCTGCTGGCCACCGTGGTGGTGCTGGCGCTCGCCGCGACGAGCAAGAACCTGCGACTGCCCCGCGGCAAGACGTTGATGCTGACCGGCGTGGTGGCGCTGCTGGACATCGTCGCCAACCTCACCATGCTCGCTGCGCTGCGGTCATGGCTGCTGTCGCTGGCCAGCATGCTGATCTCGCTGTACCCGGCGGCGACGGTCGTGCTGGCGATGGTGGTGCTGCGCGAGCGGGTGACCCGCTGGCAGGGCATCGGCATGCTCCTGGCCATGGGTTCCGTGGCGATGATCGCTTCGGGGTGACCGCGACGGCTCTACCCACCCAGGCCGGCCGCGTCGGGGAAAGCGCAGCGGCTTACGATCCGACGATGGCCGACCGACCCGTGACCATCCTCCCCAAGTCTGCGGTGCTCGCCGGGCTCTTCGCGGTATGGGACGACCTCGGCGCGCTCCTCGACGGGCTGCCGGACACGCAGTGGCAGGCGGTGAGCCCGCTGCCCGGCTGGGATGTGCAGGCGCTGGTGTCGCACATGATCGGCACCGAGTCGTTCCTGTCCGGCATCCCCGCACCCGAGCCCGACTGCGACGTCAAGACGCTCGAGCACGTGCGCAACGACATCGGAGCGATGAACGAGTGCTGGGTGCGCCATCTCGGCGGGGAACGCGGCGCCGACGTGCTGGCCCGGTTCCGGGAGATCACCGACAGCCGCCGCAAGGCCCTGGCCGGCATGTCCGACGAGGCGTGGAACGCGGTCACCCCGACGCCGGCGGGCATGGACAGCTACGGACGGTTCATGCGGATCCGGGTGTTCGACTGCTGGATGCACGAGCAGGACATCCGCGCCGCGCTGCAGCGGCCGTCGTCCGACGCCGAACTCGACGGGCCGGCGGCACAGCTGTCCCTGGACGAGATCGCCGGCACCATGGGCTTCGTCGTGGGCAAGCGCGCCAAGGCCCCCGACGGCTCCCGCGTCCTGTTCGAGCTGACGGGGCCGCTGGCCCGCAGCATCCGCGTCAGCGTCGACGGCCGCGCGCGGGTGGTCGACGACTTCGGCCCGCAGGAGCCGACCGCGACGATCCGCCTGGACGGGCTGCAGTTCACCAGGCTGGCCGGCGGGCGGCCGATGTGTCCGAGCCGCGCGCGCGACGTCGAACTCGGTGGTGACCGGGAGGTCGCCCAGCGCATCGTCGACCACCTGAACTTCGTCATCTGACCCGCTGGTGTCGGGAACAAAGCTGCGTCGGTGCCGGTTGGTAGCGGGGTACTATGGATTTTCCTGCCGAAAGTTGGCGGGGATGTTCGAAGACATGGGGCTGAACGGTTTCGACTTCGCGCATCGAATCAAGGGAAGCGTGCCGGTGCAGGCAAGAGACCACCGTAAGCGTCGTTGCAACCAGATAAGCGCCGATTCACATCAGCGCGACTACGCTCTCGCTGCCTAAGCGACAGCTAGTCCGTCAGACCGGGAAAGCCCTCGACCCGGAGCCTGGCGTCAGCTAGAGGGATCCACCGGTGAGTCCGGTCGCGGGACTCATCGGGACACTCACAGCGACTGGGATCGTCATCCTGGCTGGTTCGCGTGACCGGGAGATCCGAGTAGAGACATAGCGGACTGCGCACGGAGAAGCCTTGAGGGAATGCCGTAGGACCCGGGTTCGATTCCCGGCAGCTCCACTTTTGAAGTACAGACAACTTCATATCTGAGACCTCCTTGCCGACGAGCAAAAGTGTCATACCCGTGGAGTACCACTGGATGCACAGTCGGCAAGGAGGTTTCTTTATGCGGATAGTTGTGGCGCAGAGAAGCGCACATGCGCACGAAGTGCTTCACGCTTCCGACGGCGCGTCGTCGCTCTCATGGTCGTCGGTTGTGGAGACGCTCGACCGCCACGACATCCCGGAGGGCCTGCCGTTCATCGTCGACGACGACGGCTCACTGACCGGTTGCGACCGACTCAACACCTACCTGCTCATCGCGTGGCGTCAACGGGCCTACGACCTCGACAGCCTCCGGAGCTTCCACGCCTACCATCTCGCCCGGCTACTCAGGTTCGTCCGGGCACGCCGATGCGGGGAATTAATAGACCTCACCGCGGCAACGACCGACGATCTGACGGCGTATCGCGACGCCCGCCAGCAGGAAGTCCAAAGCACCACGCTGGCGACCGAGTTTGGCTGCTTCTCCTCATTCTTCTTTTTCGCCACCCAGGTCGGCTGGATGGCGAAAGACCCGATCCCTCGCTGGGGCCGCAACAACCGCAACACCCTCATTTCCCGGACACGACATCAACGTCGAGCGCGCTTCCTTACGGCGGCTCAGACCAAGCACTTCCTCGAAGTTGGCGTGCGTGGTGACGGCTGCGAGTCGGCGAGCACACCTGGGTACCCGGAGCGGGACTACGTGTACGGGCTGTTGCTCGCAACGACTGGCCTGCGACGTGAGGAGTGCGCGCTTCTCGTCGACGCCGAGGTTCCGGCACCGGAGACGATGGGATCGGAGTCCATCCACGTCTTCGATCGGCTCGGCAAGAAGCAGGTGGTCCGATCTGTCTACGTCACCGCACAGGTAGCTCACGCCGCCGACCTCTACCGCCAGACTGAACGGCACCGCGTCGTACAGGCGGCACAGCGCAGCCTCCGCGCCAAGGTTCGTGACGGTTCACTGCTGGTGATCGACGATCTGATCGAGCGGCGGGGAAAGCTCTACGTCGCCGTCGGGTCCCAGCGCATTCCGTTGGTTCGGTTCAGCAACAAGGACCGTGCCCAATCGGTCCGGGTTCTTGACGACGGCACCATCGACCCACTCGCGTTGTTCGTGTCCCGTAATGGACTTGCGCCCGGTCTCGAACGCTGGAACCAACTCTTCGCCGACGCTCGCGAACGAGTCCGCCGCTCCGGCCACCGGGATCAACCACCCCGCCACGTTCATGTCACACCGCACACGATGCGACATTCCTACGCGGTCCGGATGCTCGCAGCGCTGATGAAGGAAGGAGGGCAGCGCACCGGGGACCACTATCTGCTGCTGGCGAACCCGGTGCTGACCGTGAAGGAACTCCTCGGTCACGCCAGTGTCCAAACCACGATGCACTACCTCAACCCTCGGGAATTGCATCAGACGGGCGAATTGTCGCAGGTCGCCTGGCGAGTGGGCGAAGGCAACGGTCCCACTAC
>NZ_VMQU01000149.1 GCF_007714205.1 Mycobacterium helveticum | reverse complement strand
TCGAAGAACTCCGCGTCGAAACCCTCGATGTCGTCCAGGAACGCCCCGAAACGCGTCGTGCCGGCCAGCGCCGCCGCCGACTCCGGCGAACCATCGTCAAACCAGCCCCACCGCTCCGCGGGCACCTCCCCCACCGCGCAACGACCCTCACCCAGCAACCGCCACAACGCCTCCGGCCCGTCCACACCACCGGGCAACCGGCAACCCATCCCCACCACCGCGATCGGCTCATCACTGCGCACCACCGAATCCCCGGAGTCCGCCGCGACTTCAGGCTCCGCGCCGGTGAGGAATCGGGCCATCGCGTTGATGCTGGGGTGCTGCCAGAACTCGATGGGCGAGACCGGCCGGTCGACCAGTTCGGACAACTCGCCGCAGAGCACCACCGCATCCCGGGAACCGACCCCCAGGTCCTTCATCGCGGCGTCGAGGTCGATGTCCTCGGGACTGCAGCCGATGTTGGTGACGAGATAGTCGACCAGCCAGTTGCGCAGCGCTGACTCCTCCTCGGGCGGGGTCATGCGTCCACGTCCAGCCGGGGAAATACGTCCTGGCGGTAGTTCTCGACGCACGCCGAACGGCGGACCTTGCCGCTGGTGGTGATCGGGATGGAGCCGGGCGCGACCAGCATCAGGTCGCTCACCTGCAGGCCGTGCACCTTCGAAACCGTCGATGTCACTTCGCGTTTGACGCCGCGCACCCTGTCCCGCTCCTCGTCGGGCGAGCCGCCCCGCGCCTTGTGCTCGCTGATCACCACCAGCCGCTCGCTGCGCTCGTCGGCGACGGTGATCGCCGCGACGCGGCTTCGGGTGATCTCCTGGACGGTCGCCTCGATGTCGTCGGGATAGTGGTTGCGGCCGTCCACGATCAGGACGTCTTTGATACGGCCGATGATGAACAGCTCGCCCTCGAAGATGACGCCCAGGTCCCCGCTGCGCAGCCAGCGGTCCTCCGGCGTGCCGGGCGAGGGGTTGGCGAGCCGCGCGCCGAAGGTGGGTTCCGACAGGTGCGGGTTGCGCCAGTAGCCGCTGGCTACGTTGTCGCCGTGCACCCAGATCTCGCCCACCTTGCCGGCCGGATTCTCGGCGCACGTCTCGGGATCGACGATGCGTACGGTGCACGCGCGCGGGGTGCCGTGGCCGACCAGCTCGGAACCGACTTCCTCGTCCCCGCAGCGCTGCGCGTAGCCGGCCGACAGCTTCTCGTAGTCCAGCCGGATGATCGGCGCGGGCCGGCCCGGGTTCGACGTCGTCACGTACACCGTCGCCTCGGCCAGCCCGTACGCCGCCCGCAAACCGGTGGCAGGCAGGTTGAAGCGGGAGAAGCGCTCGAGGAAGCGGGTGAACGTCGCGGGGTTCACCCGTTCGGCGCCGCTGATGAAGGTGTGCACGTCGCCCAGGTCCAGGCCCGCCATGTCCTCGTCGGAGGTGCGCCGCGCCGCCAGTTCGTAGGCGAAGTTGGGGGCGGGCGTGACGGCCTTGCTGGCGCCGGCCACCAGTCTGATCCACCGGGCGGGCTTCTGCAGGAAGGCAATCGGGCTCGTCAACACCGCATGCAGCCCGAACCGGACCGGGATGAAGATGCCGAACATCAGGCCCATATCGTGGTAGAACGGCAGCCACGACACGAGCGTGGCATCGCGCGGTGGGATGCCGCCGCGGTCCTCGAAGTAGTCGGACATGATCTGCTCGAGGTTCGTCATGACGTTGCGGTGCGTCACCTCGACACCGGCCGGAGCCCGGGTCGAGCCCGACGTGTATTGCAGCAGGGCCGATTTGGTCTGCGGCGTGCTACCGGACCGGCCGGCCGGCGCCCCGTAGAGGTCGAGTGCGTCGATCTCGATCACCGCCGGCGGCGGGCCGGGCAGCGACCGGACACACGCGTCGACGTCGCCGGCGGCCGCCGATGTCGTCAGGATCGCCGTGGGTGCACTGTCTTTCAGCGCGCTGGACACCCGCTCGTCGTGCGCGCCCAGCATCGGCACCGATAGCGGGACCGCGATGAACCCGGCCTCCATCGCGCCGAGGAGCGCGATCACGTACTCCAGGCCCTGCGGGGCGAGGATCGCGGCGCGGTCGCCCGGCGATCCGCAGGACGCCAGCTCCGCGGCGACGATCCGCGCGCGCTCGTGGACCTGACGCCACGTCAGTGTCTGCGCCTGCCCGGCGGGGTCGATGTCGTAGTCGACGAACGTGTAGGCCGGCGCATCCGGCTGCTGCCGGGCCTGGTCAGCGAGCGCGTCGGGAATGCATGTGTAGCCCAATGCTTCACACCCTTCGAAGAGAGAGCCGGTAAAGGTTCGCGTGGCCGAGCTGGAATTGCCGGATACATGCCTTGAGGTAGGTCTCGTAGGCTTCCGCTTTTTCGCGGCCGGTGATCTCGACCGCCGCGGCCATGTTCGCCTGCAGTCTGTCGAGCCAGGCCGCGCACGTGCGCGCGTAGTGCTCGCGATGGTTGGCCACCGACCTGACCTCGAAGAGCTTCTCGGCGGCGTGCACGATTTCGGCGAGCCTGGGCAGGTCCGATTCAGGAAATATGTGCTGCGTGATGAACAGGGTGTCTTTCAGCCCCTGCTCGTCGAGCGCGACGCTGCCCTTGCCGATGGTCTGCAGCGCCATGCCCGCCCCGGGCTTGAGCGATTCGTGGCACTTGTGGAAAAACGCCCGGTACGCCGCGACCTTACGCGACCGTTCCCACCCGAACTTCACGAAATGCTCCATCGCCCCGACGCTGATCAGCGCGTCGTAGGGTTCGTCGGGGACGAAGTCCGCCCAGTCCTGCACCCGCACGTCCAGGCGGGAGTCGTCGAGTTGCTCGATGTGGTGGGCCTGCGCCGCGCTGAGGGTCAGGCCCGTGACGTGTTCCACGTCGTGCGCGGTGACCAGCCGCTGCATCGCCGATCCCCAGCCACAGCCGATGTCCAGCACACGTTTTTGCGCACCCGCTCCGGCCAACGACGCCAGGTAGTCGATCTTCCGCGTCTGCGCCGCCGACAAGGAGTCCTCCTCGGCCTGCCACAGGCCGCACGAATACGTCATGGACTCGTCCAGCCACAGCGAGTAGAACGCGTCGCTGACGTCATAGTGGTGCCGAATGGATTCGGCCGATGCCCCCCGGTCGGTTGTCGTCGTCATGCCCCACACCCCTTCACTTTCACTGCAAACTGAGTTGGTCTTGGTTAGGATTCGGTGCCGTCCAGCGACGGCGTCACGCAGGGATTTCCATCCCGGCGAACTTGTCCTGCAGGTACTGCTGCGCGCAGGCCGAGCGGCGGATCTTGCCGCTCGTGGTGATCGGGATGGAGCCCGGCGGCACCACGACCACGTCGGCGACCCGCAGGCTGTGCGACTCCAAAACCGCCATCCTCACAAGCTGTTTGACGCTGCGGATGTCGACCGACCCGGGGGCCGCGGCGCGCCCCGCGGTGATCTCCTGGATCGTCGCCTCGATGTCGTCGGGATAGTGGTTGCGGCCATCCACGATCAGCAGGTCGTTGATGCGGCCCACGATGAACAACTCGTCGTCGGAGATGACCCCGAGGTCGCCGGTGCGCAGCCAGGGGCCTTCCGGCGTGCCCGGTGACGGGTCGGCGATCCGTCCCCCGAACGTCTTGTCCGTCAGTTGCGGGTTGCGCCAGTAACCGCCGGCGACGTTGCGGCCGTGCACCCAGATCTCGCCCACCTTGCCGGCCGGGTTCTCGGCGCACGTCTCGGGATCGACGATGCGTACGGTGCACCCGCGCCGAAAGCCGCCGTCTGGACGCGTCAAGGGGGAAGGCAAGGTTTTCATGGTGATCTCCGGCATGCAGTTATCCGGGTGTGTTCGGCGCGAGCTAGTGCTCTGCGAGAACAGCGGCGGACAGCTGGCCTCATTCCGAACTGGTTGAGAGTCTCAACGTGCACGACGTTTCACCCCGCAGGAGTAATTGTCAAGCCGCCGGTGTGCCTCACTTACTTTGAGCGCGTAGGTGAGGTGTTTCTGACGTTGCGACAGAGATTCGCGTTTGATAACCAACATTGTCGGGTTCCTGGATGGGTTCGGTGCGCCTTTGCTGGCGGTTCCAGGCAAGTCGGCGTTTGCGGGCTTGTTCGAGTCCGGCTTGTCATGCTTTGGGGATGGCCTCCCCTCGTCCTCGGTAGGTTTTTCGATTCGGCAAATCGACATCCCACCCTGTTGCGGCGATGAAGTCGTCAAGGATGTCGACCCGAGCGACGATGTCACGCACGGATTTCTATCCCGGGATTTCCATCCCGGCGAACTTGTCCTGCAGGTACTGCTGCGCGCAGGCCGAGCGGCGGATCTTGCCACTCGTGGTGATCGGGATGGAGCCCGGCGGCACCACCACCACGTCGGCGACCCGCAGGCTGTGCGACTCCGAAACCGCCATCCTCACAAGCTGTTTGACGCTGCGGATGTCGACCGACCCGGGGGCCGCGGCGCGTCTCGGCTTGAACTCGATGATCGTGACCAACTGCTCGCGCTGGCCGTCGGGCACCGAGATCGCCGCGGCGCGCCCCGCGGTGATCTCCTGGATCGTCGCCTCGATGTCGTCGGGATAGTGGTTGCGGCCATCCACGATCAGCAGGTCCTTGATGCGGCCCACGATGAACAACTCGTCGTCGGAGATGACCCCGAGGTCGCCGGTGCGCAGCCAGGGGCCTTCCGGCGTGCCCGGTGACGGGTCGGCGATCCGTCCCCCAAACGTCTTCTCCGTCAGTTGCGGGTTGCGCCAGTAACCGCCGGTGACGTTGCGGCCGTGCACCCAGATCTCGCCCACCTTGCCGGCCGGGTTCTCGGCGCACGTCTCGGGATCGACGATCCGCGCGGTGCAGGCACGCGCGCGGCCGTGGCCGACGAGCTCGGAGCCCCCGCCGTTTCCGAGACGCTGGGCGTAACCGCTGGACAGCTTCTCGTAGTCGAAACGGGCCGTGACGGGCGACCGCCCCGGTGTCGACGACGCTACGTACACCATCGCCTCGGCCAGCCCGTAGGACGGTTTCAGCGCGGTGTCGGGAAGGTTGGCGGACGAGAAACGCTCGGTGAAGCGCCGGATGGTCGCGGCGTGAATCCGCTCGGCACCGCTCAGGATCGTGTGCACGTTGCCCAGGTCGAGGCCGGCCATGTCGTCGTCCTTGGTCCGCCGCGCGGCCAGCTCGAAGGCGAAGTTCGGTGCGGCGGAGAAGGAGTGGTGGTCGGCCAGCATCCGCATCCACCGGGACGGCTTCTGCAGGAACGCCGTCGGGGTGGTGAGCACCGCGGGGAAGCCCCGCAGGACGGGAGCCACCACGCCCAGCAGCAGACCCATGTCGTGGTAGAAGGGCAGCCACGACACCATCGTGATGCCGGGCGGTGGCACCTTCCCGTTGTCCTCGAAGTAGTCCTCGATCACCTGGTCGAGGTTGGCGATGACGTTGCGGTGTGTCACCATGACCGCGGCCGGCGCCCGCGTCGAGCCCGACGTGTATTGCAGCAGTGCTGTTTCCGTTTGCGGCATCGTCGGCTCCGAGACGGTGGCGCCGGAGCCCGAGCCGGTCACCTCGTCGAGGCCCAGCGCGTCCAGCTCGATCACGGCCGGGGCGCGGCCGGGAACACCGCCCCTGCAGGGAACGACGGCGTCGACGGAGTCCGACGTCGTCAGGATCGCCGCGGGGGCGGAGTCTTTGACGGCCGCGTAAACCCGCTCGTCGTGCACGCCGAGCTGGGGGACCGGCAGCGGCACCGCGATGTAGCCGGCGGCCATGGCGCCGAGGAATCCGATGATGTAGTCGAGACCCTGGGGAGCGCATATCGCGATGCGGTCACCCGGCGATCCGCAAGAGGCCAACTCGCCGGCCAGCGCCTGGACGCGCCGCTGTACCTCGGACCTCGTCAGGCTCTCCGGGTAACCCCGTGGGTCGAGCTCGTAGTCGATAAACGTGAACGCGGCCGCGTCGGGCTCACGCGCGGCGTTCTCGCGCAGCATGGCTGGTATTGACCAATTCGCCACTTAACAACCCCCAGTAGTACGTTCCAGTAATACGTTCGCCCAGTAGCGAGCTGGACAGTTGATTCATTTCTTTCCCGACCCCGACGTCAGCATAACGTGCCCCAGTCGGGAGGGTCCGTCGGTTTTCGACTTGTACCCATTCGACAGGTATCTAAACGCGCCGCGTCCAATGACCGTGACGGTCAAAATGCGAACGTCCACAGATCTTCTTGTGTGTTTGCCGATGCGGCGACCGGGATAGGCCCGGCCGCGCGCATAACAGCGCGGACCGCGCGGAGCAGACCCCGGGTCGGTTTGTTGTCGGCTTTGCCCGGTGGCCGCGCGGCCGGTTCCGCGCCGTGCCGGCCGCCGGCGGCCCACGGGCACGCCCCGGCCGGCCCGCCACCGAATGTGGAGTTCCACACACCGCGAACCCTCAGTCAAGCCACAGCGGACTGCTAACCCCTTGCGACGGAGGTTGATTCGCCGGTCAGCTCGGCGTGTCGCCCGTCAGCCCCGGCACCAGGAGGACATCTTGTCCTCGATGTCGCCCACCAGCTCCGGCAGGTGGTCGTCGAGATAGAAGTGGTGGCCGGGAAACACCCGCGCGGCGAACTCCGAGGAGGTGCGTTCCGACCACGGGGCGACTTTCTCGGCGGTGGCGACTTCATCCGTGTCCCCCATAAACGCGAAAATGGGACAGGAAACCCTGGCGTCGGGGCCGCATTCGTAGTTCGTGATCGCCTTGAAGCCCCGCAAGGTCGGCAGGATTTGCGCGGCGAACCGCTCGTCGGCCAGAAACTCCGGGTTGACGCCGGTCATTTCGCTCACCGCGTCGAGCAGCCCGCGATCGGAGTCGGGAATGTCGTCGTAGCCGATCCGGCCGGGCGCCGCACACGCGGACACGAACAGGGCGGCGATCGGATTACCCGCCGCCTCGAACCGGCACGCGACCTCGAACGCGACCAGCGCCCCCATGCTGTGGCCGAAGAACGCGACCTTGTCCCCGGAACGGTCGTTCGGGGGCAGCATCCGGCAGACCTGGTCGGCCAGGTCATCGATGCCGGTGAAGGACGCGAGGTCCTGCGTGCCGCGCCGTCCGGGATATTGCACCGCAACGCATTTGACGTTCGAGAACGTCTTGGCGAACGGGACGTAATACTGCGCCGATCCGCCGGCGTGCGGGAACACGTAGAGTTTCTGCGTACCGCCGCTCACGAATCCACCGTACCCGGGTCGTTCAGGTGCCCGGCAGCAACTCCCGCAGCGCCGCACGGCCCCGCTCGTCGAGCGGCAGCAACGGCGGGCGCGGATCACCGACCGGGAAGCCGAGCAGTTCCAGTCCCGCCTTGACGGTGGTGGCCAGTCCCCCGGCGACGATGAACTCCAGCAAGCCTTTCAGGTCGTCGTAGCGGGCGCGCGCCGTGTCGAGGTCACCCGCGCGCACCGCGTCGTACAGGTCGAGGCACGGCTGCGGCCGCAGATTCGTTGCGGCCGTGCACCATCCGGAGGCGCCGGCCAACAACGCGTCGAGCACCAGCGGGTTGCTGCCGTTGTAGAAGGGCAGCCGGCCGCCGGACAGTTCGGCGATGCGCCGCATCCGGGACAGATCGCCGGTGGATTCCTTGACCATCGTGAGGTTCTCGATGGCCTCGAACATGGTGACGAGCAACTCGGGGCGCATGTCCACGCCGCTGGTGGCCGGGTTGTTGTAGGCCATGATCGGGATCTCGACGGCGTCGCCGATGCGGCGGTAGTGCTCGAGGATCTCGCGTTCGGTGAGCTTCCAGTAGGAGACCGGCAGGACCATCACCGCGGCGGCGCCGGCACGTTGGGCGTATGCGGCGCGCCGGACGGTCTTGGCGGTCGTCACATCCGACACCCCCACGACCACGGGCACCCGGCCGGCGACGGTGGCGAGGGTGGTGTCGACCACGCTGTCGAACTCGGGTTCCTCGAGGTAGGCCAGCTCGCCGGTGCTGCCCAGCGGGGCGATCGCATGCACGCCGTCGGCGACCAGCTTGTCGACCAGCGCGGCCAGCCGCGCCGTGTCGATACCGGTGTCGGCGAACGGGGTCACCGGGTAGGCGATGATGCCGTGGATCACCGGCGACCCCCCTCGGTGGTCAGCGCGTCGGGATGCCGGGCCAGCGCGCGACGGGCGTAGTAGGCGAAGTTGGCGCGGCTGCGCTGCGGGGTCAGTGTCCAGTCGTGGGCCTCGCGGGCGAGTTGCTCGGGCAGTTGCCGGACGGTGCCGGCGGCCATGGCGGCCAGCTGCAGCCTGGCGGCGCGCTCGATCAGGATGCCCAACGAGCACGCCTCCTCGACGCTGGCCCCGGCCACCACCTGGCCGTGGTGCGCCAGCAGGATTGCCTTCTTGTCGCCGAGCGCGGCGGTGATGATCTGGCCCTCCTCGTTGCCCACCGGAACGCCGGGCCACTCGGCCAGGAACGCGCAGTCGTCGTAGAGGGGCGTGGTGTCCATGTGGGAGACCACCAGCGGCACCTGCAGCATCGACAGCGCCGCGACATGGAAGGCGTGGGTGTGCACGATGCAGTGGACGTCGGGCCGCGCGCGATAGATCCAGCTGTGAAAGCGGTTGGCGGGGTTAGGCGTTCCGTCCCCGTCGAGGACGTTGAGGTCCTCGTCGACCAGCAGCAGGTTACCGGCGGTGATCTCGTCAAACCCGAGCCCCAGCCGCTGGGTGTAGTAGGTTCCCGCCGCTTCGGCCCGTGCGGTGATCTGACCGGTCAGACCCGAGTCGTGCCCGGCGTCGAACAGGGCGCGGCAGGTCAGCGCCAGCTTCTGGCGGATGCTCAACCGCGGATCGTCGACGTGGGCGCTGAGCTGCTCGGCGGCGCGGCGCATCAGGTCGGACTTGGCATCCGAGAACGTGGCGGCCATATGACACAATATAGCACTCAAGGAAACTTCGTGTCATGGAAGGGACTCCGGTGACGGCACTACTGCGCGCGGTCCGCCGGGAACGCGGCCTGACGCTGGAGGGGCTCGCCGCCGCCACCGGCCTGACCAAGAGCTACCTGTCCAAGATCGAGCGCGGCCTCAGCACGCCGTCGATCGCGGTCGCCCTCAAGGTCGCGCGGGCGCTCGACGCCGACGTCGGGCGGCTGTTCTCTGACGAGGCGGCCTCCGAGAAGATCGCCGTCGACCGGGCCGGGCACCCGCGCGGCGAGCGCTACCAGGCGCTGGGGTCCGCCCTGCTCGGAAAGTCCATGTCGCCCTTCATCGTTCGTCCGAGCGAGCACGGCGCCGACGATCCCCATCCCGAGCACGCGGGTCAGGAGTTCGTGTTCGTGCACGCCGGGGACGTCGAACTCGAATACGGCGACTCGACCGTCGCGCTCGGCGCCGGCGACAGCGCCTACTTCGACGCGGCGGTCGGCCACCGGATCCGGGCGGTGGGCGGCCGACCGGCCGAGGTCGTCGTGGTTGCTACCAGGGACGCGTCGAGCAGGTGACCCCGGTGGTGGCGTTCTGCGTCACCACGACCTTGCCGTCCACGGCGATCTCGCAGTGCAGTTGCGGGGTGGACCCGGAGCCGCAGTCCGGCCAGTGGCACCCGCCGCTGGCGTTGACGAACGCCCACTGGTTCGGGTCCGCCAACGTGGTCGTGTACACCAGCGGCTGGTCCGCGCTGAATGTCGCCGGCACGGTGTTCATGTACCGCGACGAGTTGTCGTCGAAGGCGGACCGGCTGGGCGGGTCGGTGTTCATGTACCGGACCTGACCGGTCAGGTTGCCGGTGGCGCTGACCGTGTAGGTCACCTGATGGCCGGCCGGGTCGGCCAGGGAGGTCGCGGGCGTGAAGGCAGCGGCGACGGCCACCGCCGCCACTGCCGCCCCGGATACCCTGATCGCTTTCCGCACGTTGATCATGTCGGAGACGGTACCGAATGCGTTACGGATGGCTGCGCCGAAACCGGCGTTCACCGGTGGATATGCCGACGGTCGCCCGCGTCGGGTATGAAGCATGCATGACCGACGAATCCGAGCCACCCCGCACCGTCAGCCGCCGCAGGTTGTTGACGACGAGCGCCGCCGCGGCGGTCGGCGCGGGCGTCGGACTGGGCGCCGGCGCGCTGCTGTGGTCACACCCGCACGGGCCGGGCGTCTGGTATCAACCGGACCGCACCGGTGCGCCGCCGGTGTCCGGGCTGCACCTGCAGTTCGGCAGGAACGCCGGCACCGAGGTGGTGGTGTCCTGGCACACCACCGAGGCCGTCCGCAATCCGCGCGTCATGCTGGGCACGCCGGCGTCGGGCTTCGGGCGCACCGTCGCGGCCGAAACCCGCACGTACCGGGACGCAAAGTCCCACAACGAAGTTCGGGTCAACCACGCCCGCCTGACGGACCTGACCCCGGATTCCGACTACGTCTACGCCGCGGTGCACGACGGCGCCGATCCCGTGACCGCAGCGGTGCGGACCGCGCCCAGGGGGCGAAAGCCATTGTGTTTCACCAGCTTCGGTGACCAGTCGACGCCCGCGCTGGACAAGTTGGCCGACGGCGGCTACGGGACGGACAACATCGGGTCGCCGGCGGCCGCCGACACCACGCTGGCGATCGAACGGGTCGGGCCGTTGTTCAACCTGGTCAACGGCGACCTGTGCTACGCCAACCTCGCCCACGACCGGATCCGCACCTGGTCGAACTGGTTCGAGAACAACACGCGCTCGGCGCGCTACCGGCCCTGGATGCCCGCGCCGGGCAACCACGAGAACGAGTTGGGCAACGGGCCGATCGGCTACGCCGCCTACCAGACGTACTTCGCGGTGCCCGAGTCGGGCGCCACCGGGGAACTGCGCGGCCTGTGGTACTCGTTCACCGCGGGCTCGGTGCGGGTGATCAGCCTCAGCAACGACGACGTGTGCTTCCAGGACGGCGGCAACTCCTACGTGCACGGCTACTCGGGTGGCGAGCAGAAGCGCTGGCTGGCAAGCGAATTGGCCAACGCGCGACGCGACCCGGACGTCGACTGGGTGGTGGTGTGCATGCATCAGACGGCGATCTCGACCGCCGACCAGACCAACGGCGCCGACCTGGGCATCCGCGAGCAGTGGCTGCCGCTGTTCGACCAGTACGGGGTCGACCTGGTGGTGTGCGGCCACGAGCACCACTACGAGCGGTCGCATCCGGTGCGCGGCACGCTCGGTACCGACACCCGCACGCCCGAGCCCGTGGAAACCGGCAACGGGGTGATCGACGCGACCCGGGGAACGGTGCACGTCGTCATCGGCGGGGGCGGCACCTCGCTGCCGTCCAACGGAATGTTCTTCCCCGACCGGCGCTGCCGGGTGGTGATGGGTGTCGGCCCGTTCGACCCCGCGATCGGGCGCAAGGCGCCGATCTATGTGACCGAGGAGGCGCCGTGGTCGGCGTTTCGCGACCGCGAGTATGCGCACGGGTTCGCGGCCTTCGAGGTGGACCCGGGCTCCCCCGGCGGCAACACCTCGATCAAGGCGACGCACTACGCGCTGACCGGGCCGTTCGGCGCGGTGACCGTCGTGGACGAGTTCACGCTCACCAAGCCGCGCGCCGACAAGCCCCGCGCCGACAGGCCATAGAACACAGGCCCTCGAACTGCGGGTGCCGCACGCTGCGCAGCAATCCGATCCGCTGCAGCCCGGGCAGCGCCCCGTCCTCGACGGGCGTCCCGTTGACCGCGACGGCCTGACCGGACCAGCGCATCTAGAAGAGTGGGGGTTCGTCGTCGCCGGTGGGTTCGTGGGGTCCGAAGTAGGCGCTCTGCCGGTCTTTTCGGCGTGCCGTGCGCGCGTCGCGGTTGTGGATGCGTTCGGTGGCGATGCGGGCGGCGCGGTGTTGGGCGCGGGTGCGGGTGCGGCGCGGCATCATCGCGGTGCGCTCGGCGCAGTAGTCCTGGGCGGTGGGGTCGATCTCGGGGGC
>NZ_VMQU01000148.1 GCF_007714205.1 Mycobacterium helveticum | reverse complement strand
GGGGGGGCCGGGGGGGCGGGGGGCGCCGCCGGGATCCGCGGGACCGGAGACGTCTACGTCGCCAACGACTTCTCGGGCACCGTGTCGGTGATCAACCCCCGCACCGACGCGATCGTCAGCACCATCACGGTCGGCACCGGCCCGAGCGCAGTCGCGGCCAACCCGGTCGGCAGCACCGTCTACGTCGCCAACAGCGGCAGCAACACCGTGTCGGTGATCGACACCGCCACCAACACCGTCACGGCCACCATCCCGGTCGCCGACAGTCCGAGTGGGATCGCGGTCAACCCCACCGACACCGCCGTCTACGTCACCGAAGGGACCAGCGGCGACACCGGCGGCAACCTCGCAATGATCAGCCCCAGCCTCGACAAGGTGGTCGGAGTCGAGTACGTTGGCACCTCCGCCGGCCAGGTGGCGGTCAACCCCGTCAACGGCAGTGTCTACGTCACGATGCCCCTGACCAACGACGTGTCGGCGATCGCCGCCCTGCCCACCGCCGGCGCCCCGCACGCCATCCCGGTGGGCGCCGCCCCGAACGGCGTGGCGGCCAGCCCCACCGGCAGCGCGGTCTACGTCGCCAACGAGGCCGGCGGCACCGTCTCGGTGATCGACCCGGTCAGCAACACCGTCACCGGCACCGTCCCGGTGACCGGCGAGCCGTTCGGGGTGGCGGTCAACCCCATCGGGAGCAGCATCTACGTCACCGACCACAGCCTCAACAGCGGCAGCCTGTGGATGATCGACCCCGCCACCAACACCGTCACCGCCACCATCCCGGTCGGCAGCCTGCCTGCGGGTGTGGCGGTCAACCACCTCGGCAGCGCCGTTTACGTCGCCAACTCCGGAAGCAACAATGTCTCGGCGATCAACCCGGTCACCGACAAGGTGATCGCCACCATCCCGGTCGGCCAGGACCCGACCGCGGTGGCGGTGGCGTAATCGCTGCCCGGCGGGTGGCGGTCGCGCCGAGCCCGACTCCTACACCCTGTAGTTGAGCCGGATCGTAGCGACTGGGACACTGGTTGCCATGGGTAGTTCGGAGCAGACCACGATGTCAACCGCGGTTTCTGCGCGTCTGTTCGCGGATGCCTGCGCGGTCATCCCCGGCGGGGTGAACTCCCCGGTCCGCGCCTTTGCCGCGGTCGGGGGCACCCCGCGGTTCATCACGCAGGCGCGGGGCTGCCGGCTCACCGACGCCGACGGCAACCGCTACGTCGACCTGGTCTGCTCGTGGGGACCGATGATCCTCGGCCACGCCCACCCCGCGGTCGTCGACGCCGTCGCCACCGCGGCCGCGTCCGGCCTGTCGTTCGGGGCACCCACGCCGGCCGAGAGCGAGCTGGCCGGCGAGATCATCCGGCGGGTGCCGGCCGTCGAGCGGATACGCCTGGTGAACTCCGGAACCGAGGCCACCATGAGCGCGGTGCGGCTGGCGCGCGGGTTCACCGGCCGGGCCAAGATCGTCAAGTTCGCCGGCTGCTACCACGGCCACGCGGACGCGCTGCTCGCCGACGCCGGGTCCGGGGTGGCGACGCTGGGCCTGCCGTCGTCGCCCGGTGTCACCGGGGCGGCCGCGGCCGACACCATCGTGCTGCCCTACAACGACATCGAGGCCGTCCGGGGGACCTTCGCCCGGTTCGGCGACGAGATCGCGGCGGTGATCACCGAGGCCAGCCCCGGCAACATGGGCGTCGTGCCACCGGCGCCCGGCTACAACGCGGCGCTGCGCGCCCTCACCGCCGAGTACGGGGCGCTGCTGATCGTCGACGAGGTGATGACGGGTTTCCGGGTCAGCCGAAGCGGTTGGTACGGAATCGATCCCGTGGCCGCCGACCTGTTCACGTTCGGCAAGGTGATGAGCGGCGGACTGCCGGCCGCGGCGTTCGGCGGGCGGGCCGAGGTGATGGAACGGCTGGCGCCGCTGGGTCCGGTGTACCAGGCCGGGACGTTGTCGGGGAACCCGGTCGCGGTGGCCGCCGGCCTGGCGACGCTGCGGGCCGCCGACGACACCGTCTACGCCGCGCTGGACGCCAACGCCGACCGCCTGACCGCGCTGCTCTCCGAAGCGCTCACGGACGCCGGTGTGCCGCATCAGATTCCGCGGGCCGGCAACATGTTCAGCGTGTTCTTCTGCGACGCGCCGGTGGCCGACTTCGCCGCCGCCCGCGCCAGCGAGACGTGGCGCTTTCCCGCCTTCTTCCACGCCCTGCTGGACGCCGGCGTCTACCCGCCGTGCAGCGCCTTCGAGGCGTGGTTCGTCTCGGCCGCCCTGGACGAGGACGCCTTCGACCGCATCGCCGCGGCGCTGCCCCACGCCGCCCGCGCGGCCGCGGCGGCCACCCGAGAGGACCGACCCTGATGGCCGAACACACCCGGGTGCACGTGGTGCGCCACGGCGAGGTGCACAACCCGAATGGGATCCTCTACGGCCGGCTGCCCGGATTCCACCTGTCCGACAAGGGCCGGGCGCAGGCGGCCGCCGTCGCCGGCGCGCTGGCCGGCCGCGACGTCGCCGCGGTCATCGCGTCCCCGCTGCAGCGGGCGCAGGAGACCGCCGCGCCCATCGCCGCCGCGCATGACCTGTCCGTCGACACCGACCCCGACCTGATCGAGTCGGCCAACTTCTTCGAGGGCCGCCGCGTCGGCCCGGGCGACGGCGCGTGGCGGGACCCGCGGTTCTGGTGGCGGCTGCGCGACCCGTTCACCCCGTCCTGGGGCGAGCCCTACGCCGAGATCGCGGCCCGGATGAGCAGCGCGGTGGACAAGGCGCGCGTCCGCGGCGCCGGCCAGGAGGTGGTGTGCGTGAGCCATCAACTGCCGGTGTGGACGCTGCGGCTGCACCTGACCGGCAGGCGGCTCTGGCACGATCCGCGGCGGCGCGAATGCGGGCTCGCCTCGGTCACCACCCTGGTCTACGACGGCGACCGCCTGGTCGGCGTCGAGTACTCCGAGCCGGCGGGCGTGTGACCGTGCGAGGGCTGGCAATGGCCGCGATGATGCTGGCGGGCCTGCTGGCCGGCTGTACCGGTCGCGACGCGGTGGCCCAGGGCGGCACCTTCGAGTTCGTCTCGCCCGGCGGCAAGACCGACATCTACTACGACCCGCCGTCCAGCCGTGGCCGTCCGGGCCCGCTGTCGGGGCCGGACCTGGCCGACCCGGCGCGCATGCTGTCGCTGGACGACTTCGCCGGCCGTGTCGTCGTCGTCAACGTGTGGGGGCAGTGGTGCGGTCCGTGCCGGGCCGAGATCGGCCAGCTGCAGCGGGTCTACGACGACACCCGCGATGCCGGGGTGGCCTTCCTGGGCATCGACGTCCGCGACACCAGCCGCCGGGCCGCCCTGGATTTCGTCGACGACCGGCACGTGACCTACCCGTCCATCTACGACCCGGCGATGCGCACGCTGATCGCGTTCGGCGGCAAGTACCCCACCACCGTCATCCCGTCCACGCTGGTGCTGGACCGTCGGCACCGGGTCGCCGCGGTGTTCCTGCGGGAGCTGCTGGCCCAGGACCTGCAGCCGGTGGTGGAGCGGGTGGCCCACGAGTCCCCGGCCGGCCAGGCCGCGCCGCGATGAGCGGCTTCGCCCACCTCGCCGCCGCCGGGCCGCTGGTGGTGGCGCTGGGCGTGTGCCTGCTCGCCGGGCTGGTGTCGTTCGCGTCGCCGTGCGTGGTGCCGCTGGTGCCGGGCTATCTGTCGTATCTGGCGGCCGTGGTCGGGGTGGACGAGCAGCCGCCGCCGGGCGCGGTCAAAGCCCCGCCGGGTGCCCGGTGGCGCGTCGCGGGGTCGGCGGCGTTGTTCGTCGCCGGGTTCACCACGGTGTTCGTACTGGGCAGCGTGGCGGTGCTCGGCATGACGACCACACTGATCGCCAACCAGCTGCTGCTGCAGCGGGTGGGCGGCGTGCTGACCATCGTGATGGGGCTGGTGTTCGTGGGCCTGATCCCGGCGCTGCAGCGGCAGGCGCGGTTCAGCCCGCGGCAGTTCACAACGGTCGCCGGCGCGCCGCTGCTGGGCGCGGTGTTCGCCCTGGGCTGGACCCCGTGCCTGGGCCCGACGCTGACCGGGGTGATCACGGTGGCCTCGGCCACCCAGGGCGCCGACGTCGCACGCGGGATCGTGCTGGTCATCGCCTACTGCCTGGGCCTGGGGATCCCGTTCGTGGCGCTGGCGTTCGGGTCGGCGGGTGCCGTGGCCGGCCTGGGCTGGCTGCGTCGGCACACCAGGGGCATCCAGATCTTCGGCGGCGCGCTGCTGATCGCGGTCGGCGCCCTGCTGGTCACCGGCGCCTGGAACGACCTCGTGTCGTGGCTGCGCGACGCGTTCGTCTCCGACGTGAGGCTGCCGATTTGACGGCGCGAGCAGTCCCCCGCAAGCGGGAGGTACCCCCGGCAAAATCGCTCAAAACGGCACGTTTGGGGGCGATTCTGCTTCTGCTCGCGCAGAAGTGGCGCAACACCTGGCGCGCGTTGACCTCCATGGGCACCGCGCTGGTGCTGCTGTTCCTGCTCGCGCTCGGCGCGATCCCCGGCGCCCTGCTGCCGCAGCGCAGCCTCAACGCCGGCAAGGTCGACGACTACGTCAAGTCGCACCCGCTGATCGGCCCGTGGCTGGACCGCCTGCAGGCCTTCGACGTGTTCTCCAGCTTCTGGTTCACCGCCGTGTACGTGCTGCTGTTCGTCTCCCTGGTGGGGTGCCTCACCCCGCGGATGATCGAGCACGCCCGCAGCCTGCGCGCCACACCGGTGGCGGCGCCGCGCAATCTGGCCCGCCTGCCCAAGCACGCCGACGCCCAGATCACCGCCGGGCCCGGGCAACCGAACGCCCTGGCGAACGAGATCACCGGACGGCTGCGGGGCTGGCGCACCACGATCCGTCACGACGACACCGTCGTCGAAGTCTCCGCCGAGAAGGGCTACCTGCGCGAGTTCGGCAACCTGGTCTTCCACTTCTCGCTGCTGGGCCTGCTGGTCGCGGTGGCCGTCGGCAAACTGTTCGGCTACGAGGGCAACGTGATCGTCATCGCCGACGGCGGGCCCGGGTTCTGCTCGGCCTCCCCGGCGGCGTTCGACTCGTTCCGCGCCGGCAACACCGTCGACGGGACCTCGCTGCACCCGATCTGCGTCCGGGTCGACAACTTCGCTGCGCACTACCTGCCGTCGGGACAGGCCACGTCCTACGCCGCGGACATCGATTACCAGGCGGGCCGGGACCTCGCCGCCGACAGCTGGCACCCCTACCGGCTGGAGGTCAACCACCCGCTGCGGGTCGGCGGCGACCGGGTCTACCTGCAGGGCCACGGATACGCACCCACCTTCACCGTGACGTTCCCGGACGGTCAGACCCGCACGTCGACCGTGCAGTGGCGGCCCGACAACCCGCGCACCCTGCTGTCGTCGGGCGTGGTGCGCGTCGACCCGCCGGCGGGCAGCTACCCCGACGCGAGTGAGCGCCGCAAGCACGAGATCGCGATCCAGGGCCTGCTCGCGCCGACCGAGCAGCTCGACGGCACCCTGCTGTCCTCGCGGTTCCCGGCCCTGAACGCCCCCGCGGTGGCCATCGACGTCTACCGCGGCGACACCGGGCTGGACAGCGGCCGGCCCCAGTCGTTGTTCACCCTGGACCCGCGGCTGCTCCAGCAGGGCCGGCTGACCCGGGAGAAGCGCGTCAACCTGCGCCCCGGCCAGGAGGTCCGGATCGAGCAGGGCCCCGCCGCGGGCACCGTCGTCCGCTTCGACGGCGCGGTCCCCTTCGTGAACCTGCAGGTCTCCCACGACCCCGGTCAGGTCTGGGTGCTGGTTTTCGCGATCACGATGATGGCCGGACTGGTGGTGTCGCTGCTGGTGCGCCGGCGCCGGGTGTGGGTCCGTCTGACGCCCGCCGGCGAGACGGCCCCGGGTACGGTGAATGTCGAAATGGGCGGGCTGGCCCGCACCGACAACTCCGGTTGGGGCGACGAGTTCGAGCGGCTGACCGAGCGACTGCTGGCCGGCCTGGGCGACCCCGGCGCGGCCGCCGGCGGCGCGGCGCCCCCCGCGTCGGTAAGGAGTTCTCAGGTGGACGTCTCATGAACACCCTGCACGTCAACATCGCCCTGGCGCGCTACTCGGACTGGGCGTTCACCTCGGCCGTGGTGGCCCTGGTGGTCGCGTTGCTGTTGCTGTCCGTCGAGCTGGCCTACGCCGGCGGGCGGCGTGTGGACCGCCGCGAGCGGGTGCTGGCGGGTTCCGTCGGCGCCGACAGCCCCGTTCCCGGCATCGTGGACGACGTCCCCCGGCGGCCGTTCGACGAACGCACCGGGCGGGCCGGGCTGGCCGTGGTGTACCTGGGCATCGGGCTGCTGCTGGCGTGCGTCGTGCTGCGCGGTCTGGCGACCCTGCGCCCGCCGTGGGGCAACATGTACGAGTTCATCAACCTCACGTGCCTGTGCGGCCTGCTCGCCGGCGCCGTCATGCTGCGCCGCCCGCAGTACCGCCCGCTGTGGGTCTTCCTGCTGGTGCCAATCCTGATCCTGCTGACGGTGTCGGGCCGCTGGCTCTACACCAACGCCGCCCCGGTGATGCCCGCGCTGCAGTCCTACTGGCTGCCCATCCACGTGTCGGTGGTCAGCCTCGGTTCGGGGGTGTTCATGGTCGCCGGCGTCGCCAGCGTCCTGTTCCTGTTGCGGACGTCGCGGCTCGGGCACCCCGAGACCGAGGGCACCCTGGCCCGGCTCGTGCAGCGGTTCCCGGATGCGCAGACGCTGGACCGCATCGCCTACCGCACCACGATCTTCGCGTTTCCGGTGTTCGGCTTCGGCGTGATCTTCGGCGCCATCTGGGCCGAGGAGGCCTGGGGCAGGTATTGGGGATGGGACCCCAAGGAGACGGTGTCGTTCGTCGCGTGGGTGGTGTACGCGGCCTACCTGCACGCCCGGTCGACCGCGGGGTGGCGGGACAGGAAAGCGGCCTGGATCAACGTCGTGGGGTTCGTGGCAATGGTCTTCAACCTGTTCTTCGTTAACCTGGTGACCGTGGGCCTGCACTCGTATGCGGGAGTGGGCTGACAATTGGTCTGACAATTGGTCTGACAACCGGGCTGAGAGTGGGCGCCCGACCCGAATAACCGATCCAGGGGGAGTGCACGTGTCCGAGGAGCCGACGACGGGTGTGGGACCGCCCGATCAGCCGAGAGGGCAGTTTCCCCCGCAGGGGCCTCCCGAACAGCAGGCTGGGGCGCCGCCGGAGCCCGGCGGCGACGCGCCGACCCGCGCCTTCACCGGGTTCCGCACCGAGCGGCGGGGCCCGGCCCCCGGCAGGCAGGGCGGAATGCCGCCGACCGGAATGCCGCCGACCGGAATGCCGCCGACCGGAATGCCGCCGACCGGAATGCCGCCGACCGGAATGCCTCAGTGGGAGCCGACCCCGGCCACCGGGATGGCGCGGGTCGACCCGACGGCCTACGGCGCCTACTACACCGGACCGGTCGAGGCGGTACCCACGGAAATTCACCCGGCGCCGGAGGCCCCGTCGGGCCCGCGCCGTCCCGAGCCGCTGCCGCACACGCCGTATCCGGAGCTGTCCACCAGCATGCTGTTGCGCCCGGTGAAGCCGCCGCCCACCGAGGGCTGGCGCCGGTTGCTCTACGTGCTGTCCAACGGGCTGATCAACGTGGGCGAGAGCGCCCGGGCCGCCCGCTACAACAACCTGGTCGCCGAGGTCAACCGGCCGCTGCGGGGTTGCTACCGGATCGCGTTGCTGTCGCTGAAGGGCGGGGTGGGCAAGACCACGATCGCCGCGACGCTGGGGGCGACCCTGGCCGAGATCCGCGGCGACCGGGTGGTGGCCGTCGATGCCAACCCCGACCGCGGCACCCTGAGTCAGAAGGTCCCGCTGGAGACGGCGGCGACGGTGCGCGAGCTGCTGCACGACGCCGGGAGCATCCAGCGCTACAGCGACGTCCGCCGGTACACCTCGAAAGGGCCGAGCGGGCTGGAGGTGCTGGCCTCGGAGACCGACCCCGCCGTGTCGGAGGCGTTCAGCGCCGCCGACTACGAACGCACCCTGGACGTCCTGGAGCGGTTCTACGGCCTGGTGCTCACCGACTGCGGCACCGGGCTGCTGCACTCGGCGATGTCGTCGGTGTTGGACAAGGCCGACGTCCTGGTCGTCGTCAGCTCGGGATCCATCGACGGCGCGCGCAGCGCCTCGGCGACGCTGGACTGGCTGGACGCCCACGGCCACCAAGACCTGGTCCGCGACTCGATCGCCGTGATCAATGCGGTGCGCCCGCGGACGGGCAAGGTCGACATGAACAAGGTGGTCGACCACTTCTCGCGGCGCTGCCGGGCCGTGCGGATCGTGCCGTTCGACCCCCATCTCGAGGAGGGCGCGGAGATCAGCCTGGACCGGCTGCGGCGGGGGACGCGCGAGGCGCTCGTCGAGCTGGCGGCCGTCGTCGCCGACGGATTCGGTGGCGACGGGCGCAACCCGGGTCCGGGCTGAGCGTTCAGCGGGGGTTGTTGTCCCCGTGGCCCAACCGGCGGAGGAAGTCGGGATCGTCGTCGGGTCCGATGACGCGAGTCTTCGGGCGGTTGTTCTGCAACCGCGCCGCGCGCCAGCCAACGTAGATCAGGGTCCCCAGGATCAGGACGACGAGCAGGTAGAGCACTCAACACCTCCTGCAGCGAATATACCCGCGTCGTAGGCTCGACCCGTGGGAGAAGAGCCTGGCGACGAAGCCATCGAAGCCATCGAAGCCACCGAAGCCACCGAAGCCACCGAAGCCACCGAAGCCACCGCACACCGAAGCGGCGGCGTGATCGGCGGTGTCGTGCCTTACGCGGCAGCGCGGTTGCTGCTCGTGGTCGTGCTCACCGGGGCGATCTACGGGATCGCGCGGCTGCTGGGGGTCGCCCAGTTCCCCGTCATCGTCGCCGCGCTGTTCGCGTTGATCATCGGGATGCCGCTGGGCATCTGGTTGTTCAGCCCGCTGCGCCGGCGCGCGACCGTCGCGCTTGCGACCGCCGGGGAACGCCGCCGCCGGGAACGCCAACAGCTGCAGGCCCGGCTGCGCGGCGAGGACGTGGGCGACGACTAGCCCACACTCAACGCCCTGGGTTCCCACCCGATCAGCGCGCCAGCGCCAGAGCCAGCGCCACCGCGAGCGCCCAGACCATCATCGCCAGGCCGGTGTCGCGCAGCACCGGGATCAGCTCGGGGCCGCCGCGGCCGGAGCGCACCGGGCCGGCGGCCCGCAGCGCCAGGGGCGTGGCCGCCAGTCCGGCCGCGCACCAGGGCGTCGCCGCCGTCAGCGCCAGGGTCAGCGCCCCGGCGGTCACCAGCAGCGCCTGGTACAGCGTGCGGGTGCGGGCATCCCCGAGGCGCACCGCCAGGGTGATCTTGTGCGACCGCGCGTCGGTGGGGATGTCGCGCAGGTTGTTGGCCACCAGCACCGACGACGACAGCGCCCCCGTCGACACCGCCAGCACCAGCCCCACCCAGTCCACCCGCAGCGCCTGGGTGTACTCGGTGCCCAGCACGGCGACCAGGCCGAAGAACACGAACACCGCGACCTCGCCGAAGCCGGCGTACCCGTAGGGCTTCGACCCGCCCGTGTAGAGCCAGGCCCCCGCGATGCAGGCGGCGCCGACCGCGATCAGCCACGGCGCGGACAGCAGCGCCAGCGTGACGCCCGCCGCCGCGGCCACCGTCAGGCCGGCCACCGCCGCGGCCAGCACCGAGCGCGGCGCCGCCAGCCGCGACCCGACCAGGCGCACCGGGCCGGCCCGGTCGTCGTCGGTGCCGCGGACGCCGTCGGAGTAGTCGTTGGCGTAGTTGACCCCGACCGTCAGCGCGACCGCGACGGCCAGCGCCAGCAGCGCCTTCCACCACACGGCGGCGTGCAGCCATGCCGCGGCGCCGGTGCCGGCGACGACGGGCGCCACCGCGTTGGGCAGCGTCCGCGGCCGCGCACCCGAGATCCACTGCCCGAAGCTGGCCATGAAAATATCCTGCAACATCCTGGGGCATGCCCGTCGATCGCCATGCACCAGAATGGGCGGATGCTCGGGGTCATCGGCGGCAGCGGCTTCTACACGTTTCTCGAATCCGAGGTTCGCACCGTCACCGTGGACACTCCCTACGGCCGGCCCAGTGCTCCGGTCACGATCGGCAGCGTCGCCGGGCACGCCGTCGCCTTCCTGCCCCGACACGGCGCCACCCACGAATACTCGGCGCACACCGTGCCGTACCGGGCCAACTTGTGGGCGCTGCGCAAGCTCGGGGTGCGGCGGGTGTTCGGCCCCTGCGCGGTCGGCAGCCTCGACCCGGCCCACGGTCCGGGCACGGTCGTCGTGCCCGACCAGCTGGTCGATCGCACGAGCGGCCGCGCGGACACCTACTTCGACTCCGGCGGCATCCACGTCGACTTCGCCGATCCGTACTGCCCGACCCTGCGCGCCGCCGTCACCGCCCTGCCCGACGTGGTCGACGGCGGCACCATGGTGGTGATCCAGGGTCCGCGGTTCTCGACCCGGGCCGAAAGCCGGTGGTTCGCCTCGGCCGGGTTCGGCCTGGTCAACATGACCGGCTACCCGGAGTCGGTGCTCGCGCGTGAACTCGAAATATGTTATGCGACAGTAGCTTTGGTAACCGATCTGGATGCGGGCATCGAGGCGGGGGAGGGCGTGAAGACCGCCGAGGTGTTCGCGCAGTTCCAACGCAACGTCGAGCCGTTCAAGCAGCTGATTCGCGAGGCGATCGCCCGGGTGGCCCCCGAACGCACCTGCACCCACTGCCTGCCGCACACCGGCCTGACGCTGCCCGTCGAGCTGCCGTGAGGGTGCTGCTGACCGGCGCGGCCGGTTTCATCGGGTCGCGGGTGGATGCGGCGCTGCGGGCGGCGGGTCACGACGTGGTGGGCGTCGACGTGTTGCTGCCCGCCGCGCACGGCCCGGACGCGGTGTTGCCGCCCGGGTGTCACCGGGTCGACGTCCGCGACGCCGAGGCGCTGGCCCCGCTGCTCGCCGGTGCCGACGTGGTGTGCCATCACGCCGCGATGGTCGGGGCCGGCGTGGACGCCGCGGACGCGCCCGCCTACGGCGGCCACAACGACCTGGCGACCGCGGTGCTGCTCGCGCAGATGTTCGCGGCCGGGGTGCGCCGCCTGGTGCTCGCGTCGTCGATGGTGGTGTACGGGCAGGGGCGCTACCACTGCTACCAACACGGATTCGTCGACCCGCTGCCGCGCCGGCGCGCCGACCTCGACGCCGGGGTCTTCGAACATCGCTGCCCCGTCGGCGGTGAGGAACTGCGGTGGCGCCTCGTCGACGAGGACGCCGCCCTGCGGCCCCGCAGCCTGTATGCCGCCAGCAAGACCGCGCAGGAGCATTACGCGCTGGCCTGGTCGGAGGCGACGGGCGGATCGGTGGTGGCGCTGCGCTACCACAACGTCTACGGCCCCGGGATGCCCCGTGACACCCCGTATTCCGGGGTGGCGGCCATTTTCCGGTCTTCCCTGGAAAAGGGCGAGCCGCCAAGGGTTTTCGAGGACGGCGGCCAGATGCGTGACTTCGTCCACGTCGACGACGTGGCCGCGGCCAACGTGGCCGCGGCGGTAAGCGACCGCGGCGGGTTCCTCGCGGCCAACGTGTGCTCGGGCCGGCCGATCTCCATCATGGAGGTGGCGGCGGCGCTCTGCGATGCGCGCGACGGTTCGCTGGCGCCGGTGGTGACCGGCCAGTACCGCAGCGGCGACGTGCGCCATATCGTCGCCGATCCGGCCCGGGCCGCCGAGGCGCTGGGCTTCCGGGCGGCCATCGAGCCGCGAAACGGGCTGCGCGACTTCGCTTTCGCGCCCCTGCGCGGCTGAGTCCGGGTCAGTTCTGCCCGATCGGGGCGCACGGCGCCGTCCACCCCCGACTACTTCGTGTCGTGCGGGGCCCGGAAGATCCTGGGCTTCGGCACGGGAATCTGCCCCGTTGTCGAGTCGTCACCGCGGAAGAGGCGCGGCCCGGCCTGCGGGATCACGGTGGTGGGATGCTCCGCACCGGCGCCCGGGGCGCCCGTGGGGATGCGGGTCGTCGCCGCCGCCGAGGGCGGGGC
>NZ_VMQU01000147.1 GCF_007714205.1 Mycobacterium helveticum | reverse complement strand
CCTGCCACACGCTAATTGTCCCCTACCGCAGGGCGAATCCGGCGAAATGACTCACCCAATTACCGAAACATCTTTAATGCGACGATTCGCCGAGTCGCGGTGCTCTTGGCGCTTCCGTGCTCTGCGATCAACCCCAGAACGACATGGGGCACGTCTGGCTGGATCCAGGCCGCAACCATCACGGCCAGAAGCACCGCTTGGTCGCCTTCGGCGACATTGACGTGTTGCCAGAGCTTTTCGACGTCACCGCCGCGGGCGGGATCCGGCAGCGGAGCTGAGAGCTCCGTGCGGCGGAACACGACGGGGGCCATATCCGCGATGTGCCAGTCGCCGTCGCCAACGACGACGACGCGGTCGGCTTTGTCTGCCATGTCGATATGCACGCGGCCGGCATGCCCGGCCACGCGCAAGTGCAGTGGCCGCGGGCTCTCTTGCATCGCGTAGCCCTCGAGCACCGTGCACGCGTCGGCCAGCGCCTGCGAGGATGGCGCGGTCTTGTGTTTCTCGAAATAGTCCCGCGCCAGGCTCGCCCGCAAGCCCAGCTTGCCGCCGCGCAGCGGCAACGCCACGTGCGGTACATCGGGATAGGTTCCGTACGGCTGGCCGTCATCGCTGACGGCCAGGCTGTACTTGTCTCGTGCCATATCGACCAATTGCGACGATTGCGAGCGCTTCTCGGGCTTGTCGCTCACGACGCCTCCCGGCGGATGTAAGCGCCGGCCCTGGCCGCGGCGGCATGCCGGCGCAAGTCGCGAGCGACCGCGGACCAATCAGCGGCAGCTGAAATGTCACGGCTCGCCTCCGCGTGTGCTTGCTGACACGTCTCGACCCGCAACGCCCAATGCTGGGCGGCATCCAGCAGCGCAGCCCACTTCGCCGGGTCGTCCTGGGCGAGGCTGCACCAGGCCGGCGTCCCGGCCATCGGCCACGACCCGACTCCGGCCAACAGGGGCGTGACGAGCCGGTTAACCTCCCACCAGCTCACTTGCTGTGACGACACGATGCGGGTCAGCGCGTCAACTGCGTCTCGGTGACCGGATCGGCTATCGTTGGTGGTGGTTGATGGTTTTGGTGCGTTGGGCGGCTCTGTCGGGAGCCGCCTTTCGTTTTCTGTGGTCACGCTGCGTCGTCACCGCCTGCGCGTAGACGCCGCGCCCTGGCTGATTTCAACGCCAGCCGTTTGAAGTGGGCTTTGCGAGCGTGTTCTGCGCGACGGGCGCGTTCGGCTGGCGCCAGCTTGCCATCAGGATCGACCTGCTGCTCGAACTTGTCGAGCATTGCCTTGCGCGCGTTCAAGGTTCGTGCTGAACGGTCCGGGGTGCGGGACCAGGATTCGTGCGCGGCTATCTGGCCGCGTAGGGAACGTTCGGCCGGTGTGAGCGGCATTCTTCACCTCAAGGAATGACGAGGTTGGGGCTCCGTGAGGAGCGCCCTGAAGACCGCCCGCCGGATGGCGTTCGACCCGGATCATTTCTCGTCCGGGACAAAGTCGAAAGACGAACTACACTTTAGTACAGCGCCGCAAAATCTCGGTGTATAGCGCTTCCACTGCGTGTTGCCTCTGCGGTTCGGGAAGTGATTGGGCCTTTCCAAGCCAACGAACCGCACTCGGACACAACAGTGTTGATGTCGGAGAGGTAGACCGTTGGGCGGTTGTCGCTGCCCAGTGCGTTGAGAATGACGGTGAGCGTCGACCCGGACATGTCCACGCCGTCGGCCAGGGCGATCGCATCGGTAAGGTCGTTCAGCGGCCGGTCGGAGACGGCCCGACTCGGTCGTGATGTGTCCTCGTCGTGGCGACCGAATACCATGAGACTGCCGTCGAATCGGGCCCCTCGGCCGGCCTCAACCGTTCGCCGGGCCCATTCGTTAGTTTGGCCGCGGCTTGGCGGATTCCAATGCCACCAGTTCCCGGTGTCGTCGCGCACGAAGGTGTGCAGACTGCGATCGCCGTGGCGACTCGGCTTCACTATGGTGATCCTGTCGTTCACAGCTCCCCCAGATTTAGTCCGCGGGCTTCGGCGGCCGCGCGTTCGCCGGCGGTGGCTTTGGTGTAGCGGTCGATCATGTCCCGCGTCGACCACCCGGCCACAGCCATCAGGCCACCCTCCGAGCCGCCGGCGGCCAGCCACCGCGACGCCGCGGTGTGGCGCAACAGGTGCGGGTGGAAGCCATCGAGCCCGGCCAACTGGGCGCGGTACTTCAGCGCCGCGTGCAGCCCGTAGTACTCCAAGTTCTTGCCGCGGTCGCCGAGCCACAGTGCCCCGCCGCCGGCCAGCCGGTGGGTGCGCCGGGCGCGCGCATAGCGGTCGATGGCCCGGGCGGTCTGCGGCCCGATGGGCGCCACCCGGCCCTTGCCGCCCTTGCCGCGCCGGACGGTGACCAGGCCCCGGTTCAGGTCGACGTCGGCCACGGTGAGCCCGCAGACTTCCCCGGCACGCATCCCGGTCTCGGCCATCAGCCGCACGATGGCTTCGTCGCGGCGGTCGCGGAACTCCCGCCCGGCGCACGCCTTGATCAGCGCGCGCAGCTCGTCCTCGGTCAGCGATTCGGTGACCTTGGCGTCGAGCTTGGGCGCCTTGAGTCCGAGGAGGGGGTCGGTGTCGATCTCGCCTTCCTCCTCGAGCCACGCCGAGAACCGGCGCACGCCGAGCTGGCGGGCCCGGGCCGTGGCCGCTTCGGCGCCGTTGTCGAGCAGGTCGGCCACGAAGCCCTTAACTAGGTCGCGGTCCAGGGCGGGGCGCCGCTGAGTGTTCTCACACCAGCGCAGGAACGCGCGTACCCCGTCGCCGTAGCTTTTGATGGTCTGGGCCGACTTGCGCTCGGAGCGCAGCGCCAGCTCCCAGGAGGGCAGCAGCGAGGCCAGATCCAGGGCCGGGGGTGTGCGACGCGCCATGTCGATATCTTGACTGGTAGCGCTGTGCATGTCTACTATTTCTGTACTGACCAACAAATCCGCTGGTCAGCGTAACAATTGGGAGTGTCGCTCAGTCCAGGTAGTCGCGCAGCACCTGGGAGCGGCTGGGGTGGCGCAGCTTCGACATCGTCTTGGACTCGATCTGGCGGATGCGCTCGCGGGTCACCCCGTAGACCTGACCGATCTCATCGAGCGTGCGGGGCTGGCCGTCGGTGAGGCCGAAGCGCAGCCGTACCACGCCGGCCTCGCGCTCGGACAGCGTCTCGAGCACCGACTGCAGCTGGTCCTGCAGCAGGGTGAAGGACACCGCGTCGACGGCCACCACGGCCTCGCTGTCCTCGATGAAGTCGCCCAGTTGGCTGTCGCCCTCGTCGCCGATGGTCTGGTCCAGCGAGATCGGCTCGCGGGCGTACTGCTGGATCTCCAGCACCTTCTCCGGGGTGATGTCCATCTCCTTGGCCAGCTCCTCGGGACTGGGCTCGCGGCCCAGGTCCTGCAGCAGCTCGCGCTGGATGCGGCCCAGCTTGTTGATCACCTCGACCATGTGTACCGGGATACGGATGGTGCGGGCCTGGTCGGCCATGGCGCGGGTGATGGCCTGGCGAATCCACCACGTCGCGTAGGTGGAGAACTTGTAGCCCTTGGTGTAGTCGAACTTCTCGACCGCGCGGATCAGGCCCAGGTTGCCTTCCTGGATGAGGTCCAGAAACGCCATGCCGCGGCCGGTGTAGCGCTTGGCCAGCGAGACGACCAGCCGCAGGTTGGCCTCCAGCAGGTGGTTCTTCGCGCGGTCGCCGTCGCGGCAGATCCACATCATGTCGCGGCGCTGGGCTGCGGGCAGTTTGTCGCCGCGGTCGGTCATCTCGGTCATCAGCTGCGTGGCGTACAGGCCGGCCTCGATCCGCTTGGCCAGCTCGACCTCTTCCTCCGCGTTGAGCAGCGCCACCTTGCCGATCTGCTTGAGGTAGGCGCGAACCGAGTCGGCGGACGCGGTGAGTTCGGCGTCCTTGCGGGCCTGACGCAACGCTTCGGATTCGTCTTCGTCCCACACGAAATCGCCGGACGCCTTGTCCTTCTCGCTGGGCTCGGCGATCCCCTCGTCGTCGTCGGCGGGAGCCGCGGCGGCCGCGGCGGGCACCACGACGGCGTCGTCCTCGCCGTCCTCGGCCGCGTCCAGGTCCGTGTCATCACCTGCCGGAGCCGCGTCCTCGTCGAGGTCGTCGATGACGAGGTCGGCGATGTCGATCTCCTCGCCCGGCTCGCCTTCGAGGTCCGGTTCGGTGTCCAGGTCCTCGCCGGCGTCGAGGGCGTCCGGTTCGGTCCCGGATTCTTTGGCTGCCGCTTTGCTGCCGCGGGCGGCCGGGGTCTTCGGCGCGGCGCTCTTCGCGGCGGCGCGGGTCTTGTCGTCGTCGGTCGCCGGGTCGGCCTCGTGCTCCGCGGACTTGGTGCTCCGCGGCGCCGACTTGGCGGCCCGCTTTGCGGGCGCGGTGCCGTTGGCGGGCTTTGCCGCCGGCCGTTTGGCGGGTGACGCGGGTGACTTCGTGGCGTTGCGCTTCACCGGTTCATCGGTGCTGGGTTTGGTCGCTGCCACTTACACCCCTTCGGTCGGATTCACTTTCGGTGCTCTGGGCATACTGAACCGAAAGTGTCTGCTATGTCGAATGCCGGCGTTGGATATCAGCGTGGCCATACGCACGCTAATGACTTTGGGCTGCCGCCGAGGACCATTGTAGCGATACGGGGAGCTCGGACCGCCCGACCGGGCAGATTTCAGTGCGTCAGGTCGCGCGTCGCGGCGAAGCCGGCGGCCATGGCGGCGCCCACGATGCCGGCGGTGTTCTGCAGCGCCGCGGCCACCACCGGGGTGCGGTTCTCGAGCAGCGGAATCCACTTGTCGGCCTTGCGGCTGATGCCGCCACCTGCGATGAACAGGTCGGGCCAGATGGCGCTCTCGATGGCCACGAGCACCCGGGTCACCTGTTTGGCCCACTTCTCGTAGCTCCAGCCGTGCTTGTCCTTGACCGATGACGCCGCCCGTTGCTCGGCCTCTTTGCCGCCGACCTCGAGGTGACCGAACTCCGTGTTGGGTATCAGCGTGCCGTTGTGGATGACCGCGGAGCCGATCCCGGTGCCGAACGTCAGCAGCACGACCAGTCCGGCCTGGCCTTTGCCCGCCCCGTAGTACTCCTCGGCGAGTCCGGCCGCGTCGGCGTCGTTGAGGATCGTCACGTCCTGCCCGTTCAGTTCGGCGCTGATGATGTCGCGGGCGTTGGTGCCTATCCAGGACTTGTCGACGTTGGCCGCGGTCTGGACGACGCCGTGGGTGACCACACCCGGGTAGGTCACCCCGAGCGGACCTGTCCACCCGAATCCGTCCACGACCTCGGCGATGGCCTTGGCGACCGACGACGGCGTGGCCGGTTGGGGGGTCAGCACCTTGATCCGGTCACCGATCAACAGCCCGGTGTCCAGGTCGACGACGCCGCCCTTGATGCCGCTGCCACCGACATCGACGCCGAATCCGCGACGCCGCGGCACCCCGGCGACCGTCTCGGGGCCGGGCGTGTCGGTGCTCGATTCGGTGCTGGTCATCGAGTCTCCTCGGCGGGGGAGAGGTGGGGGTTGTCCGGCTCACCTTAGCCTGGCGACGATTTAGCCTGGCGACGATGCGGGTCAGCCCGGCGACGATCCGGGCTGCCGTTTCTGCGTGGCCGCGGCGATTGTGATGCGATGGATCGGTGACCGGAACCGACGACGACCCCGCCCTGCTGCGCTCGATAGCCGAGACGCTGGCCACCGAGGCCGCCGCGTTCGTGCGGCGCCGCCGCGCCGAGGTGTTCGGCGCGCATGCGGGTGGCGGCGGTGGCGCGGTGCGCTCCAAGAGCACCCCGACGGATCCGGTCACGGTCGTGGACACCGAAACCGAACGGCTGCTGCGAGATCGGTTGGCGCGCCTACGCCCCGGTGATCCCATCCTCGGGGAGGAGGGCGGCGGGCCCGCCGCCGCGGATGCCGCACCGGACGGGGCGGTCACCTGGGTGCTCGACCCCATCGACGGCACGGTGAATTTCGTGTACGGCATCCCCGCCTACGCCGTGTCGGTCGGCGCCCAGGTCGACGGTATGTCGGTGGCGGGGGCGGTCGCCGACGTCGTCGCCGGCCGGGTTTATTCGGCGGCAGCCGGTCACGGCGCGCGCGTCACCGACGGGCACGAGTCACGTTCGTTGCGGTGCGCGGCCGTCGCCGATCTGTCGATGGCGTTGTTGGGCACCGGTTTTGGCTACTCCGCGCCGCGGCGCGCCGCCCAGGCCGAGCTGCTGGCCAGGATGCTGCCGATGGTGCGCGACGTGCGCCGCATCGGCTCGGCGGCGCTGGATCTGTGCATGGTCGCCGCGGGGCGGCTGGACGCCTACTACGAGCACGGGCTGCAGGTGTGGGACTGCGCCGCCGGCGGGTTGATCGCGGCGGAGGCGGGGGCTCGGGTGGTGCTGCCGCCCCGCGACATCGACGGGGCGGGCCTGGTGATGGCCGCCGCACCCGGGATTGCCGACGAACTCCTCGCGGCCCTGGAGCGGTTCAACGGTCTGGACCCGATCCTGGACTGAGCCGAGCGCTCAGCAACTGCTGGCGTGAATCTTCTGCAGCAGCATGGGATCCGCCGGCTCGGTGGCGCCGGGGCGCAGGCTGGCCAGCACGGCGTCGATGTCGTCGTTGTGTGCCAGCGTGCCGAAGTCGGTGCCCACCGCGAGGTCGACGGAGTCGTCGGCGCGGTTGTCGTTGAACAGTTCCGTGCACGGCGCCACCAGCCACACCGCCGCCGCGGTGGCCTGCCCGGCCGTGCCGAAGCGGATCTGGCCCTGGCAGTTCAGCCGCGTGCCGGCGTAGATCGGGTCGTTGGCGGCGGTCGGCAGCGCGAAGCCCAGGTCCTTCATCGCGCCGGCGACGTCGGCGGCCTGGCCGCCCCGGCCGCTGGCGTTGAGAACCCGCACCTTGGTGTCGGCCAGCTTGGCCGGCGACACGTCCATCATCGCCGTGCGCGACACCTGCTCGCCGAGTTGCGGGCGGGCCGACCCTTGCGGCTGGGGTGGCGGATTGCACGCCTCGGCTTCGTGGACTTTCACCGGTCGCGTCAGCGCCACCGTCCAGGCAACGCCGGTCGCGACGGTCAGCAGCACCAGGACCACGATGGCCGGTCGAGGGTTGCGCCGCCGAAATGGCCGACCGTGCTTGTCGAACGCTGTACCCTCTGTGATTTGTGCGACCACAGGTGCACTTTAGTCGCACGCTGATCACACTGTTCGAGGCCGAACGCAAGACGTATTTTTATCTGTGATGCAAATCACAGACTAATGAGTCGGGATACGGGCACGAATCGTTTGGTGGATGCGTTCGACGCTGGTACAAAGCGTTGCTTGAAGTTTTAGGGCCTTGAAGTTTTAGGGCATGTGAGGGGATTGGGCGATGCCTACCGATTACGACGCTCCACGGCGCACCGAGACCGACGACGTCTCGGAAGACTCGCTGGAGGAGCTCAAAGCACGACGGAACGAGGCGGCGTCGGCGGTGGTCGACGTCGACGAGACCGAAACGGCTGAGTCTTTCGAGCTCCCCGGCGCCGACCTGTCCGGCGAGGAGCTCTCCGTTCGCGTGATCCCGAAGCAGGCGGACGAGTTCACGTGCTCGAGCTGTTTCCTGGTGCAGCATCGCAGCCGGCTGGCCAGCGAGAAGAACGGCGTGATGATCTGCACCGACTGCGCGGCCTGAGTCTCCCGAAGGTCAGCTGCGCAATGCCGACAGCACCCGGCCGGGGTGACGGCAACTCACCAGCCAGTACGGCGTGGGGTCGTCCGGGTCGTCGAGGACGACCAGAACCATCGGACCGATCCACGCCCGGTGCAGCACGTAGGCGGCCGGGTCGAGTTGGCGGCCCAGCGCCGCGGACTTGGCCGAGCGCGGTATCTCGGCGGACCGGGTTATCGCCGTGACGGGCAGATGCGCCTGGCCCGCCCACAGCTCGACGCCGTCGGGCCCGGCGGTGACTTGTATCTCAATACGGCCCAGCCACAGCAGTGTGCCCGCCGCGACCGTGAACAGCGTCGCGAACGGGACCCAGGCCGGCAAGGCGGCGCCCGCACCCATGTTGACCTCGAAGGCGACCAGACCCGCCAGCGCGAAGCCGAGCGGCCACCACCACCACGGCACCCACAGCCGCTCGCGATACCGCACGCTGAGCGGCGCGACGCGCGTTCCAGACACGCGGTCAAGGGTAGTCTGTGCCCCCGTGTCGACCCCTCTGGCGATCGTTCGCCTCGACCCCGAACTGCCGGTGCCCTCGCGCGCGCACAGCGGCGACGCCGGCGTGGACCTCTACAGCGCGGAAGACGTCACGCTCGATCCCGGCCACCGTGCGCTGGTACGGACGGGCGTCGCGGTCGCCATCCCGTTCGGGATGGTCGGGCTGGTCCACCCGCGCTCGGGATTGGCGGCGCGGGTGGGGCTTTCGATCGTCAACAGCCCGGGCACCATCGACGCCGGGTACCGCGGTGAGATCAAGGTCTCCCTCATCAACCTCGACCCGGCCGAGCCCGTCGTGGTGCATCGCGGAGACCGCATCGCCCAGCTCCTGGTGCAGCGGGTGGAGTTGTTGGAGCTGGTGGAGGTCGCGTCGTTCGACGAGGCCGGGCTGGCCGAGACATCCCGTGGCGACGGCGGTCACGGTTCCTCCGGGGGACATGCGAGTTTGTGACCGCCGGCGATGATGCAGTGGGGCACCTCCCGGCCGCGAAGCGGCGAGGGGGACGAAGCGATGGAGAGGAGCGGCGCTGATGGCGGTATTCGGCAGGCGCTCAGGTAGACGCGGCAAGGACGACGCCCCCGGCAGTCCCGCGGAATCCGAACAGCCCGTCGAGGCAGCGGCCGGGGTGGAGGCTGCCGGCGCGCGGGCCTCCGGCGAGCCGGGCGCACTCGAGGGCCCGTTCGACATCGACGACTTCGAGGACCCGGCGATCGCCGAGGTGGCCCGACTCGATCTGGGTTCGGTGCTCATCCCGATGCCCGACGGCGGCCAGTTGCAGGTCGAGTTGACCGAAACCGGCGTTCCCAGCGCCGTGTGGGTCGTCACACCCAACGGTCGTTTCACCATCGCCGCCTACGCGGCGCCCAAGACGGGCGGCCTGTGGCGGGAGGTGGCCGCCGAGCTCGCGGAGTCGCTGCGCAATGACTCGGCCAAGGTCAGCATCCAGGACGGCCCGTGGGGCCGGGAAGTGGTCGGCACCGCCACCGGCGTGGTGCGTTTCATCGGGGTCGACGGTTTCCGCTGGATGATCCGCTGCGTGGTCAACGGCACGCACGAGAGCATCGAGGCGTTGGATCGCGAGGCGCGCGCGGCGTTGGCGGACACGGTGGTTCGCCGCGGCGACACGCCGCTGCCGGTGCGGACCCCGCTGGCGGTGCAGCTGCCCGAGCCTATGGTCGCTCAGCTGCGGGAGGCCGCCGCCGCGCAGCAGGCCCAGCAGCAGGGCGAGGCGCAACAGGCGCCCGAGGGGCCCGCCGAACGCCGCAGCGCGCAGGGATCGGCCATGCAGCAGCTGCGGTCGACGACCGGCGGCTGAGCCGGACTCACGGGGCTCACAGGTCGCCCAGCGCGGCCAGGCAGGCCGCGCCCAGTTCGGCGGTGTCCGCGCCGAACTGTTCGAGCGTCACCGTCCGCAGGGCCGCGCGCGGCGCGGCGGTGACCCATTCCACGGCCACCTGCAGCGGGTGGATGGGGTCGTCGACGGCGGCGACCGCCGCCAGCGGCGCGGTCAGCCGGGCGAGGTCCGCGCGGCCGGGTGCGACGTAGCCCGCCGCTTCTTCCATCGCGTCGGGCAATTGCGGCCACTGGGCCCGCCACGACCGGGCGAGCTCGTCACCGAGCCAGGACGGGCTGGATGACCGCATCTGCGTCGTCGTCGCCGCCAGCCCGTCGCTGCGCAGCCGGGCCGCCGAATAGCGTGCCGCCAGCGCGGCGGGCGCGGAGCCGGGTGCCCCGGCCCAGGCCGGCAGCGCGGCCAGCACGGCGACCGTGCGATCCGGGTGCGCCAGCGCCCAGGCGGTTGCCACCGCGGCGCCGATCGAGATGCCGCCGACGCAGACCGGGCCCGCCCGCGCCGCGTCGTCCAGCGCGCACAGATAGCCGTCGATCAAGCGCTCCGGCTGCGGGGGCGGGGTCACCAGCACCGCTCCGGCCTCGTTCAACGCGCCGGAAAACGCCCGGCGGACGTAATCGTCGTCGGAGCCGGTTCCGGGCAGCAACACGGCCGTGACACCGCGCAGATCGACACCCACCTTTCCGATGCTGCCCGGCCGTGACGTTCGCTCCAACACGCGGTTTGGCCCGATTGGCACGCGGGAACCAACAGGTCTACGGTGTCCGTTGGCATTACGGAAAGCGCCATCGGCATTGTCAGGAGTGGCCATGGGGGCCCAAGGGTATCTGCGCCGGCTCACCCGTCGGTTGACGGAGCACCCGGATCAACGCGACTGCGAGGAGTTGTCCGACGAAGTCGCGAGCACCGGCGCGCAGCGTGTGATCGATTGCGAGCGCGGCCAGGAGGTCACGATGGTCGGCACGCTGCGCAGCGTGGAGACCAACGGCAAGGGTTGCGCGGGCGGCGTGCGCGCCGAACTGTTCGACGGCACCGACACCGTCACCCTCGTGTGGTTGGGTCAACGCCGGATTCCCGGCATCGACTCGGGCCGCACCCTGCGAGTGCGGGGCCGGGTGGGCAAGCTCGAGAACGGCACCAAGGCGATCTACAACCCGCGCTACGAAATTCAGCGGTGACCGTCTCCGGCGACGGGGCGGCCGACCCGATCGGCCCGACGGACGGCGGTGGCGTCAGCACCGGGCGCACAGGCGCCGAACGCCTGCTGACGCAGCTGGGCGGGGTCAGCGGTGTCGTCTACTCGTCGCTGCCCGTGGTCACCTTCGTGCTCACCTCCAACCTGCTCGGGCTGCTGCCCGCAATCGCGTCCGCCCTGGGCGTGTCCGCACTGGTGCTGCTGTGGCGGCTCATCCGGCGCGATTCCATGCAACCGGCATTCTCGGGCTTCGGGGGTGTGGTCGTGTGCGCGCTGGTCGCCTACGTCATGGGGGACTCCAAGGGCTACTTCCTGCTGGGCATCTGGATGTCGTTGCTGTGGGCGGTCGTGTTCTCGGCGTCGGTTCTGGTGCGCCGGCCGCTGGTCGGCTACCTGGCCAGCTGGGCCGGCGGGCGGCAGCACACCTGGCGCGACGTACCCCGGGCGGTGTACGCCTTCGATGCGGCGTCCCTGTGCTGGGTGCTGGTGTTCGGCGCCCGGTTCCTCGTGCAGCGGCACCTCTACGAGGCCGATCAGACCGGTTGGCTGGGTGTGGCCCGGATCGGGATGGGCTGGCCGTTGACCGCGTTGGCCGCGTTGGCCACGTATGCGGCCTACAGGTCGGCCCAGCGCGCCATCTCCGCGGTCGACGAGGTCGAGGCCCGCGACGCGGGCTAGCCGGCCGGCGCGGGCTCGCCCGGCTCAGCGCTCGGCAGCAGCAGTTCGCGCAGGTCCTCTTCGGCCTCGGTGACCGCGACGAACAGCAACTCGTCGCCACCTTCGAGCGGCTCGTCGGCCTCCGGCACGATCACGCGCGGACCGCGCAGGATGGTGACCAGGGCGGCGTCCCGCGGCAGTTGCAGCTTGCGCACCGGCTTGCCGCCCCACGGCGTGTCGTCGGGCAACGTGATCTCGACCAGGTTGGCCTGACCCCGGCGGAACTCCATGAGCCGCACGAGATCGCCGACCGCGACGGCCTCCTCGATCAGCGACGCCAGCATGCGCGGGGTCGACACCGCGACGTCCACACCCCAGGCGTCGGTGAACAGCCATTCGTTGCGCGGATCGTTGACGCGGGCCACGACGCGCGGGACCGCGAACTCGGTCTTGGCCAGCAGGCTGAGCACGACGTTGGCCTTGTCGTCACCGGTCGCGGCGACCACCACGTCGAAATCCTCGAGGTGCACCGACTCCAGCAGGCTCAGTTCGCAGGCGTCGCCCAGGCGCCAGTGCGCCGCCGGGATGGCGTCCACGTCGACGTGGTCGGGGTTGCGCTCGATCAGGGTCACTTCGTGGTCGTTGCCGACCAGTTCGCGGGTGACCGAGCGCCCGACCGCACCGGCCCCGGCGACAGCTACTTTCATCTCCGCCACTCCTCAACCCCGGCTGCGCCGGCGTCTTCGTCGTCGGCGGTCTTCATCTCCGCCACTCTCCCCCGCAAGCGGGTGGTACCCCCGCCACCCCGGCCGCGGGGGGGGGGGGGGGGGGGGGGGGGGGGG
>NZ_VMQU01000146.1 GCF_007714205.1 Mycobacterium helveticum | reverse complement strand
GTGGGGGACGGGTGGATGGGCGGGCCAGCGATCCCGGGCGTAGTTGCCGCCCGTCGCTGTCGGTGACGGTGAGCGCGTCGGCGGGTCCGGTGATGGTGATGTGGCCTTGGTGGTGGCGCCGGTGGTGGTAGGGGCAGACCAGCACCAAATTGGTGACAAGTCGCAAACCTACCCCCTGTATTGGAGAGGTGGGCGAGGCACAAACCGTACGGATTGTCGTACGATATCCGTATGGCGAACGTCGTGACCACGGGTGAGGCGCGAGATGCGCTGCACAAGATCGCGCAACGCTTCGACGCCGGCGAGGGGGAGCCGGTGTACTTCGGCTCGCACCGCAGGGCGCAAGGCGTCATCGTCCCCGTGGCGGTGTGGGAGAAGCTGCTTGAGGCCGCCGAGGACGAGCTCGACGCAGAGCTGGCCCGCGAGCGGCTCGCTCGAGATGATGGACGACACTTGAGCCAGGCTGAGGTGAACGAGGTCCTCGACCGGCTTCGTGCTGGCCGCTCTGCGTGAGCGGAGAAAACCAGCGACCTGCCCGCTATCGGCTTACCTTCGCATTGGACGTTCTGGCCGACCTCGTGGCCGTGCAGAAGGCCGACCCGGCCGCATTGGAGGCGGCGCAGGCTATCATCGACGACCTGGCGCACGGGCGGGTGCAGGGCAAACTACTCGGTGAACGGCGCATCAGCGGGGATCTCACTGGACTGGCGCGGGTCAAGTTTGATATCTCAAGCCGGCGGCCGCAACGATTCCGTTTGATTTACCGACAAGTCGACGAAGACACCCGCCATGTCGTAGCTATCGGGCTCCGCGATGAACACGCCATCTACCGGACGGCTGTTCGCAGGGTCACGTCGGCCTGATTCCACAACGATTGACACCGGTGGTGCCCGCTCGCCGGCCCTATCAACGGGATGGGGGTAGGTTAAGGACGTGTTAGGCCCCTGATCCTGCTCTGTCGCATCCCACCTACCTCGACCTGCGGATTCGCCGCTATGGCACACATATTTGAGGTTAGTGACAAGTCGGTAAACTATCCCCTCAGGAGCAGTGCGCGCACCAGTGGACGGGGGCCCACAGATCGGAGCAGTTCGCTGGCTGGGCGGGGGCGGACCCGTAGCGGCCACCAGAACCAGCGCCCCAACAGGGTAGCGATGGATGGGATCATCAGCGAGCGCACGATCAGCGTGTCGATGAGCAGGCCCAACCCGATGGTGGTGCCGCCCTGTTTGAGCGTGTACAGCTCGTTGACCGCCAAAGAGGCCATGGTGAAGGCGAACACCAAGCCGGCCGTGGTCACGACTCCGCCGGTGCCGCCTACGGACCGGATGATGCCGGTCTTCAGTCCTGCGCCGATTTCTTCCTTGAACCGCGAGACCAGCAACAGGTTGTAGTCAGATCCCACGGCCAGCAAAATGGTGACTGCGAAAGGCAAGGTGATCCAGTGCAGTTCCAAGCCGTAGATGTGTTGCCAAAACAGCACCGACAGGCCGAAGCCGGTCGCTAGCGAGAGCACGACTGTGCCGACGATGACCATCGAGGCGACTAGCGCGCGGGTGATGACCAGCATGACGATGAAGATCAGGATGAGCGCGGCGATGGCCTCGGTCATGACGTCGTATTTGGTGGATTCTTGGATATCTCGGTAAGTAGCCGCCGTGCCACCCAGGTATAACTTCGCACTGGCCAAGGGGGTTTCTTTGACCGCCTCGCGTGCGGCCTTGAGTTCTGCGTCGACGTGGGAGATCGCCTCGGGGCTGGCGGGGTCGATGTTGTGGGTGATGATCATACGGGTGGATTTGCCGTCGGGGGAGACCAGCAGCCTGAGGCCGGTCTTAAAGTCAGGGCTGTCGAACACTTCTGGCGCGATGTAGAAGAGGCCGTCAATTTTTGCTTTGTCGAAGAATTCGCCCATGAGTGTGCTGGTGTCGGTCATGCGGTCCATTTGAGTGACCAGGCCCGAGAAGCTGCTGTACAGGGTTAGGAACGTAGTCTGCATCGACTTCGCGACAGCGATCAACGGCGGGATCAGCGCGACCAGCTTACGGGACGCATCAGCACTATTTTGAAGATCTTTGGCAAGAGAATGGAAGTTCTCGGCGAGTTTGTCGAAGCCGTCCAAAGCGTCGAAGATCGAGCGTAACGACCAACACATGGGGATGTCGAAGCAATGTTTGTCCCAGTAGAAATAGCTGCGAAGTGGCCGCCAGAAATCGTCAAAATCTGCGAGGTGGTCGCGTATTTTGTCCGTAATAGCGGCAGTATCAGCTGTGACCCGAGCACTGTCGCTTATCGCATCCGTCAGCTCTTGTTGCACCGTGTACATGCGCTCTAACGTCGCGATCTGGACGCCGAGGTCGTCTCGAGTCAGCCGCAGGATATCGGCCAAGCGGTCCTTCAGATACTGCAGGTTCTCCCGGATCGGGACGGGCTGCATGCCGATCGCAAACGGTATGGTGCCGTGCTCGATGTTGTATCCCAGCGGCCTGGTGATGCTTTGCACCCGCGCGATGCCCGGCACCCGGAAGATACTCGCCGCAATCCTATCCAGGTCGAGCATGTCCACCGGGTTACGCAGGTCGTGGTCGGCTTCGACCAGCAACAGGTCCGGATTCAGCCGGGCATGGGTGAAATGCTGCGTGGCGGCGCGGTCGCCGACGTTGGACGCTAGGCTCGCGGGAACGTAATAGCGGTCGTCGTAGTTGGTGTGATACCCCGGCAGGGTCAGCGCCCCGACTATTGAGACGACCACAGCGCTGGCAAGGATCGGGGCGGGCCAGCGCACCGTGGCCGTCGCTAGTCGCCGCCACCGGTAAATATTGGTCTTTCGCTTGGCGTCGAGTAGGCCGAACCGCGCGTCGATGGCCAGCAGAGCCGGCATCAACGTCAGCGAGGCCGCGATCACGATGACCAGTGCCACCGCGCATGGAATCGCCAATGTATTGAGGTAGGGCAGCCGGACCAACCGCAGGCACAGCATCGCGCCGGCGATCGTTAGCCCGGAACCCAACACGACATGGGCAACTCCACGGTATGTCGTGTAGTAAGCGGTTTCACGGTCTTCGCCACTTTGACGGGCTTCGTGATAGCGGCCGAGAAAAAAGATCGCGTAGTCCGTGCCGGCCGCGATGGCCAGCGCCATGAGCAGACTGACCGCGAACGTGGTGAAGCCGATCACGTGAAAGTTGCCGATGAATGCCACGGTTCCCCGCGCGGTGGCCAGTTCGACAAAAATCACCATCAGCACGATCAGCAGGGTGGCTATCGACCGGTAAGCGATGAGCAACATCAGCGCGGCTACGGCGATCGTGATCGCCGTGCGCTTGGCCAGACCCCGGTCGCCGGCTTCAGTCAAGTCTGTGGTCAGCGGCGCCTGACCGGTCACATATGCTTTGACACCCGGCGGCGGATGAGAGTGCGCCACGATCTGCTCGACTGAGTGCACCGACTCATCCGCCCGCGAGGAGCCCTGGTCGCCGGCGAGGTTGAGCTGCACGTAGGCGGCCTTACTATCGGCGCTCTGCTCGCCGCCCGCCGTGACCAATTCCCCCCAATAGTTCTGCACTTTCTCGACATGCGCGGTGTCGCGCTCGAGCCGGCGCACGAGATCGTCGTAGAAGCGACGTGCCTCGTCGCCCAGCGGTTTGTCGCCCACCAGCACCACCATCGCGACGCTGTCGGAGTCGAACTCGTGAAAAACTTTGCCCATGCGCTTCATCGCGATCAGCGACGGAGCATCCTTAGGCAATAGGCCGACCGAGTTCTGTCGTTCCACCAGATCCAGTCGAGGCACGAAGACGCTGACGACGACGGCGAACACCAGCCAACCCAGCACGATCGGCACCGCCAGCCGCCGCAACATCCGCGCCGCAAGAGGCCGCTCGGCGTGGCCGCCGCTCACGCGGCTTTATCCAAGCAGAAAACCTGAGCGTCGAAACGGGCTGCGGACTGCTGGTCGCGCACCACACCGTTGACCAGAATCCGGCAACCGAGCGTGTTGCTGTCCCCTTGTGCCACCACGTTGGCGAACATTCCCGGCATGGTCGTGGTCACGGTGTATGACCACGGCAAGGTGGTGAAATTTGCGCGCTGAGGCTGAGCGTTCTCGTCCAGGTAATTGACCACACCCGCCGTGCCCGGGGGCCCGGTAACCTCGTAAACCACGCGCTTGACGTTGATCGGCACAATCTGCTCGACCGGGCCCACCTCCGCGACTCGGTGCGAGCCGAACACTCCCTGCAATCGGTAAGCCACGAAGCCCCCGACGGCCGCAACCGCGACGATCACCAGCGGAATCCACGCCCGCTTGAGAATACCCAGCAAAGTCGTTGCCCTTCAGGTTCGGGTTGCTGTCACTCCAGGCTGCTACGTTCGGGTCGTTGACCCGAGTACGTCGTCGGTGTGGTCGCCACCAGGGAACGAACCGACCCTTCGCCGTACCGCCGTATCCGCGCTGGGTAGCCCCGCCCATGCTCAGGCCCGTCCTCCGCCCGTGTCGATATCTGCAAGCGGCCTAAAACCCTGTTCCCTTCGGCCAAGCGGTCGATTGATGCCATGAGTACATATGGTGGCGAGGAACTGCAGGTCGCGGAAGGGGGAGCTTAACCTCGGAATTTGACACCCAGGACGCCGCGCTGGCTAGCATCGCTTCGTGACCAAGACACTGGGAGAATTTCTTCGGGCGCGACGCGAGGCGATCACACCCAGCCAGCAGCGCCACGGCGATCTTCCGAGACGGCGGCGCACCCCTGGGCTGCGCCGCGAGGAGGTGGCCGTGCGGGCCGGCATCAGTGCCGACTACTACGCGCGGTTGGAACAAGGACGAGAAAACCACCCGTCCGCGCGGATATTGGACGCCTTGGTGATCGCGCTCGATAGCAGTAAAGAAAGTCCTCACGCGCGAGGTCAGGGCATGTGTCCCACGGTGGCCGGTGGTCTGGCCCGGCTCTGGTCGCCGCGCGAGAGGCGCAAACGCCGTTGGCCTGGCGGCGGCAGGCGCGAACACGGCCGGTGTTCTCACTGGGTGGTGGGCGCTGGTCTGGTGCTCGGCGGCGGACGCAGGGCGCAGTGGAGCGACCGGCGCGGACGGGAGCGCCAGCGGACGGAAGCGAAGGGAGCGCAGCGAAGCCCGGAAGGTAGCCGCCGAGCTGTCGCTTGTGCTCAACGTGTGGTGAGGAGTTCGATCAGGGTGTCGGCGTTGCGGCCGAGGTGGTCGAGGGCACTGCTGCCTTTGGCGGCGGTGGCCTGGGATGGGGAGCCGATGACGCCGGTGGGTGTGTAGGCGTGGATGCCGAGGCTGGTGAGGTAGCGGCGGTCGTTGGCGGTGTGGTCGCTGGTCTGCCAGCCGTCGTGCAGGTAGTCGGGGTGGGTGGCGAGCAGGATGGAGGTTTCCAGTTCGCCGGCGTGCATGTCGTCGTGGTTGCTGCTGTGGATTCCTGCGGTGGTGCGGGCTTCGGCCCAGTCTTCGCGGCTGGGGTAGAGCCCAGCCTTGACGGGGTTTTTGGGGTGGTTGGCTTGTTGGACGACGTTGGTGAGTACCGCGTTGCCGCCGTGGCCGTTGACGACGATCAGCCCGGCGATGTTCTGGCGTGCCAGCGATTCGATGATGTCAGCGACGATCGCGGCCAAGGTGGTGGCGCTGATGCTGATGGTTCCGGGGTAGGCGGCGTGTTCGTGGGAGCAGCCGAACGTGACCGGTGGTAGGTGAAATACGTTGTGGTGCTGACTGATTGCGGATGCGATGGCAGTGGCGATGAGGGTGTCGGTGCCCAGCGGCAGGTAGGGGCCGTGTTGTTCGAATGAGCCGACCGGCAGCACCGCGACCGCGTGGGTGGCCGCGGGGTCGGTGGTGGTGGTGTCGGGGATGACTCGGCGGTTCATGGGGTGACTCCTTGGGTGGCGTTTTTGATGCGGCCGGCGAGCTGTTGCAGGATCGGGTCTTTGTTTCGCCGTCGACGGTCCCGCACGATTGTGCCTGCCCGCGCGAGATGAAGTCTGGCTCGCTGCGAGGGCGCGGACAGGTAGCCGGGGATTGCTGTGGCGGTCAGTGTCAGTGCTTGCTGGTATTCGCTGGTGGCGATGTAGGCGTGCAGGAGTCGCATATCGGCCACGGTCTGATCGCGGTGCTGGTGTGATGTCCAGGCGTGATGGTGTCCGGCGAGCAGCGCTACTGCTTTGTCGGGGTCACCGATGCGTAGGTAGCCGGCGGCGATCTCGCTGGCGACGTAGGCACCGTGGGCGTAGATCGCGTGATCATGCGGGTGGGGTTGCAGGTCACCGAGTTCGAGGGCTGCGGCGGCGTGGCGATGAAATCCCCGCTCGTTGTGATTGGCCAGCTCCGCGAGGGCCTGTTGGCGGGCGATGCTGGCGGCCAGACGGCCCACGTCGTGGCCTTCGATGAGTTCGGCGGCATCGGCGGCCAAGGCGGTGGCCAGGTCGGGGTTGGTGCGGGTGAGAATGTTGGATTGGCGCATCAGGATCATGGCGTTGAATGCCGGGCCGGCCGTACGTAGGTGCAGGGCTGCGGTGTGGGTGAGTTTCTCCGCGGCGGCGTGATCGCCGAGGTCTTGGGCGATCCACCCGGCGACTTCGGCGATGGCCCCGGCGGCTCGGCGCATTTCTGCCTTGACCTGCGAGGGTGCGTGGACGATGAGGGATTCGATGGTGAGCAGATCGGATTCCACCAGGGGGCGGGCGTGTTGGGGGCCGAAGGTGTGCTCAGCTTGGATGTGGGCATGTTGCTGGGCGGCGATGACGGCGAGTACGTCGTGGTCGACGGGGAGTTGTAGCAGCAGCGGGTGCGGCAGCTCGGTGGCGATGGGCACGCTGAACATTTCGTCGGGTTCGACGCCGAACACCGCGGCGAGGTCTTCGCGCCACACCGGGCCGAGCATTCCGGTCCGCTCGATCTGGGCGATTTTTTGTCGCAGGGACTCTTGGGTGGGCAGGTCGGCATCGCCGCGTAGCTTGCGCACGTTTTCGACCTCGATTGCCAACTCGCGCAGGCTGTAGCCGTAGCGTTTGCGGGCTTGGCTGAGCCGCTGCGCGTTGAGTGCGCGGATCGGGTCGGCGGCGGCCATGACGTCGATCATGCCGCATACATCAGCGCAGGTCAGCTGCGTGTGCGCGTTTACGGTCATCACCAGTATCACTGCCTGTCACTTCCGGGCGCATCCGGGATGGCGCTGTCCTTGAGTCGCGGCCGAACAGACCGCGCCAACACCGCAAGGAAGGACAGCAATCCATGAAGTTACGTATCGACACCACCGGGGTGACGTTTTTGTGCACGCGGATTCCTGAGCAGCGCACCAATTTCGACACCGGTGCACCGCGCGTGGACAAGGCCACTGGACAGGCGTTGTGGCAGGTGCAGTTGATCGCCCTGGATGCCACCGGCGGTGAAGTGCTCGCGGTCACCGTGGTCGGGGAACCGAAAGTCGTTGTCGGCCAACCGGCGTGTGTGACGGGTCTGGTGGCGTTGCCGTGGTCGCAAGACGGCCGCTCGGGCATCGCGTATCGGGCCGAAGCGATCACCGCCACCGACCCCGGCACCGTCAAGACGGGCCAGCAGGCCCGGTAACCGCGGGCCAGCCCGGCAGTCACGCAGACCACCGCGTAGGGGCTGCCGGGCTGGCGCCCCCACCCCGCTTTCCGCTGTCAGTGAAGGAAGACCGTCATGTCGAACACCCCAAACCGTAAGCACCACAACAACAATCCATCACCTGATGATGACTGGATCGGCGAGCTGATCGTGGGATTGGTCAAAGCCACCGGACAGTTACTGTGGTGGGCGATCCTGTTTCCGGTCCTGAGCATCCCGGCCACGGTGGCGCTCTGGGTCGCCGTCAGTCACGGCGCGCGGGCCGGCGTGTTGACCGCCGTTGTGGAGATCGCGGCATGCAGCGGCTGGGCAATCCTGGAGCCGTCATCATTTAGCCGGTGGGTAACCAACCCGGTGCGACAACGTTTCCTGACGTGGTGGCGCTACGGGCGTAATTGGGCGTCGGTGTGCGCCCTGCACGGGCTGACCGCCAAATTGGGTGAGCGCACCCTGGTCCCGGCTGTGGTGTCGGTGCGGATCGGCCGCCACGCCGACGTGATCAGCCTGCGCGTGGTGACCGGCCAGTCAATCGCTGACTGGCAGAAACGCGCTCCGGCGTTGGCGGCGACATGGGGAGCGGAGCGGTTGACGATCCGCGCCACCGCGCCGGGGCAGCTGCGGATCATCATCGGCCGCGGGGATGTGCTCGGCCAGCCGGCCGCGGTGCCCATGCCAACCTCGGGGTCGGCGGTCGATCTGGGCGCGGTGCGGGTCGGGGTCACCGAATCACGACGCTGGTGGCACCTACCGGTGTTGGGCCAGCACATCCTGGCCGCCGGGGCCACCGGAGCCGGCAAAGGCTCAGTGCTGTGGTCGCTGATCGCCGGGCTGGCACCCCAGGTCAAAACCGGGCGGGTGCGGTTGTGGGTGATCGACCCCAAAGGCGGCATGGAACTCGGTGCCGGCGCGCCGCTGTTCACCCGGTTCTGCTACCACACCGGTCAGCCCGCTGTGGAACTGCTGCGCGAGCTGGTGGAGCTGATGCAGACCCGCGCCACCCGGCTGCGCGGGCACACCCGCCTGCACACCCCTACACCGGCCGAACCGCTGATCGTGCTGATCATTGATGAGATCGCCGCGCTGACCGCCTATGTCACCGACCGCAAACTCCGCGCCGAGACAGAACAACTCCTCGGCCTGCTGTTGTCCCAGGGGCGTGCGGTCGGGATTTCGGTGGTCGCCGCGGTGCAAGACCCGGCCAAAGACACCCTGCCGGTACGCCAATTGTTCACCGTGCGCATCGGGCTGCGCATGACCGAGGCCACCCAAACCGCGATGGTGCTCGGTCAAGGCGCCCGCGATGCCGGCGCCGAATGCGACCTGATCGCCGATGCCACCCCCGGCATCGGGTACGTGATGATCGACGGCACCGCCGAACCGATACGGGTCCGGGCCTTCCACGTCACCGATCGCGATATCACCTTGTTGGCCCGCACCTTTCGGGCACCGCGTTCAGGCGAACAGGGCAACCGGTGAACACCGTCGCCGTCACTGTCGCGCAGCCGGCGTTCGTGCTGCCGGGCCTGCCGGCCACCATCGATGCCGATGCGGTGGTCACCCAGATGCTGCGCCGCGCATCCTCACCGAGTTTCGGGTCGTGGTGGCATCGCGCCGAATCGGTCGGGTTTTGCGCCCACCCCATCCAGCTGTCCGGTGCCGACACCGCCGGGCGTCGGCACACCGTGTGGACACGCTGCAACAACCGCCGTCACGCGGTGTGCCCGTCATGCTCAGACCTCTACGCCCGCGACACCTGGCAACTCGTCCACGCCGGAGCCGCCGGCGGCCACCACAACATACCCGCCGAAGTCGCGGCCCGCCCGCAAGTGTTCGCCACCTTGACCGCGCCGAGCTACGGGGCGGTGCACAATGCCACCGGCACACCCTGCCACACTCGCAAAGGCGCCAGCTCAGCCACCCGATGCTCGCATGGAAACCAGTTGCGGTGCAACATAATCCACCGTATCGATGACCCTATGGTCGGCCAGCCGCTGTGCGGGGACTGCTATGACTACCTCGGGCATGTCTTGTTTACTTGGCATCTGCCCGAGCTGTGGCGGCGCTTCACCATTGCACTACGACGCGCCGTGGCGACACACCTGAAAACAGTTGGCGTCAAGCCCGGTTCGGTGCGGGTGAGCTTCGTCAAAGTCGTTGAACTGCAAGCCCGCGCCATCCCCCATATCCACGCTCTGATCCGCCTCGACCCGCCACCAGCCGACAACGACACCACCGGATCGGGTGACCACAACCGTCACGGCCCCGCCGCCCCGCGGGGTGGTGGGGAGCCCCGTCCGACAGCCGACCAGCACACCGGCTGGTCATCACCGATCACCCCCGCCGACCTAGCCGCCCTGATCCAGCGCGCCGCCCGCCACGTCCGCATCGACATAGCCACCGGCGACGCCGGTCAAGAGGCGGTGCGGGGCTTGCGGTTCGGCACCCAGATCGACACTCAACCATTGACACCCGAAACGCCAATAGCCGCAATCGATTCCGAAACCGACGACACCGCAGCCGCGTCGGTATCGCCGTTGTCGCCGCGTCGGGTCGCGGCATACCTGGCGAAATACGTCACCAAATCCCTGCACGACTTCGGCATCACCGCCCGGCGCCTCACGGCAGAAGCGATCGGCGACATGGATGTTAGCGAACATGTGCGGGCCATCCTGTCCACCATCGCCTACCTCGCCGAACACACCGCCTCGGCAGACTCGTCGTTGGCGGGGATCGGGCGCTGGCTGCACACCCTGGGCTACCGCGGCCATATCACCACCAAATCCCGGCGCTACTCGACCACCATGGGCGCCCTGCGCACCGCCCGCGCCACCTGGACCCGCCACCAGACGGCCAAACATTCGCAGCCACAAAACGATCCACGATCCGCCTATTTCGCTGACGACGTGACGACGAGCACAGGCAGGCAACACCAACCGATCGACACCGATGCGATGCTGTGGGAGTTCGACCGCGCCGGACATACCAGCGCCGGGGACCGCGTCCTGGTCATCTCCGCAGCGCTGCGCCACATTGGCGCCCGCATCACCGGTATCACCGAATCCCGGACTGTCTGCACCCGCATCCCGCCCCCACCACGCGGGGCCGGGTGATGGCCACGACGCCCGCGGGCGGCGCCGCCGGCAACCACGATGCCGGCGCGGTCCCGCTGCACGAGCGCCCGGAGTTCATCGCGTGGCTGACCGCCTCATGTGAACGCCAGAATTTGCCAGTCGCCGTCACCGACCCGACCGTCATCGCACGCATCGCCACCCTGCTCGGGGCAGCACGCCCGGCGCCGCCGGCGGTTCAGACCCGCCACACCGGGGCCACCCGGTCGATGTCCAGGCGGCGCGAACCGGGGGTGCCCGGTGCGATGACCGCGTGATCCAACACCGCTTTGATGATCGCCTGCTGGCGACCCAAATCCAGCCCGTCCCACTCGGTGCGCAGCGCACCGCCGGTGCCGGCCAACTCGAAGACCGCCGTCGTGTCGGTCGCCGCAGCAATATCACGGCGCGCTGTGGTGATGCGGTCGGTGATCGGATCACGCGCAGCGATCCACTCCCGGGCGGTAATGGCGCCATCGGCATACAACCCCGCCAGCTCATCCAGACGTTGCTGATCCGCGTCGACCTGAGCCGCCAAACCGGCAACATCGGCATTAGCGGTGGCTTTGCCGGCCAGCACATCGGCCAGCTGCGGTGAATCCAACCGCGCCAGCACCGCCTCGGTCAGAAGTTCTTCGACCGGGGCGGCGACCACCGTCAACCGGCCGCACCCACCATGATCCGGCCCTTTCAAACACACATAACGGCGCACCCGATTCTGCGGATTGCTATGCCGCGCGTGGGAATACAGCCGGTTGCCGCACCGCCCGCAGCGCAACATCCCCGACAACAGATACGTGCGTGCTGATCTGGTTTTGGTCACCGCGCGTGCCGCCATCCGCGCCAACACCCGATCACGGTCTGCTGGGGTGATGATGGCGGGCCATACCGCCTCACCGATCACCTCCCCGCGGTGCTCCCGTAACCCGGCGATGCGGCCCGAGGACAACACCTGGCGCACGGCGGTGGTCTGCCACGACTTCGCCACGCTCGGGGCGATCTGCGACTCGTTGAGCCAGATTGTCAACGACCGCAAGGACTGGCCGGCCAGATACCGGTCCACCATCTCACGGACGACTGCGGCCTCCGACTCGCGCACAGTGATCTTGTCGGCTTCATACCCGAACGGGCGCGCTGAACCATGCGGCAACCCGGCCTCGGCGTTTTGCAACATCTTGCGGCGAATCCGCGCCGACTTACGCCCGGACTCCTTGGCGGCGAACGCCGCGAAAATGCGGGCCATGAACAACCCGTCATCATTGCCCAAGTCGATGTCGGCGGTCACCGTCGCCACATCGCGCACCCCCACTGACTCGCACAACGTGACGAACTCCTCCAACTCCACCGGACGCCGATGCAGCCGATCCAAGTTGTAGACGATCACCGCATCACGATCACCCGATGCCAGATCAGCCAGCATCCGGGCGTACTCGCGGCGCGGCTTACCGGAAAACGCCGACACATCGTTGTCGACATACTCAGCCCCGACCGGCCAACCCCGATCAGCGGCGAGCTTGCGGCAATCCTCCAACTGCCGGGCCACCCCCAACCCGGTGCCCTCGGCATCCGAGGAAATCCGGGCATAAATCGCCGCCGACCCCACCCCGACACGCTGACCAGCAGATTTCCTCGCAGACATGAGGGTAGTTTAACAACTTATGACCTTGGGCAGCTCGGTGGGGCCGCCGTCTTCCCAGTAGGCGTCGGCGGCGGGCGTAGTGTCCGAGCTTGTCACCCGGGC
>NZ_VMQU01000145.1 GCF_007714205.1 Mycobacterium helveticum | reverse complement strand
CCCCCGGGTTCCGCGCCGGCGCCGCCGCCCGCTCCCGCACCCCCGGCCGGATTCTTCCCTCCCTACGCGGTGCCGCCTGGCATCGGGTTCGGTTCGGGAATGGGTGCCCGGGCGAGTTCGAGCGCGAAAAGGAAAGCGCCGGAACCCGATAGCGCGGCCGTCGCGGCGGCCGCGTCCGCGGTGGAAGCGGCGCGTGCGCGGCGGCGCAGGCGGGCGACGCTGCGTGACCACGGCAACGAGTTCCTGGACATGGACCTCGCCGTCGAACCGGACTGGACCGAGCCGCCGAACGGCGAGGCCATCGCCTCGGATCGCGGTGCCGGAGACCTCGGGTTCGCCGGCACGGCGCACACCGACGCGGTCGCTGCGGGCGCGGGCCTGGCCGCGCTGGCCGGTGACGGGTTCGGCGGTGGCCCGAGGGTCCCGATGATGCCGGGCAGCTGGGATCGCGACGGCCGTCCCGAACGCGACGGCCGGGATGCCGGCGCACGGCGGGATTTCTAGATCGTGGCTGCGCGCACACGCGGCGCAGAAGGGACGGTCGAAACCGCTCACCGGGCCGGTCCCGGGCGGGCGGCAGGAATGATCACGCTGGCCGATGATGCGTTCGGAGGCCGCCCGCAGTTGCCGGGAGACGACGGCTGATGGTGGGCCACTTCGCCGGTTTGTCATCGGGTGGCGATCCACCGGGAAAGGGCCGCCACGGGCCGTCGGCGTAGTGTCGGTGCAATGCGAAGCGAAGGTGATACCTGGGACATCACAACAAGTGTCGGCTCCACGGCGTTGTACGTCGCGACCGCGCGGGCGCTGGAAGCCCAGAAGCCCGACCCGCTGGCCGTCGACCCGTATGCGGAGGTTTTCTGCCGCGCCGTCGGCGGCCGCTGGGCCGATGTGCTGGACGGTAAGGCCCCCGACCACGACCTCAAGACGGCCGACTTCGGCGAGTCTTTCGTCAACTTCCAGGGCGCCCGCACCCGATACTTCGACGAGTATTTCCGCCGGGCCGCCGGCGCGGGCGTGCGGCAGGTGGTCATCCTGGCGGCGGGACTGGATTCCCGCGCCTATCGCCTGGACTGGCCGGCCGCGACGACGATCTTCGAACTGGACCGCCCGCAGGTCCTCGACTTCAAACGCGAGGTGCTCACCGAGCGGGGTGCCCAGCCGCGTGCGGTGCGCCGCGAGATCGCGGTCGACCTACGCGAGGACTGGCCCCAGGCCCTGCGGGACGGCGGTTTCGATCCGGCCCAGCCCTCGGCGTGGATCGCCGAGGGTCTGCTGATCTATCTCCCGGCCGCCGCGCAGGAGCAGCTGTTCACCGGCATCGACGGCCTGGCCGGCCCCGGCAGCCATGCCGCCATCGAGGACGGCGCGCCGCTGGACCAGCGGGAATTCGAGGCCAAGCGCGATGAGGAGCGCGCCGCGATGGCTGCGGGCCAGGAGCAGCGGCCGTTCTACCAACTGGTCTACAACGAGCGCTGCGCGCCGGCCACCGAATGGTTCGGCAACCGGGGCTGGAAAGCGAGCGGCGTTTCGCTGGCCGATTACCTCCGGCAGGTCGGCCGCCCGGTGCCCGGGCCGGAAACCGACGCCGGGTCGATGCTCGTCCGCAACACCCTGGTCAGCGCCGTCAAGGCGTGAGCGCGCGATAGCCGGGTTCGGCGTATCGCTGCGCGGCCGTCCGCATCTCGTCGGTGATCCGGCGGCGGTCGCCGGCAAAGAGGCGGGGCCCCTTGGAGTAGAAGCGGGCCGCTTCGGTCATGAGTTCGATTGCTGCCGAATCTGTTTCGAGGCCGAGGTGCGGGGCAACGCGATTCCACACCGCGGCGGGCAGGTCGGCGTAGTCGATGCAGAGCCGCCCGTGCGGATCGCTCGCGGCCGCCTCCAGCATCGCGCCGAGCGCGCGGGCGGCGAATTCGGCTCGCGGCATGGCCGGGACCGCGGCCGGGTCGAGGCCGAAACGCCGTGCGGCACGCTGCGGGTGTGCCTGGAGGCCGAGCCAGCCCGGCGGGTCGGCGAGCAGCGAGGCCAGCACGCGCGCCGGCTCGCGCTGTACCCAGACCCAGGGTGTTTCGGGGAAGGCGGCGGCGAGCACACCCCGGCGGCGGATGTTCCAGCTGGTGCACTTGAGCACCAGTCGGTGTTCGTCGCCGTGCCGGCGGCGGCCGAGCGCCCGCACCACGAGCCGCACGAGTTGGACCAGCGTGGCCTCGTCGACCGCGGCGGGTCCGAGCCCGAGCAGCGTGTTGAGCGGCGCGGGCTCGGCAACGACGACGACGCCCGGCAGTGTGCCCAATAGCCGGGACACCAGCGTGGATCCACAACGCGACAGGTGAAAGATCATGCCGGCCGGCTCCAGCGACGGCTCGCGATCGAGCGCGACGAGCGCGTCGAGCCCGGTCTTGGCCAACGGGGGGGCGCCGGGCCCGGACAACCAGCGCGCGACGGTCCGATCGAAGAACGGATCGACGAAGCGCTGCGCCGACAGATCGGCCCAGTAAACCACCGGCGCGGTGCCAGAAAAATCGAGCCTGATCGGCGTCCAGCACGCCAATTCGGCGAAGTCCATGACAAGCCTGTGATCAATCTTCGGGGAGCCGGACGAGGAATCCGCTGGTGAGCAACGACCGCACCAGTGCGGTCCGCTGGTCCGCACGCAGCCCGGGTAGCTCGCAGACGCGAAACGGCCCGGTGCGCTCGGACATGAACAGCATGGCGGCTTCGTGGTCTCGACCGGCGCTGATCGACAAACTGGCGAACTGCAGCGCCACGCTGTCGGCGGCCACCTTCACCCGCGAATACAGCGGCCGGTACTTGCGCACCCGTGTCTGCCCGTCGATCGCGGCGGCGTGTGCGACCTGTCCGACCGGTGGGCATCGGCCACGGCGGACCAAGACATCCGACAATGCGTCGAGCCCTCCCGCGATAGCGCCCGGGTCCTCGACGGCGGTCATGGCATCACGCAGCAGGACGCCCAACGTGTCCTGGAGGTCCGGGTCATCGAGGTGCCGTGGTGGCAGCTGTGCATTGAGACGGTCATCGCGGAAGCTCAGCGAATGCAGGGCCCCGATGGCAAAGGTGAGCGCGGTGGGCGCGTGGAGTCCGACGGTGAGGTGCACGGATCGGTTCGCGGCTGCCTCGGCCGCGTGCACCAGGCCGCGCGGCAGGTAGAACACGTCGCCGGCTTCCGTGCGCACGTCGGTGGGCAGCGGGAGGGTCTCGGTAGGAACCGCCTTATCGCGATTTCGTATCTGGTGGGGGGGGATGTGGACGTCCTCGTACAGATGCCAGATCTTGGATCCCTCAATCTGCAGAATGACGACGTCATGGTCGTCGTAGTGGGGCACCAGGCCCTGCGCTCCCGGTGGCGTGATGTAGGCGTTGACCTGTACCGGGAAGTTCAGTTCGACCTCGATGGATTGGGCCAGCGAAGCGATCGCCCGCACGTGGCGCTCGACCCCGTCCACGACGATCGTGAAGCCATCGTCGAAGTCCCTGCGAACACCGCCGATATCAAGCCCACCGTCGTTGAGCCGGTAGTTCTCGGACCCGCTTTTCTTGTCGTCCTGCCTGATCAGGCGCACCGCCGACGGTTCGCGGCGGAACAGCTCGAGAAGTTGCTCAACGGCCGAGGTGGGGTGCAGCAGGCGGTCGAAGTAATCGGCGGAGTTGCGCTTGATGTGGTGGTGCGTCACCGCCCAGATTCCTTCGCGGAAGGACTCCACGGTCAGTGGGTCAAGCAGCCACGCCAGCGACGGTTCGATGGTCGGCCTCCCAAAACTTGTACCCGCAGCGAGGTGGTGACGGGCGCCCACCCGACGGTCACCGGCGTTCCCGCGCGTGCCGGCACGCATCACCCTCTCGGCAGGCTCCCACGTGGCCAGTGCCGCGTGGAACTGCCGCCCCGCTTCACGCGACCAATATAAAGCCCGTGTCCGCGCAGGCCGGGTGAGGCGATGCCCGGCCCTGGTGGAGCGCTAGAGCTGGTGCACGGCTATTCGGGACTCGAGGGGAGGGGAGCCGCCGGTGGGCTTTCGAGCGTTGCCGCCGGAGATCAACTCGGTGTTGATGTACTCGGGTGCTGGATCGACGCCGATGCTGGCCGCGGCCGCGGCCTGGCATGGGTTGGGGCGGGAGTTGGGTTCGGCGGCAGATTCGTTTGCCATGGTGACCGCGGGATTGGTCGGTCAGGCGTGGCAGGGTCCGTCTTCGGCGGCCATGCTGGCCGCGGCCGCGCCGTATGTCGGTGTTCTCAACGTGGCGGCTGGGCAAGCTCACGAGATGGCCGCCGGTGCCGAGGCCGTGGCCAGTGCCTTCGAGGCTGCTCATGCGGCGACGGTGCATCCGTCGGTGGTGGCGGCCAATCGCGATGAGTTCGTGCAACTCGTGCAGTCGAACCTTCTCGGGCAGAACGCGCCGGCCATCGCCGCCGCTGAGGCACGGTACGAGCAGATGTGGGCAGCCGACGTGGCTGCGATGGTGGGCTACCACGGCGGGGTCTGGGCGGCGGCCGCGCAGCTGCCGTCGTGGCAGGAGACGTTGCAGGGTTTGCCGGGTCTGAGCCAGGTGGCCACTGCGATAGCGGCGAGACCGGTTGGGCCCGCTGCTGTTGTGCGGTCGGCGGCTTCCGGTCTCGCCGGCCTGCCGCACCTGAACACGGGGCTGGGTAACGTCGGCAACTGGAACGTGGGCGGCGGCAACGTCGGCAACACCAACCTGGGCAGTGGCAACGTCGGCAACACCAACCTGGGCAGCGGCAACGTCGGCAACACCAACCTGGGCAGCGGCAACGTCGGCAACACCAACCTGGGCAGCGGCAACGTCGGCAATCTCAACCTGGGCGGCGGGAACCAGGGCAGCAACAACGTCGGCAGCGGAAACTCCGGCTCAGGCAACTTCGGTAGCGGGAACACCGGCAACTTCGATGTCGGGTTCGGCAACTTCGGCAGCAATGACTTCGGTCTTGGCAACAACGGCAACGGGGATATCGGTCTCGGGCTCACCGGTAACGATCAGGTGGGCATCAACTTTGCCGGGTTGATGAACTCGGGGCCAGGCAATTTCGGTCTGGGGAATTCGGGTAGCGACAACATCGGATTCTTTAACTCCGGCAACGGCAACTTCGGCATCTTCAACTCCGGTGACGGCAATTTCGGTTTCGGCAACTCGGGCGATACCAACACAGGCTTCTGGAACGGTGGCAGCTTCAACTCCGGCTTCGGCAACGCGGCTGACCTTAACTTCGGCTTCGGGAACGCCGGTGCGGGGAATATGGGCTTCTGGAATGCGGGCAGCGGCAATACGGGGTTCGGGGATGCGGGCCTTTTCAACGCCGGTAATTTCGACTCCGGTGGCGGCACCTTCGACTACGCCGGCGGCGCGACAGTGCCGCCGGGTGTGGGTTCCAACACCGGCAGCTTCAATTCGGGCAACGTGGACACGGGCTGGTTCAACTCGGGCGACAGCAGCACAGGTCTGCTCAATTCGGGCACGCTGAACACGGGCGTCGGCGGGTCGGCTAACCTGACCGGGGTAGTCGCGAGCTCGGGATACGGCAACTCCGGGACCGGATCCTCGGGCTTCTTCAATTCGGGCAATTCGTCTTCCGGCCTGCTCAACAATGGCTCGCAAAGCGCCGGCCTGTTCAATACCGGTGACGTGCAGTCGGGGATATTCAACACGGGCGGGTCCAACTCGGGCTTTTTCAACCGGGATTACGACAACGTGGGCATCGGAAACACAGGCTCCGACAACTCGGGCCTGGGACTCTCTGGCAGGGACAACACCGGCCTTTCGAGCTCGGGCACCTACGATGCGGGCGCTTTGAACCAGGGCAACTACCAGGTCGGTATCCTCGGGCCCGGCCCGATCGCCACCGAGACGGGGACCAATTGAACGGCGTGTTCGTCGGTCCGGGTCTGGAACGACGGCGCTCTGGGTGCTCGCCCGTGTACCGGTGCCCGCCGACGAATGTGTCGTGATCAGGCCCCATCCGGGAACTTTTCTCCGTTGGCCACCGACCTACTTCAGGCCTGCTGACTGTGCCCTCCCTCAGCCGGGTGGTCGTCGTTGTGATCCAAGGAGTCGCTGTCATGGTGTTGTGGCGTCACGCCGGAGGATTGGTCGCGCCGGCGTCCGATTCGCTTACCGAAGGCGCGCTTACCAAAGGCGCACAGTGACCGCGCCGATCTGGATGGCTTCGCCTCCGGAGGTCCATTCCGCGTTATTGAGCAGCGGTCCCGGGTCCGGCGGCCTACTGGCCGCCGCCGGGTCGTGGAGCTCCTTGAGCGTGGCCTATACGGCGGTCGCAGAAGAACTCAGCACGATCCTGGCGGCGGTGCAGGCCGGGGCGTGGGAGGGGCCCAGCGCCGAGCAGTATGTGGCCGCGCACGTGCCCTATGTGATGTGGCTGGTGCAGGCCGGCGCCGACAGCGCAGTCGCGGCCGTCAAGCACGAGACGGCGGCTGCCGCCCACGTCACTGCACTGGCCGCAATGCCGACGCTGGCGGAGCTGGCCGCGAACCACGCGACCAATGCGGCGTTGTTGGCCACGAACTTCTTCGGGATCAACACCATTCCCATCGCCATCAACGAGGCCGAGTACGTATGGATGTGGATTCAAGCGGCCGCGGCCATGGCGCAGTACGACTTGACGTCTTCCTCGGCGGTAGCCACCGCGCCGCGGACCATACCGCCGCCGCACATCGTGAAAACGACCCAGAGCAGCGACAGTAGCGATACCGGCGGTGCTGTGCTGGACATCGTCGACAACGATTCCGGCGACCCGTACGACCTGAGTTGGTGGGTGAATCGGTTTCTCGAAGTTCCGCAAACCTTGGGACGGGATGCCCTGGAGTTTCCTCAGAATCCCTCCCTGGCGACGGCGCAGCTGGAGTCGGACATTCCGGGGTTGATAGCCGACGAGGTGGGCCACGCGGCGGAGGCCTATGAGGCGTTCTTCCCCCAGATCAACGCGCTTGCGGCCGGCCTGCCGGCCGTCAACCCGGTTTTGTTCGGTTTGGCGGGCCTTGATGGTGTGCCCGGGATACAGCCCGACGTGACCCCTGCGGCGCCGGCCGCACCGCTCCCCGAGGTGTCCGCCACGCCGGTGGCTGGTAGCTCTCCCCCGGTTAGCGCCGCCGCAGCGCCGGCCCCGACCGCGGCGCCGGCCTCGGCGCCGGCGCCCGCCCCCGCGCCAGCGCCCGCTGCCCCGGCACCACCGGCACCACCTTCCCCGGGCATCGGGGGCGGCGGCTTCCCCTACCTGGTCGGCGGCCCCCGGATGAGCGCCGGTGCGGCGATGGGTACCGGCGCGCGGCGGAAGGCCCCCGAGCCCGATGTCGCGGCGGCGGCCGCCGCCGCCGGGGCCGCGGCGCGGCAGCGGGAGAGGTCGCGCCGGCGCAGGCGGGCGGCGATGAAGAGCCCGGACCGCGGTTACCGCTACGAGTTCCTGGGCCAGGAGCCCGGCGGGACGGGTGCGTTCGACGACGAGGCGGAGCGCGTCGTGGTGTCCAGCCGGGGCGCCGGGGCCCTGGGTTTTGCCGGCACGGCAGCATCGGGCACCCCCGTCGAAGCGAGCGGGCTGGCGAAGGTGGCCGGCGACGGATTCGGTGGCGGACCCTCGGTGCCGATGGTCCCGGGTAGCTGGGAGCCCGACGCTACCGGATCGCTACCGGATGATGAAAATCATGTTCAGTAAGCCCGAAGTGTCGCAGGTTCCGTCGCAGGTTCCGAAAATGCGGCTGACATCTAGTTATGGAAACTCATTTGCGGTAAAGAGTGGGAAGGGACCGGGTAGCCGAAGGCCCCGCGTCCGTGGACAGTTAGCTTATGCAATGCTAACTTCAGGCAAGTTAGGTTAGGGAACACTGTGTACAGGAGAAGAAGCGCCCGTGGATCGCGGTGACACCGGCGTGCTGGCAGCGCAGCCTGCGAATTTCCCGTCGAACGGCAAGGCGAACGGCAGGGTCGACGGCGAGGTCGTCAGCCGGTTCGCGACGTGTTGCCGCGCGCTGGGTCTCGCCGTGTTCGAGCGGCAGCGTCCGGCCGATCTTGGCGCGGCACGCGCCGGCTTCACCGCGCTGACCCGCATCGCCTCCGAGCAGTGCGACGCCTGGACCGGCCTGGCCGCGGCGGGTGACGCGTCCCTGGGGGTGCTCGAGGCGATTTCGCGCACCGCGCACACCGCGGGCGTGCTGCAGCGCCAGGTGGAACTGGCGCCCGGCGCGCTGGGCTTTCGCTACGACACCGGGCTGTATCTGCAGTTGCGCGCCACTACCCCCGACGATTTCCAGCTCGCGTACGCGGCCGCGCTCGCACAGGCGGGGCGCTTCGCCGACGCCGCCGGGATCGTCGCGGGCCTCACCGAGCGCCGGCCCGGCTGGCACGCGGCCCGCTGGGTCGCCGTCGTCGTCAACTACCGGGCCGAGCGCTGGTCGGACGTCGTCAAGCTGCTGACCCCCATCGTCAACGACGCCGACCTCGACGAGGCCTTCTCGCACGCCGCCAAGATCGCGTTGGGCACGGCGCTGGCCCGGCTGGGCATGTTCGCCCCGGCGCTGTCCTATCTTGAGGAACCCGAGGGCCCGGTCGCGGTCGCGGCGGTCGACGGCGCGCTGGCCAAAGCGCTGGTCCTGCGCGCGCACGTCGACGAGGAGTCCGCCGGGGAGGTGTTGCAGGACCTGTACGCGGCCCATCCGGAGGACGAACGGGTCGAACAAGCCCTGTCCGACACCAGTTTCGGGATCGTGACGACCACCGCGGCCCGGATCGGGGCCCGCACCGATCCGTGGGATCCGGCCACCGAGCCCAGCGTCGAGGACTTCGTCGACCCCGCCGCCCACGAGCGCAAGGCGACGCTGCTGGCCGAGGCCGAGCGCCAGCTCGCCGAGTTCATCGGCCTGGACGAGGTCAAGAATCAGGTGTCGCGGCTGAAGAGCTCGGTGGCCATGGAGCTGGTGCGCAAACAGCGCGGGCTGCAGGTCGCGCAGCGTGCCCATCACCTGGTCTTCGCCGGACCGCCCGGGACCGGTAAGACGACGATCGCCCGCGTGGTCGCCAAAATCTATTGCGGGCTCGGGCTTTTGAAGCGGGAGAACATCCGGGAGGTGCACCGCGCGGACCTGATCGGTCAGCACATCGGTGAGACCGAGGCCAAGACCAACGCGATCATCGACAGCGCGCTGGACGGCGTGCTGTTCCTCGACGAGGCCTACGCGCTGGTGTCCACCGGCGCCAAGAACGACTTCGGCCTGGTCGCCATCGACACGCTGCTGGCCCGCATGGAGAACGACCGCGACCGGCTGGTGGTGATCATCGCCGGTTACCGGGCCGACCTGGACAAGTTCCTCGACACCAACGAGGGGTTGCGGTCGCGGTTCACCCGCAGCATCGACTTCCCGTCGTACGCGCCGCCGGAGTTGGTGGAGATCGCGCACAGGATGGCCGAACAGCGCGACAGCGTCTTCGAGCGGGCCGCCCTCGAGCACATGCAGGCGCTGTTCGCCAAGCTGGCCGCGGAGTCGACGCCCGACTCCAACGGGATCTCGCGGCGCAACCTCGACATCGCCGGCAACGGCCGGTTCGTGCGCAACATCGTCGAACGCGCCGAGGAGGAGCGGGAATTCCGACTCGACCATTCCGAACACGCCGGAACCGGCGAATTCAGCGACGAGGAGCTGATGACGATCACCGACCAGGACGTCGAGCGGTCGGTGGAGCCGCTGTTGCGCGGCCTCGGCCTTTCGGTGCCGGCATGAGCGAGCACGAGCCCGACGAGCCCCGGCGTTCCTTCTCGTCGCGGACCCCGGCCAACGACAACCCCGATCGGGTCGAGTACCGCCGCGGTTTCGTCACGCGCCACCAGGTCACCGGCTGGCGTTTCGTGATGCGCCGGATCGCCTCCGGGATCGCGCTGCACGACACCAGGATGCTGGTCGACCCGCTGCGCACCCAGTCGCGCGCGGTGCTGATGGGCGTGCTGATCCTGGTCACCGGGCTGGCGGGCTGCTTCGTGTTCTCGCTGATCCGGCCCGCCGGGTCCGCGGGCACCAGCCCCGTCCTCGCCGACCGTGCCACGGCCGCCCTGTACGTGCGGGTCGGCGACGACCTGCACCCGGTACTCAACCTCACCTCGGCGCGGCTCATCGTCGGCCGGCCCGTCGATCCGACGATGGTGAAAAGCTCTGAGCTGGACCGCTTTCCGCGTGGCAACCTGATCGGCATTCCCGGCGCGCCGGAGCGGATGGTGCAGAACCCCGCGCGCGACGCCGACTGGACGGTGTGCGACGGCATCAGCGGCCAGGCCGGTCACGGGGCGCACAGCACGGGGGTCACGGTGCTGGCGGGCCCGCCCGACAGCCGGGGTGCCCGCGCGAGCGCGCTGCGTGACGGGCAGGGGATCCTGGTCGACGTCCCGGCGCAGGGGGCCCCGGACACCTGGTTGTTGTGGAACGGCCGGCGCAGCAAGCTCGACCTGGCCGACCACGCGGTGACCGACGCGCTGGGCCTGGGCACCGGGAGGACCGGGGTGCCCGCGCCGCGGCCGATCGCGGCCGGTTTGTTCAACGCGATCCCCGCGGGGCCGGCGCTCGCGGCGCCGGACATCCCGAACGCCGGCACCCCTGCCGGCTTCGACGTTCCGGCGCCGATCGGCGCGGTCGTGGTGTCCTACGCGGTGGACCAGCGCTCGTCGGGCAGCGTGCGGTACTACGCGGTGCTGCCGGACGGGTTGCAGCCGATCTCACCGGTGCTCGCGGCGATCCTGCGCAACACGAATTCCTATGGCCTGGAGCAGCCGCCGCGACTGGGAGCCGACGAGGTCGCCAAGCTGCCGGTGTCGCGGATGCTGGACACCGCGCGCTATCCCGACCAGCAGGTGGTCCCGGTCGACGCGGCCAAAGATCCCGTCACCTGCGCGCATTGGACCAAGCCGGCCGGGGCGGCCACCAGTTCGCTGAGCCTGCTCTCGGGTTCGGCGCTGCCCACACCCGACGGGGTGCACACCGTGCGCCTGGTCGGTGCGGGCAACGCCGCCCGCGTCGCCCTGGCCCCGGGCACCGGCTACTTCACCCGGACGGTGGGCGACGGAGCGGCGGCGCCGGCCGCCGGGTCACTGTTCTGGGTGTCGGACACCGGCGTCCGCTACGGCATCGACAACGAGACCGAGAACGGCTCGGGGGGAGACGCCACGGGCCAGGGTGAAACGGGCCAGGGTAAAACCGTTGCGGCCCTTGGTCTGAACCCACCCGCGATCCCCATCCCGTGGTCCATGCTGTCGCTGTTCGCCCCCGGCCCGGCGCTGTCGCGCACCGACGCGCTGCTCGGCCACGACGGCCTGCTGGCGGAAGGCGGAACCCGATGAGCCGGTTGATCTTCGAAGCCCGCCGCCGGCTGACGCCGCCCGGTGCCCGCAAGGGCAGCATCGCCATCGAGCCGCCTCCCGAACTGCCCCGGGTGATCCCGGCGTCGTTCCTGCGACGCGCGATGCCCTATGTGATCGTGATCCTGATCGTCGGCATGATCGTCGCGCTGGTGGCGACCGGGATGCGGGTGATCTCCCCGCAGACCCTGTTCTTCCCCTTCGTGCTGCTGCTGGCCGCCACCGCGCTGTATCGCGGCAACGACAACACGATGCGCACCGAGGAGGTCGATGCCGAACGGGCCGACTACCTGCGGTACCTGTCGGTGGTGCGGGACAACATCCGCACCCAGGCCGCCGAGCAGCGCGCGGCCGCACAGTGGTCGCATCCCGACCCGGCGACGCTGGCGGCCGTGCCCGGCTCTCGTCGTCAATGGGAGCGCGACCCCCACGACCCCGACTTCCTGGTGCTGCGGGCCGGACGCCACCAGGTGCCGCTGGACACCGCGCTGCAGGTGCAGGACACCGCCGCCGAGATCGACCTGGAGCCGGTGTGCCACAGCGCATTACGCAGCCTGCTCGATACCCAGCGCACCGTGCGCGACGTGCCGACCGGAATCGACCTGACCAAGGTCTCCCGGATCACCGTCGTGGGCGACGCCGCGGAGGTGCGGGCGGCCCTGCGCGCCTGGATCGCTCAGGCGGTGACCTGGCACGACCCGACCGTGCTGGGCGTGGCGCTGGCCGCGCCGAACCTGGAGGGCCGCGACTGGTCGTGGCTGAAGTGGTTGCCCCACGTCGACGTTCCCGGCGAGCTCGACGGTGTCGGGTCGGCCCGCTTCCTGTCGGCCGACCCCGACGAACTGGTCGCCCTGCTGGGCCCGGCCCTGCTGGACCGTCCGGTGTTCACCGGGGAACCGGCGGACGCGTTGCGGCACCTGCTGATCGTCGTCGACGACCCCGGCTACGACGTGAACGCCTCGGCGCTGGCCACGGGCCGGGCCGGGGTCACCGTGGTGCACACCCGCACCACATCGCCGCACCGTGAGCAGTACTCGGACCCGGAGAGGCCGATCCTGCGGATCAGCGGGGGGGACGGCGGGGGCGGCCGGGCG
>NZ_VMQU01000144.1 GCF_007714205.1 Mycobacterium helveticum | reverse complement strand
CCCGCCGTCGAAGGCCCGCCCGCCGGAAGCACCTGCCGGTCCCGTCGGCCCGCCCAGGGCCGCGTCACCGGTGGAACTGCCCGACCGCGGCTGGCGGCGCATGGTCCGGCTGGTCACGTTCGACCGGGTCCGGCCGGGGCCCTCGGCCGCGCAGCGCCAGGAGGCCCGATTCGAGGCGGCGATCCGGGCGCCGCTGCGCGGCATCCACAAGGTGGGCATCCTCGGCAAGGGCGGCGTGGGCAAGACATCGGTGGCCGCCGGCGTCGGATCGCTGCTGGCCGAATACCGCCGGGACCACGTCGTGGCGATCGACGCCGACACCGCCTTCGGGCGGCTGAGCAGCCGGATCGATCCGCGGTCCGGCGGCTCGTTCTGGGAACTCACCGCCGACACGAACCTTCGGTCCTTCGACGACGTGGTCGCGCGGCTCGGCCGCAACCCGGTGGGGCTGCACGTCCTGCGCGGCGAACCCGCGTCCGGCCCCCGCAGGGTGCTCGACCCCGCCCTCTATCGGGAGGCCGCGTTGCGGCTGGACCGCCATTTCGCGATCTCGGTCATCGACTGCGGGTCGACGATGGACGCGCCGCTCACCCGGGAGGTCCTGCGTGACCTCGACGCCCTGATCGTGGTGTCCTCGCCGTGGGCCGACGGCGCCTCCGCCGCGGCCCGGACCATGGAGTGGCTGTCCGACCAGGGCCTGAACCAGCTGTTGCAGAACAGCGTGGTGGCGCTCAACGACTCCGACGGCCACGCCGACAAACGCACCCGGGCGTCGCTGGCCCGCGAGTTCGTCGAGCACGGCCGGCCGGTGGTCGAGGTCCCCTTCGACCCGCATCTGCGGCCCGGCGGGGTCATCGACGTGCGGGACCAGCTGGCCCCGGCGACCCGGCGCGGGTTCTTGGAGATCACCGCGACGATCGCGGGGTATTTCGCGGCGCGGTCCACCGGCGAGGGGTGAGCGCTGGCGACGGGGGCCGGCGCAGCCGCGCAGGCCGGACTGCCATGCCCGGCCGCTGACCCCTCGAGCAGCGGCCCGGGCCGGCGTCGGGCCGACTTCGCGGTCTCTGGGCCCGGCTACGTTCCGCTCGGCCGGCGAAGGCAAGCGGCGCAACCTGACGTCCGGGGACACCCGTCTCCGGGGCGCCGGCGCCCGGCGGAATGCCGCACGGCGCCGTCGCTTCCAGTGATGACGAACGCTACAACGCCAACTATCGCAGGTGCAACGGTTTGTGCAATAGCTAACACGGCGTCGCTACTGTTGACGCTTCGGTCAGGCGCGGCTGACGGGGCTCGACAGGCGCCGGGTCACGCCGGTTGGGCGGGGGCCTTCGGGTCGCGCACGGGGTAGCCGTGGCGCTCGGCCAGCGACCGGAGTTGGCGCAGCGCGAACGCCCTGGGCCGTCCCGCCTCCGGGATCACGACCCCGGCCCACAGCCCTTCCGCACCGGGCAGTTCGCACGCGTCGCGCGCACAGGGCCAGCGCCGCGGGCACGCCCGGCACAGGGCTTTCGCCTCGTCGTCCGGGGCGGTCGTCCAGCGCTCGGGATCGCGCGCGCAGGCGCCCCGCCAGAACTCGCCGTCGGCCACGGCGGCGGTCACCGCGGCCACGCTCCGGCGCAGAACAGGGCGGTGTCCGGGTGCCGGGCCGACGGGCAGGAGCACGCGAACCATTCCCATACCGCCGTCAGAGCTCCCACACGCGACTCCTGTGCACACACCTTGCGCTACAGGGCGCAGTGTGGCATTCGGACACTGCGCCGGCGTGACGGCGAGGTGAACAGGTGCCGACCAACCCGGCCCCGGCGGAACCGCCGACGGACGGCATCGCGGCACCGTAGCGCCGGCACGGTTGAAATGCGACACCGAACGCCCCGCGGCCCGGGGGATGCAACGGTTAGAATGGCGAACATTCGGGTGGAGGTTCGTCGACGGTCACGTCGTTCAGGTCGACGGTCAAGACGGTCAATGAGGGGGGCGCCGGGCATGACGCTAGAAATGGAGCCGCCGGATCCGGGCGTGATACGCGCCGGGGCGGCGGCCGCCGCGCGCCGGCGTGAACTCGACATCAGTCAGCGCCGGCTCGCGGCCGACGGGATCATCAACGCCGGCGCGCTCATCGCATTCGAGAAGGGCCGCAGCTGGCCCCGTGCGCGGACCCGCGCCAGGCTCGAGGAAGTGCTGGAATGGCCCACCGGGACGATCGCGCGGATTCGTCGCGGCGAGCCGGCCCCCGGCGGGGCGCCCGCGTCACCCCCGTCACCTGACGGCCCGCCGGCCGAGGGCTCGGTGTCGTTGATCGCGCAGGCCGTCGTGACCGCGGTGGACGGCTGCAGCCTGGCCATCGCCGCGCTGCCGCCGGCCGACGACCCCGAGTTCCCGCGGCGCGCCACGCCGATCCTCGCCGATCTGCGCCGGCTCGAGACCATCGCCGTCCGGGCCGGCCGCATCACCCGGATGACCCCCGAACTCGTCAAGGCCCTGAGCACCGTGCGCCGCAACTACGACGCACTGATGACGCGGGTGGCGGCTGCGCCGAATGCGCCGCTGGCGCAACGGCTTTACGCGGCGCGGCGGCGTGCGAAGCTGTCCGCCCCCGAGACCGCACAAGCGGCGGGCGTGGCGGAGGAGATGATCGCGCGCGCCGAGGCCCAGGAACCATTACCCGCCGACGCCGCCGACGCGATCGAAACGTTGATCCGCCAGATCAGCTGAGCGGACCCGGTCAGCGGTCGAGCATCTGGCTGTCGAGATTCTTGCCGCCGCTTTCGTCGGTGCCCGGGCACGCGTTACTGCGGTCGTTCACGCAGATCGCGAGGGCGTGTGCCATGGCGTCCAGGCCCGCGATCACCGCACCCGGCACCATGGGTCCACGACATGTCCCGGCTCATGTCGTTGAGCTTCTGCGCCGCCTCTGCGAGGTCCGCTCTCAAGTCATCCTTTTTGCCATTGTCGAGGCCGCCCCGACGAGAACCGCTGCGCCCTGCCCCGGCTGGCCCAGGGTGGGCAACGTAACCGACGGTGCGGCAGGGGTTTCCGGCACATCCGGCTCCTGTTTTCCGATGGGCTCGGCCGGTCCGTCGTAGTAGTCGTCCGCGCAGCGGCCGGCACCTTCCGCATCACCGACACGCGCGGCTGTCGTCGCGCATTCCTCACCCCAAGCACCCGCCCCGCCGGCCAACGGCGTGCCGGGCGTCACCGGGGAGCCGGCGGCGGATGGCCTGCCGCAGTTGAGAATCCGCGAGAAGCTGCGGGCACGTGCCCGCGTGTGCATCGCTATGCGTTGTGTCCGGCTCCGGCCGGATCCTGGGTGAGCCGACGCATCTCTTCGCCGATCGACTGCCGCAGCGCGTCTTCCGGGTAGTCGCGCAGGCCGGTCGCCGAGCGCAGAAACGGCTCGAACAGCTGCCAGCCGAACAGCAGCGCGAGGGCGTGAGCGGCCGCCAGCCGGGCTCCCTCGTCGCTGTGGTGCCCGGCCCGGATCTCGTCGACCAGTTTGGCCGCGCCGGGAAAGCTGGTCTGCAACTGCCCCACCGGATACCCGTCGAGTAGCGCCCGCGCGATCACCCGCATCTGGCGGCTGCCCGTCGCCTCGATCTCGGCCGCCGGGGCGCCGGCGTCCATGAGCTTCGCCAGGTGCGCGGCCAGGTGATCGAGCACCGCGGAGACCAGCCGCTCCTTGGTGCCGAAATGCCGGAAGACCAGCCCGTGGTTGACCCGGGCCCGGGCGGCGATCTCGCGGATCGACGCTGCGGCCGGCCCGCGGTCGGCGAACATCTCTCCGGCACTGTCCAGGATCGCGGCGATCACCTCGTCGCGACCGGTCGGAACGAATCCGTCAGGGCGCCCCGAGTCCGCACCGGGTGTAGTCATGCGGCTACGCTACCGCCCCCGGGGCGGCGCCGGCTCAGGAGGCGTCGGTGAGCGCGGCGTCGAGCACGCCGCCCAGGTGCTTCCAGTACAGCCAGTCCGCGACCGCCGCGCGCTGGGCGACCGGGTCCACCGCGGTATGGGCCTGCCGGAGCAGGACTTCCTGGGCATGGGTCGCGTAGGTCTGCAACGCCCGCAGGTGTGCGGCCCGGCGGCCGGTGGCGCTGCTGGACATGGGCTTCATCACCTCGAACCACAGCATGGGACGCTGATCGGCCGGCACGTTGCTCCGTTCTGGCCGACGCTTCCCACGGCCAGCACCAGGGGCGCGTACCACGCCGGGGTGACGATCGTCTGCACCAGCTGCCACCCCCGCGGATCGGCCGGCCGGGCGGGATCGGGCGGCGGGTTCTGCGCGCAGTCACCGCCGGTGTTGCCCGCCGCGGCGATGACGACGGCGTTCATGACGTTGACCGCGTAGGCCAGGGCCGCGCCCAGGGTGGACTCGTTCACCGGCTTGCGCACCTTGAAGCAGGCAGCCTCGCTGATGTTGATCACGCCCGCGCCCAGGTTGGCCGCGTGCACCACGGCACGCGCCAGGCTGCGGATGGTGCCGGCCGCCGGGGTCTGGTTGGGGTCGTTCTGGTTGGCCTGGTTCTGGTCCATGGGCTCGAAGGCCTCCGAGGTCTGGCGCACCGAGATCAGCCGCGCGTCGGGCGCGACGCCGACGAACCTGTGGTCGGTGCCGGCCGCCCGGCGATCAGGGAGGCGATGAGCGTGCCGTGGGAGTCGCAGTCGGTCAGCCCGAGGCGTCCACCCCGGTGTCGATCAGCGCCACCGTGACACCGGCGCCGGTTGCGAACTTGTGGGCCTGCCCCACGCCCATGTAGGTGTTGGCCCACGGGGGGTCACGGAAGTTGTTGCCCGGCAACGTCAGCGGCGCCTTGCACATGCGCTTCTGCTCGACGGTCGGGTCCGGTCTCGTCGGGGGGGCACCGCGCCCGGGTCGATCGACGGCGGGGTCACCGCCACGGCGGGGGCGCGGTGAGGAACACGAGCGCGAACGCCACCGTGATCACACCGATGCCGTGCACCCCGCACCCTCCGTTCATGTGCTATTCACTTGGCCGCAAGTCGATTTGGGCCGACCAACCGGAATCGTCCCGCATCGCGGGCCCGCGCGCAGCACCAATCTACGGGCAGCCCGGCTACCAGACCCCTACCAGACCCCTACCAGACCCCTACCAGACAATGGCGGCCATGTCGCGGTTGTCCGAACACACGCTGCGCACCGCGGCCTCGACGTCGGGGGCGGTGACGATCTGCAGGTCCTCCACCGTCACGGGCCGGCCCGCACGCTTCTGGGCGACGACGCGGGTGTCGCGGAACCCCTCGGCGCGCTCGATGACGTTGCGGGCGAAGCGGCCGTTCTGCATGGCGTCGATGCCGTGGCGCCCGCCCGGGGTGGTGTAGTTGCGGATCGTGGTGGCCGCGTCCAGAAACGTCTCGCGCGCGGCGTCGTCGAGCAGGCTGGCGCGCGGCTCGGCGTAGCGGCGCGCGATCTCGACGATCTCGGCCGCAGAGTACGACTCGAATCGGAGCTTGCGGTTGAAGCGGCCGGCCAGGCCCGGGTTCACGGTCAGGAACGCGTCCACCTGGTCCTCGTAGCCGGCCCCGATGAAGCAGAAGTCGAAACGGTGGGCCTCGAGGGCGACCAGCAACTGGTTGACCGCCTCCATCCCGATCATGTCCGGGGTGCCGTCGTGGTGGCGTTCGACCAGCGAGTAGAACTCGTCCATGAAAATGATTCGGCCCAAGGACTTTTCGATCAGCGCGTTGGTCTTGGGCCCGGACTCGCCGATATAGTGCCCGCAGAAATCGGACCGGCGGACCTCCCGGATCTCGGGGTGGCGCACGATGCCCATGCCGGCATAGATCTTGCCCAGCGCCTCGGCGGTGGTCGTCTTGCCCGTGCCCGGCGGCCCCACCAGCAGCATGTGGTTGGTCTGACCCTCCACCGGCAGGCCGTGCTCGACGCGCATCATGCGCACCTCGAGCTGGTCCTCCAAAGCGGCCACCGCTTCCTTGACCGCCGCCAGGCCCACCTGCCTGGCCAGCAGCGCGCGGCCTTCGGCCAGCAGCTCGGCCCGCCGCCCCGCCGCGTCGTCGTCGTCGAGTTGCTCGCGGCTCTTGGCGGTTGCGGCGTCCCACTTGTCGGTGCGGCTGGCGATGGTCTGTTCGTCGGTCACGACCAGGTGCAGATTCGGGTCGGCCAACGCTTCTTTGGCCGCCTCGGTCAGCACCCCGTTGATGGTGGCCTTGGACAGCCAGACCTGGGCCTTGTCCTCCTCGCGCAGCTGGCGGTGCACCATCCCCCGCACGTACGCCAGGTCGGCGACGAGCAGCGGGATGTCGGCCGGGCCGATGGTCGCCGTCAACACGTCGGCGTCGAAGCGCGACGCCGAGGAGTCATGTCCGATGACGTCGACACGGTCCAGCCAGTCCAGCGCCACCCGACCCTGCCCGAGGTGCGCGGCGGCGTGTGCCGCCAGCGCGCAGATCGACGCGGTCACCGCCGACATGACGATCGCCTGCGGCGGCAGCTCCTCGGCGGCCGTCGACAACACCTCGGGCCAGCGCTGCGTGGCGTACCTCAGGAACGCCCGGGCCAGCTGGTGCCACTGGTGGTTGGCCCACGAATCCAGCAGCTCGCGGTTGGCCAAAAGCGTGTCGGCCGCGGCGTATTCCCCCGCGATCGTCAATGCCGAGGACAGCGCCAGCCCCACCTGGGACGCATCGGTGACGGTGATCCCGATGTAGGGACCCAGCTGGATCTCGGCGGCCAGCGTCTGGCCGATGCGGGTGGTCTCGCGGTGCAGCCACTCACTGGTCGCGTTGAGCTGCTTGAGCGAGGCCAGCGCGTGGTCGCCGCAGGCGATGCGCCCCAGCCACGCATCCGCCATCGACGGGTCGGCGTCGGTGGCGGCGACGAACTCCGGCAGGGCCGCCGCCGGCCCCTGCTGCCTCCTGATGGTCATGGCCCGATCGAAAAGCCTGCGGGCGGTGTGCAAGTCAGCCATTCCGGCCGCCTTTCCACCTGCTGGATGCGCTCATCGAAAAGTGCCTCAAACTCGTGCTGCCGACGGTTCTAGGTGGCGACCGACATGGTTACCGGCTCCAGGCTGACGTAGCGGTTCTCCGCGCGGAACATGTCCATCGCGACCAGCCAATTCTGCCCCGCCGCACTGAGGTTCACCGTCGCGGGGCCGACCTGCTCGATGATCACCTCGAAGCCGTGCCTGTCGGGCTCCGGCAGCGCGGTGCCCGGAGGGGCGACGGTGATCACGGTTGCCGGCCGCGGGGCGGGCGAGATCGCGGAGTCCCCGAGGTCCGGCCCGCTGCCCTCGGCGGCGCCCACGCCGTGTTGCCCGCGCCGCGGGGCATAGTCGACGACGCTGACGGTGGTGCGCGGCGTGGGCCGGGGCGTGCTGACGACACTCACCTCCGGCATCTTCACGCTGGCCCAGCGGGCCACGTCGCGGGTGTGCACACACACCCGTTCACCGGCCCCGGCGGTACGGATCACGATCCGCTTGGCGATCGGATCGTCGGCTGCCACGAGGACCCGCGACGGTTCCCCCGCATCGGTGAGCGGGATCATCAGGCGGTCGCCGTTGCTCAGCTTGCCCACCAGCACACCCGACGGGCCGATCTCGGTGACCAGCTCCGGGGGCAGCGGGCTGCGCCGCAGCCCGCGCAGGTGCGGCCGCGGACCGCACATGTTGGCCGCCGCCGCCGCGGCCTGCTCACCGTTGAGGCGACGCAGCGTCACGCTGGGCGGGGTCGGGGCCGCCGTCGCGGTGAGCACGGTGACCGTCGCGGTACACGTCGCGTCCGGATATACGGTGACGTTCTGGATGACCTCGTCGGCGCGCAACGTCCAGGCCTGTGCGAGATCGCGCGACGTGATCGCCGCGGCGGGATAGGCGTAGGTGGTCATCCAACCGGCTTCCCCGCGGATGGCTTTCCAGCGCTGGGTGGGGCCGGCCACCGCGTCCGCGCCCAGCCGGCGGTCGAGCTCGAGCAGATCGGTGGCGGTGGCCACCTTCGCCCGCAACCCTTGGCAGCGCAGCAGGCCCGCGATGCGCTGAGCGACCGAAACCGCCGCCGCCCCAACTGTTGTGCGCCACCGCAGGGCCTGCGTGTTGTCGAGGACCGGCAGGCGCATGACCAGCCACGTCTCGCGCCGGCCCGCGTACGGCGGGGTGCCGATCTCCGAGTCGTAGACCCGCGGGAAGTCACCCGTGCTGCCGTGCCGCGAACCGAACGTGACGACGCTGAGCGAATCGAGTCGCAGGCCGAGCGCCTGTCGCAGCATCGGCGCCAATTCGACGATGTCGATCACGTTTTCGGTCGCCACCGTCACCGAGCCGGTGACCCGCGTGGCCCGGTGGGCGCGGCCCAGCAGCTGCACGGCGACCACCGCGACACCGTCGTGCACCCGCACACCGCCCACGGACCGGTTGTTGGCGACCGTGATCGGAGCCTCCCAGCTGATCGGCCGGCGGCCGCGTAGCCACAACACCGCCCACGACCACGCCGGCTCTCCCCACCACCGCACGAACACCAGCGCGACGCCCACGGCCACCGCGACCGCCGCGCCGAGGTAACCACCGAGCGCCCAACCCGCCAGCGCGAGCACGAAAACCACACACACGCCGACGACCCGCCGATTGCTGCCCGGGCCGAACCCGGTCAGCACGGGCCTCATCGCGCCCTCCGCAGCCGCGCCGCGATCGCCATTGCCAACACACCCGCGGCGACGACGCCGACGAACCCGATCGCGACGTTGCGTGCCCGGTGATCCGGCGGCGGTGGCGGCGGCGCGGGCCTGATCACCCGGCTCTGCGCGCCCGGTGGCAACCGGTCACCGGCGGGGATGTCGAAGGTCAACGCGGCGACCGGATCCGCCAGCCCATACCCGACCTTGTTGTCCACCCCCGCGGGCGGATTGTGCGCCGACTGCACGATCCTGTTGATCACCTGATGCGCGCTCAGGTCGGGGAACTTGGCTCGTACCAGCGCCGCGGTCCCGCTGACGTACGCCGCCGAAAAGCTGGTACCCCAGAACGGCATGTTCTTCTCACCCGGCCTGGCGGGCGGGTAGGCGTTGACCGGCCCGCCGCCCTGCGGCGACAGACCCATGATGTGGGTGCCGGGCCCCGCCACACCGACCCAGGGGCCCGACATGCTCTTGTCCAGGGCGGCACCGCCGCCGTCGACGGCGCCCACCGACAACACGTAGTCGGAGAACCAGGACGGCGAGGAGATGACCTTGACCTGATGCCAGTCGCGTGGATCGGACGGATCCAGCGGGTCGTACATGGGGTTGTTCGCGCAGCCGGCTTCCCCGACGTTGCCGGCAGCCGCGACGATCACCGCGTCCTTGACCGTCGCCGCGTACCACAGCGCCGCGCCCAGTGCCCGCTGGTCGGCCGGGGCCGCCGCCGGCAGGCACGAGGTCACCGAGATGTTGATCACCTTCGCGCCCATGTTCGCGGCGTGAACTACCGCCCGCGCCAACGTGTTCAGCGTTCCGGCCTTGACCCGTTCGTCGGAGTTCGGGTCGGCCGGCGGCGGGTTGACGGGCTCGAACGCCCGCGACGACTGCCGGATCGAGATGACGACGGCGTGCGGAGCCACGCCGACCACCCCGTCGGGTGCTCCCGGCGGGGGCGGCGGGACCGCCGGTTCGTCGTCGGTCTGCGGATCCGGCGGGCCGTTGGACGGCCCCATGGCGCCCGGTTCCACCGGGGGTGGTGGCGGGGGCGGCGGAACGACCTGGGTGATCGTCACCGGCGGTGGCGGCGGCGGTGGCGCCGCCGGCGGCGGGACCTCGACCGGCGGCGGCGGCCCCCCGATCGCCGGTGGCGGTCCGGCCGGTGCGGGAAAAGCCGGTGCCGCCGGCATCGGCCGCGGCATCGGCAGAATCCCTTGGGGCGCAGCGCCGATGATCGAACCGACGATGGTGCCGTGCGCGTCGCAGTCCGAAAGGCCGTCCTCGCCCATGATGTAGTCGCCCCCGGGCACGACCGGCAGCCGAGGGTTGGGGGTGATGCCGGTGTCGATGACCGCGACGGCGACGCCGTTGCCGGTGCTGTACTGCCACGCCCTCGCGATGTTGAGCAGGTTGAATCCGGGCGCCATCTGGGCCACGTCCGGGTTTCGCACGGTGATCGGCGACGAGCAACTGTTGGCCCGGCGCATCGGCTGGTCGGGGTGCGGGGGGCCGTCGGGGGGGACCAGCGCAGGATCGACGGCGGGCGGCGTAATGGCCTGGACGGCCGGGGCGTTCGAGGACAACGCGGCGAGCAGGACAACGCCGGACACCGCGGCGGCCCGCAGGCACCCCCGTCTCAGCGGCCTCAGTGTCGAAGCCACGTGAACAGCCCCCCCAGGGCCGCCGCCGCCGGCAACAAGACGATGAGCGCCAGCACCTCGACCCATTCCACGGTCAGCCTGATGATCGGCCTGAACCGCATCGCCGGCACCAAAAGTGCCGCGGCCAAACCCGATGCGGCGAACACCGCCACCGCCACCGCGGGCCACAGCAGCCCGGCTTCGACGTTCCTGGCGGCCAGCGCGTACTTGACGACGCCGGCGCAGACCGCGGCACACGCACCGCACACCAACGCGATGGCCTGGTATTTGGCCGCGAAGCCGCGGCCCTGGGTGATGAAGATCCCCGCCACCAGCCCGGCCACCAGCACCGCCAGCCACGCCCACGGGCGCCCCGGCGTCAGGACCCCCCAGACCGCCGCGGGCAGCACGATCGCAACCCCCACGCACACGCCGACCTGCACCGCATTGACCAGCCGCGCCGAGGCGGCGATCGCGGCGCCGCGGGCGGTGATGTCGGTCAGTTCGTTGTCCTCGTCCTCGGTTTCGTCCTCGTTGACCGGGGACACGGTGTCGACGGGCATCCCCTCGCGGCGCGCGAACAGGTCCCGGCCCGTGATCGACCCGAAGTGGGGCGGGCGGACCCGCGCCACCCACAGCGCGATCAGCGGTGTCATCCTGACCAGGGCGAGCAACCCGACCAGCACGCAGATGGCGAGCACCTGCACCGATGCCGGCCGGAACATCCGCACGGCCGCGACGGCGGTCAGAATCCCGCAGACCGTCACCACCGCGGTGACCACGGCGGTCTGCCAGCGCTGCCGGGTGAGCACCCCGATCGCGACGGCACCCAGCAGCGTGATGACCAATCCGATCAGCCCGTGGGCCGCGCCGAGCGCGCCGGGCGGCGCGCAGGCACCGGCGACCGCCAGCAGCACCACGGTCAGCCAGCCGAACCCGCTGAAAAGGTCGCGCCGTTCCCGCCACCCGCGCCAGACCACCCTCGTCGCGACCAGCAGCAGCACACCGACCCCCCCGGCCACCGCCGCGGGGATCGCGTTGTCGGTGAAGGTGCGCGCGCGCAGGGCCAGGCCCACGACCACGGCGACGGCCATGGCGATGAGCACGATCGCGGTGTGGGCGGCGGTCAGCGGTGTGACCGGCGCGAACATCCGGTCGCCGCCGTCGCGGCCGAGCCACTTGCCCATGGCCGCCAGGCCCGTCGACAGCGACTCGTACTGCGGTTCGAACGACTCCCCGGCGACCCTGGGCACCAGCACGAGGGTGTCGCCGTCCTGGACACCCAGCTCGTCGAGGCTCTTGTTGATGTCGAGCCGCACGCCGTTGATCTTGTGCAGCTCATAACTTCCGGGCGGCAGCGCAACGCCGTCGAACCCTTTGCGCTTGAGGTCGGCGTCGAACAGCTCCACCATTCCCTCGAAGAATCCCTCCACCGGAATTGCGGCGGGAAAGACTTGTGAACAAAGGTGTTTCTCGTAGGAAATATTGACCGCACAACGCGCCGGAAAGGCGACCTTATGCGGCGCAGTCATTGGGGCGCCCGCTCGGCGTCGGGGATGTATTTGTCGGCCAGCCCGGCGGTGATTTCGAAAAGCCGCAGCCGCGATTTCTTCTTCAACTCGTGGACCGTGTCGATGATCCCGCCTTTGGCCAGGTGCGGATCAAATGGCATCGCTTCCACGATTGCGCCCACCTTGGTGAACCGCTCCGTCAGGTAGGCCAGCGCTTCCTTGTCCGTGAGGGCGTCGGTGTGGTTGATGATGACCGTGCTGCGCGAGACCAGCTCGTGGTAGCCCTGGGATCTGAGGTAGTCCACGGCACGCAGCACCGGACGCGACCGATCCGCGGTGATGCCCGAGACGAACACCAGGGTGTCGGTGTTCTCCAGCACCGGCTTCATCACTTCGTGCTCGAGGTCGGGAGCGGTGTCGACGATCATGACCGTGTGCGTTCGACGCAACCGCGTCAGCACGCCGGAGAACATCGCCGGCACCAGCGGTCTGGGCTGGTCTGATGAGCGATTTCCGGCGAGCACGTCCAGGCCCACCGCGTTTTGCCCCAGGTGTTCCCGGATGTCCGCATAGCCCTGGACGTCGGTGTCGTTGATGATCGCCGTGTAGTCGCCGGGCGGCGACTCGTCGATGCGGTCGGCCAGGGTTCCGAAACCGGGGTCGGCGTCGATCGCGATCACGTTCTGGGGCCGGCATTCCCGGAACACCCCGCCGATGCACGCGGCCATCGTCGTGACCCCGACGCCCCCCTTGCCGGAGACGACTGTGATGACGTACTGGCGTCGGATATGCCGCCGGATCCGGTTCTGCAAATCGCGGTAGTGGCGTTCGCCCGGCGATTCGCCGGGATTTATTTTGTGAAATGTGGCGGTATAGATGAATTTTCGCGGTTCTATTGCCATGAATGTGGGTCGGGTGGGGTGTGCTATGTCTCGCGTGGCGTGACGGTCTGGGCGCACGGGCA
>NZ_VMQU01000143.1 GCF_007714205.1 Mycobacterium helveticum | reverse complement strand
CCCCCCCCCCCGCCCCCCCCCCGGTTGGGGACTAAAGCCTCACGACCGGGGGCCCCGTCGCCGATAACGTCCCTCCTGACGGAGGGAGTACAAAATGACAGCACTCAAACAGCCCGGCGTGGTGGTCGCCACGGACGGCTCGGCGGCGTCCAACGTCGCCGTCGCGTGGGCGGCCCGTGACGCGGCGATGCGAAACGTTCCCCTGACGATCGTCCACGCCGTGGTCACCCCCACCGCGAGCTGGCCGCCGATGCCCTACCCCGATTCCCTGGCGGTGCGGCTGGAAGACGACGGCAAGAAGGCGATCATGCACGCGGTCAAGATCGCCGAAGACGCGATGCCGCCCGACCGCAAGCTCCCCATCGGCAGGGAGCTGGTGTTCGCGACCCCGGCGGCGACCCTGATCACGATGTCCGCGCGGGCGGAGATGGTCGTGGTGGGCAGCTCCGGACGTGGGCTGCTGGCCCGCGGCGTGATCGGTTCGGTCAGTTCGACGGTCGCGCGGCAGGCCAGTTGCCCGGTCGCCGTGATCCACGATGGAGAACTGCCGCGCCCGGACGCCCCGGTTCTGGTGGGAATCGACGGTTCGCCGGCTTCCGAACTGGCCACGGCGATCGCGTTCGACGAGGCCTCACGCCGCGGGGTGGGCCTGGTGGCCCTGCACGCATGGAGCGACCTCATGGTCGGCGATCTCGGGGAATCGGGTCTGCCCGAACTGCTGGAGGAGGCCGAACGCGGTCTCGCCGAGCGGCTCGCCGGCTGGCAGGAACGCTATCCCGATGTCGCGGTGCGCCGAATGGTCGTGCGCGACCGGCCGGCTCATGAGCTCATCGAAAAGGCCGATGCGGCGCAGCTTGTCGTCGTGGGCAGTCACGGCCGGGGCGGATTGGCGGGCATGGTGCTGGGCTCGGTCAGCAACGCGGTGCTGCACTCCGTGCGGGTACCGGTGATCGTCGCCAGGGCGTCCGTCGCGGACTGAAAAAACTACCCGCGCAAGACATTCGGGGTCCACGCGCACAGCGCGCCGCCGCCGCGCAACCACGCCTCGGGCGCGCCGCCGGATTCGGTGACCACGATGGCGACCCCGCGCCGGCGCCTGCTACCGGACCTCGTGGCGCGGCGGATGCTGACCGGCCCGGGGCTGCCGGACCCGGGCCGAGCAGGGCGATGGGCGCACGCTGGGTGGCGATGATCAAGCGATGAGTTCTATCTCCGCGTCATGGCCATGAGATTGGGCGAGTCGCCCGTCGCAAGTGATGAGCGGCGCAGCCAGGCCCTCAGCGAGCGCGACGTACATGGCGTCGGCTACGGTATGGGTTCTGCGCAGTTGGTAGGCGCGCTGGACGAACGGCTTTGTAGGCCAACGCCGTAGCGGCAGGCATCGGAAGTCGGCAACAGCCACGAGCCCTTCGTGATCGCTGATAAGCCGGCGCACGACCGCTCGACGGATGGCACCGATCACCTCGACGTCGAAGTGGGCGGGGGCGTGCACTGCCTCACCGCGCAGGCGCCGGGCCACCGCCGCCCCCGGCGGCGTCGCGAGGACAAGTTCGACAGCCGCCGAGGCATCCAACACGATCACTCGGATCGAGCTTCGTCAACCAATTCAACCGCCGCCACGCCGAGGTCCCGGCGTGGCAACGCCGCGAGGCGATCGAGAACCTCGTCGAGAGTTGGTTCTTCAGCGATTTCTCCCAGTCGGGCAAGCAGGAAATCGCTGAGGCTCATCCGGTGCGCCGCTGCCCGGGCCTTCAGCTCGTGGACGAGCCCCTCGGGGACGTTCCTAATCTGAACCATGGTCGACATGCTCTAAGCATAGCAGACATGCGGATAACATACAGTCCGTTTCGTGCTTCAAAGAGGGGACCTTAACGACGGCTGAGCAAACGTGCATAGGTGGTTCCTCATCGGGTGCGTAACCCCGCAATCGCAAGTGCCTCGAGGTTGCGGTAGAGCGGGTCGAGGTCGAGCGTGGGATCGATGAGCGCCTGGTAGGCGATGCCCCTGACCGCGCCGATCAGCACCGTCACGACCGCGCGCGGATCGACGTCGGCGCGAATCTCTTCGGCGTCCCGGCCCGCGGCGATCCAGCCTTTGCACAAGTCGCGGAGATGGGTGTGCAGCTCCGCGAAGCGGACCCGCGAATCGCCGAACGGGCCGATGGCGTCGAACATCAGGACGTCGAACAGGCGCAGCCGTGTGGTGTCCGCTTCGAGATATTTGGTGGCCGCGGCCGCTCGGTAGCGAATTTCTCAACGACCATCCTCCTGTCGAAGTTAGGGCAGCCTACCCGTATGGTCTCGCAAATCGCCGGAGTGGTCGTGGAATTCGGCGCCCGGCCGGTTTGCCGGCCAGGTTGGTCACGCCCGTTGCGGCGCAAGCCGTTTCGTCCGGAGGTGGGCCGGCCGACGCCGCGGCGAGGCGGCTGTGGTCGGCCCGCATCGCGGCGAAGGGGTGGAGGCCTGCACAGGTGGGTAGAGACAAGCTATGACCGACGCCCTGATCCACACCTTCCATCCGCTCGACCCGCTCACCGAGGACGAGTTCGCGCAGGCGGCCGCAGTCGTGCGCCGGGACAAGTCGGTCGACGACCGCTGGCGGTTCGCCTCGATCGCGCTGGAGGAGCCGAGCAAGCCCGGGGTCGCCGCGTTCGAGGACACCGGTGTCGTGCCCGACCGACGGGCAGCGGTCGTGTGCTTCGACCGCGACACCAACACGACGTTCAAGGCGCTCGTCTCGCTGACCGACGATGCGGTGGTGGCGTGGGACCACGTGCCCGGCGTCCAACCCAACATCACGGTCGACGAGTTCTACGAGGCGAACGAGGCCATGCGCCGCGATCCGCGCGTCGCGGCCGCGCTGCACCGCCGCGGCATCACCGACGTGGGGAACGTGTTCGCCGACATCTGGGCCTACGGTGACGTCCTGATCCCGGAGGACTATCGCGGTCTCCGGCTTGCGTGGTCGGACACCTGGCTCACGGCGCCGGGCGGTGCGAACCGTTACGCCCATCAGCTCAGGGGTTTCCACTGCATTATCGACCTGAACTCCATGGAGGTGCTCGACATCGAGGAAGGGGAGCCGCTGGAGTTGCCGGAGGTGATGGGCGAGTACCTGCCGCAGCACCTTCCCCGGCGCCTGCTCGACTCCAGCGCCCGAGAACCGTTGCGGCCATTGAAGATCACTCAGCCCGACGGCCCTTCGTTCAGGCTCACCGGAAACCGGCTGGAATGGCAGAACTGGTCCCTGCGAATCGGTTTCAACTGGCGCGAAGGAATGACGCTGCACACCGTCACCTACAACGACCACGGGCGGGTCCGCCCGATCGCCCACCGGATGTCGTTCGCGGAGATGACGGTGCCCTACCGTGACCAGTCCGACGACCACTACCGGCGGACGGCCTTCGACATCGGCGAGTGGGGCCTGGGGTTCATGACGACCTCCCTGGAACTGGGTTGCGACTGCCTGGGCGAGATCCGTTACCTCGACGCGGCCCTGCACGACAGCAAGGGCCGGCCGTATGCCATCAAGAACGCCATCTGCATCCACGAGGAGGACGACGCGGTGCTGTGGAAGCACGTCGATCATGAGACCGGCGCCGAGGTGCGGCGCGCGCGCCGGCTCACGGTGTCGTTCCACGTGACCGTGGCCAACTACGAATACCTCGTCTACTGGCGCTTCTACCAGGACGGCAGCATCCAGAGCGAGCTTCGGGCAACGGGATTGATCCTGACCACCCACCTGTACCCCGGTGAAAAGGCCTCCCGGGGGGCATTGGTGGACAACCGCACCTACGCGCCCTACCACCAGCATTTCCTCACCGCCCGGCTCGACCTCGACGTCGACGGCCCCGAGAACACCGTCTACGCCGGCGAATCCGTGCCGGTCCCGATGGGGCCGGACAACCCCTACGGATTGTCGTTGCAGCAGACGGAGACTCCGCTGCGCACCGAACAAGAGGGCAAGCAGGACTACTGCTGGGAGACGCAGCGGGCGTGGCGGGTGGTCAACGACAACGTCACCAACGGCCTGGGCACCCACCCCTCCTACAAGCTGGTGCCTGGCGGGGCGATCCCGGCCATGTTCGATCGCGAATCGCCGGTCCTGCAGCGCGCCGGAGTCATCGGCCACACCGTGTGGGTCACTCCGAACCGTCCCGACGAGCGTTGGCCGGCGGGGGAGTTCGTGAACCAGAGCGGGCCCGGTCTCGGCCTGCCCCGCTGGACCGCGGCCGACCGCCCCATCCAGAACACCGACGTGGTGCTCTGGTACACCTTCGGGATCCACCACATCACCCGTCCGGAGGACTGGCCGATCATGCCGGTCGACACGGTGTCGTTCTGGCTCAAGCCTGTCGGGTTCTTCGATCGCACGCCGGCGTTGGACGTCGCGCCCACCCCGGCAACCGACTGCCACCACGACGGCGGGGACGCCCGACACCGCAAAACACGGAGGTGACGCACGTGTCGGAGAAGAAGCTCTTCCACAACATCATCGGTGGCGAGGTCCGGGCCCCGGCCGACGGGAGGCTGATGGACATCGTCAACCCCGCCACGGGGGAAACCTATGCCGCGGCGCCGAATTCGTCGGCCGAAGACGTCGACCGGGCGTTCAGGGCGGCGGCACGGGCATTCGAGTCGTGGCGCTGGAGCACCCCCGGGGACCGGCAGCGGGCCCTGCTGGAACTCGCCGACACCATCGAGGAGAACGCCGAGGACCTCGTGGCGGTCGAAAGCGAGAACACCGGCAAGCCGATCGGGTTGACGACCTCGGAGGAGATTCCGCAGGTGCTCGACCACCTGCGGTTTTTCGCGGGCGCCGCGCGTGTCCTCGAAGGCCGTGCCCAGGCCGAGTACATGCCGGGGTACACCTCGTCGGTGCGCCGCGAACCCGTCGGCCCGGTCGCGCAGGTGGCGCCGTGGAACTACCCGATGTTGATGTTGGTGTGGAAGTTCGCGCCCGCGCTGGCCGCCGGCTGCACCACGGTGCTCAAACCGTCGGACACCACGCCGGCGTCGGCGTTCTGGATCGTGGAGAAGATGCAGGAGATCTTTCCGCCCGGGGTCTGCAACCTGGTCTGCGGCGACCGCGACACCGGTGCGGAACTCGTCGCGCACCCGGTGCCGCAGATGGTGTCGATCACCGGATCCGTCGGGGCCGGGATGGCGGTGGCGGCCAGCGCGGCCAAGGACCTCAAACGCGCGCATCTGGAGCTCGGCGGCAATGCACCGGTGGTCGTCTTCGACGACGCCGACATCGCGGCCACCGTGCGCGGCCTCACCGAGGCGGGCTATTTCAACGCCGGGCAGGATTGCACCGCGGCCACGCGCATGATCATCGGCGACGGCATCTACGACGAGTTCCTGGCGGCCATGTCGGACGCGGTGGGCGAGATCAAGACCGGCTACGACCCGGCCGACGAGGACATCCTGTACGGCCCGATCAACAACGCAAACCAGCTCGAGAAGGTCTCCGGCCTGGTCTCGGGCGCGCCGGCGCATGCCCGGCTGCTCACCGGCGGCCGCCGCAAGGACGGCGCCGGCTTCTTCTACGAACCCACCCTGATCGCCGACTTGCACCAGGACGACGAGCTGGTCGCGACCGAGATCTTCGGACCGGTCATGACCGCGCAGCGGTTCGGCGACGAACGGCAGGCCGTCGCCATGGCCAACGGCACCGAATACGGGCTCGCGTCATCGGTGTGGACCCGCAACGCCGACACCGCGGCGCGGATGGCGGCGCAGCTGGACTTCGGCTGCGTGTGGATCAACGCCCACATCCCGCTGGTGGCCGAGATGCCACACGGCGGCTTCAAGCACTCCGGGTACGGCAAGGACCTGTCCCTGTACGGGCTGGAGGATTACACCCGCATCAAGCACGTGATGCACCATCACGGGTTCACGGGCTGAGCCGGGGATCCGCGGGACGAAACATCACCAGGATCAGCCCGGCCGCGAACACCACCGCGGTCGCCCACGGGAAGCGCCCGTCCGGAGCGAAGCCGTCGGCGGCCAGGTACTCGAGGCTGTAGACCGCCATCGCGGCGCCGGCCAACGTGACCGCCTCGCCCCAGCGGTGGGGGAGCCGGACCCCGAAAGTGGGCAGCGGGGCACCGAAAATGCGCCGCTGCCAACCCAACACGACCATCTCCGCGCCGGTCATTACCGTCAGGACGACGACCCACTCGAGTCGGGCCAGCCACCACGCCGCAGATCCCTCGACCGGTTGGGGCAACAGTCCGGCCGGGTAGGCGACGACCGCGACGATCACGGCCGGGATCATGTGCCACAGGTAGAGCGCCATCACGTTGGTGTTGGCGACCGACAGCGCGCGCCGCACCCAGCCGGCGCGCAGCGCCCGGTTGACCGCAGGGGCGAGCGCGATCGCCAGCCCGGCCTCGGTGCACCCGAACGCCAGCATCGCCGCGTTCGGCGGCGTCGTGTTCTCGATGGCCTGGCCGGGAACGCCGATCATGCTCACCGGATATCCGCCCCGCCAGATCAGCAGCGCCAGCGCGACCGCCGACCCGGTCGCCAGCAGCAGCGGCCTGAGCCCGCCCAGCAGGCCCCCGTGCCACGCGATTCCGAGCTGATAGAGCAGCCCCCAGCAGAACACGTAGTTCAGCCATCCGAGGTAGGGGACATGGCCGTGCACCGATGCGGCGTCCAATGCGATGACTCCGATCGCCAGCGCCGCCGCAACCCCGAGACCCCAACGTCCCTGCGCGGCAACCGCGATGGGCGTCAGCGACACCACAACCAGGTAGATGGCGAGAAACCACAGGTGCATGGCCGCCGCCCAGCCCGCGTAATCGAGCAGGGAGCCCGACACGCCGAGGAACTCCGCAACGGCCACGGCGACCCACACGGGCGCGACGTACGCCGCCGTCGGCCCGAGCACGCGGGCCAGCCGATGCCGGGTCCACGCGTGGCGGGAGAAGTCGTCGCCGGCGCGCCGACGCGTCCAGGAGATCCCACCGGCGTAGCCGGCGACCAGGAAGAACACCGGAACGGCCTGGAAGATCCAGGTCAACCACTGGGTCCACGGCAGATCGAGCAGCGGATTCTGCCGACCGAATCGTCCGCCGTGGTACGTCACCGAACCGGCCAGCCAATGTCCCAGCACGATCAGCACCACGCCGGAGACCCGGTAGAAGTCGACCGCGAGATTGCGCGCCTGCCCCGTGGTGGCGCCGTCCATCAGTTCGCCGAAAGGTCCATGCGGTGCACGCGGGCCACGGTACCCGCGCCGTGGCCCGAAGTCGCCCACGGCACAATGACTCCATGAGAGAAGATGACTCCATGAGACAAGGGCGAGTTTCATGAAGCAGGCCCACCTCGGCCGCCTCGATGTCGGACGCGTCGGCCTGGGCGCGATGGGCATGTCCGTGGCCTACGCGGGCGCGGGCGGCGACGACGCGGAGTCCGTCCGCACCATCCACCGCGCCATCGACCTCGGCGTCACGCTGATCGACACCGCCGAGGTGTACGGCCCCTACGTCAACGAAGAGCTGGTCGCGCGCGCCCTGCGGGGCCGGCGGGATCGGGTCGTGCTGGCGACCAAGTTCGGCCTGCTGTCCCACACCGGTCGGGACGGCCTGGACAGCAGCCCCGCCAATATCCGTATCGCCGTGGATGGTTCGCTCACGCGGCTGGCGACCGACCACATCGACCTCTGCTATCAGCACCGGCTGGACCGGGGCACCCCGATCGAGGAGACGGTCGGGGCGTTGTCCGAGCTGGTGGCAGCCGGGAAGATCCGGTACGTCGGGCTGTCCGAGGTCGGGGTGAACACCATCCGCCGGGCACACGCCGTGCACCCCGTCACGGCCGTGCAGTCGGAGTACTCGCTGTGGACCCGGGACCCCGAGGACGGGGTGCTGCCGGTGCTGCGGGAGCTCGGGATCGGCTTCGTCGCCTACTCGCCGTTGGGCCGCGGCTTCCTCACCGGTGCCATCCGCTCCGCCGGGGAACTTCCCGACACCGACTACCGCAAGACCAATCCGCGATTCGCCGAGGAGAACTTCCCCCACAACCTCAGCAGCGCGGACGAGCTGCGCGACATCAGCGCCGATGTCGGCGCCACCCCGGCTCAGGTCGCCCTGGCCTGGTTGCTGGCGAAGGGCTCCGACATCGTTCCCATCCCCGGAACCAAACGCGTTGCGCGCGTTGAGGAGAACGTGGGTGCCGACGCCCTCGAGCTCAGCCCCGGGCAGCTGGCCAGGCTGGACCGTCTCACCCCGCCCGCCGGGGGCCACCACGCCGAGGCGCAAATGGCCTGGATCGACCGCTAGCAGCTAGTGGCCGGCCCGACGAAGCGGGTGATCGGGGCCAGCGGGCTGCTCTGCGCCGCGCCGCAGCCACGACGGCCTTGTCGGGGCGTTGCCCTCGTCGTGCAGCAGCATGCGCACCCCGACCCGACCCGTCCCGTCGGGCCGCCACGTGCAGATGTATGACCAGAGGGCTTTCATCGGGACTTTCGGCCCTCGTGATCGGCGCTTCGACGCCGAAACATAGATGCAAATCTCAACCCCAGATCCTGGCGAGGACCACACATGCCCGATCCAGAAGGCCGTGAACGCAACGTCACCGCATCGGGCAGCGGCCCTCGCGGGTTCGCACCGGGCTACCTGCCGAATGTGATCGCGGCGATCGCCGCGAGCGTGGGCATCGTCGTCGGCAGCGTCGGCCCCTGGGCGAGTCCCGCTTCGGGCTCGGCGAACGGTGCCACAGTCGGCGTCTGGTGGCAGGGACGAACCACCTTCGCCCTCGCGGCCGTGGCCGGCATCGCGTTGTTCACCGTGCTGCACCGCGCGAGGACCGGGTCCGGCGCGCGGTGGCTGCCCGCCCTGGCATGGGTCGCCCCGGCCGCCGGTCTTGGGTCCCTTCTCATCGCGATGGTCAACATCTCCGCCATGACATCGACCGGCCGCCGACCGGGCGGCCTTCACGTCGGCTGGGGGTTGTGGCTGGTCGCCATCTCGGCCGTGGTGCTGTGCGCCCTGGCGTCTGTGGCCGCCGCGCAGGCCGGCCCGGTGACCGAGGGCTTCCGGGCAGTGCTGCGGACCGCGATCGCCATCCCGGTGGTGATACTGCTGGGCGTCGGCCTGTATTTCCCGATCCGGTGGGCCGCGGTGAACCCGCAGCCGGGGCGGGACCCGCAACCGGCGATCGGCGCGTCGGCGCCGCTGCCTGCACCGGCCACCGCCGCACCCCAAGCCCCCGAAGTCGTCGAGGTGCGGCAGCTGTGGCTGACCGCCCTGCAGAAGCATCACCCGGTCCAGGATTTCTTGGCCGCCGCGCAAGCGGCCGGCGTCACCGGGCTGGAGCCGGCGGTGCTGAACAACGGTTACCGGGTGTGCGGGGAACTCTGGAACGGCGGCTACGACGGTGTCCAGGCGGCCGTGGACCTGCAGAAGCGTTATCCGACACTGACCCTCAAACAAGCGGCTCAATTCGTTCTCGCCGCGGCTGAGAATTTGTGCCCAACGAGTGCGTATTCCGGTGTCTACAACTGGTGGGAATCCGGCGGTAGCGCCGGTGCCGGTGGTGGTGGCGGTGCCGCCGGCGGCGGAGGCGGATGACCGCTGGACTGGCACGACCTCACCACATCGAAGATCGCCGGTGGCCTCGGTACGCCACGCGCTGATTAAACGTCCGAAAGCCATGTCGACATAAGTGGCGCTGCTTCCGGGTTTCATCACATCGTGAACCCCATCGGGGGGATATCCGGTGCTGCTGAGCGGCACCGAACCTCCTTCGGGCCAACGCAATTCGGCGTGAGCGACCTTGCCGTTGGGACCCACCCACGACGAGGGCTTCGGTTGAAACCGTGCACATCGGCAAGAAATCGGATCGCGGCCGGGCGCCGTCGTAGCGCAGGGCAGGCCAAACGTTAGGGCCGACGCCGCACGGTTCCCGTTCGCCTATGCCGGAGTGCGGATGGCCGAGTTGATGTCGCCGCTGGACCACGGCAAGGCCGAACGCGAACTCGGCTGGAAACCCGAACCCGTCGAAGAGTCCATTCCGCAAGGCCGCCAGGTTCTTCCCGTCGCGGCGCTAATCCGGGGTGGCGAGCGCCCCGGGACCGTACTTCTTCGCGATCAGCGCCCACGGATCGGCGTAGGGGCCCCGCCCCTCGAGGCGGCGCTGCATCAGCAGGGTGGCCAGCACGAGCGGCCGCAGCAGCGGGCTCAACGCCCGCGCGACGATGCGCCTGCGGCCCTGGGATTTCGCGATCCAGTCCAGGGTCTGGTGCCAGTCGTGCTCCTGGAAGTCGAGCAGCGCCTGCGTCTCGGTGGTGTCGTACCAGCCGGTGAAGCTCCACCCGCGGTCGTCGTTGGGATCGCCGGGCAGGCTGGCCGCGGGGCCCAGCCGGCCCAGGCCGGCGGCGGCCATCATGTCGTCCTGCAGGTCGCGCTGCAGCATCACATACGATTCGTCGCCGCCGATGAGCAGCACTTTGCCGGCGATGGTGGCCGCTCGGTCGACGCCGTTGGCGAATGCCAGGCCCACGTCGCGGGCGTCCACCATGTGGATTCGGTTGTCACCGGGCATCGAACGCAGGAGCGCCAGGTAGTCGCCGTTGATGCTGCCCTGGGTGTCCGGTGACGCGACGCCGGCGAGCCGGAACAGCGCATACGGCAGGCCGCTGGCGCGGATCGCCGCCTCGGCCAGCACCTTGTCCTGGCCGTACTGGTCGATGGGATTCACCGGGGTGTCGGGGGTGATGCGTTCCGGGCGGCGATACGGGTTGCGCGACCCGTAGACCGCGGCGCTGGAGGCCATCAGGAACAGCGGCTTGTGGGGCAGCTCGGCCGCCGCCGCCAGGAGGTTCTCGGTGCCGCCGACGTTGACTTTTCTGGCCACGGCGGGGTTGCGGTACGACGGCGGCGAGACGATCGCCGCGAGGTGGATAATCGCTGCGGGCCGATGGGTTGCGACGAGTTCGCGCACCGCGGCCGGATCCAGGAGATCGACGTAGGCCGGTATCAGCGTACCGGCGCGGGCGGACAGCTCCCGTTGGGCGGCAACGGTTTTGTCGGTACGCAGATCCATCGCGACGACGGTGTGGCCGCGGTCGAGCAGGATTTCGGTGCATCGCTTGCCGATCTGCCCGAACGCGCCGGTGACGAGCACGGTGGTGGCGGCCACGGTCACCGCCCCGTCAGCCGGCCGGCGACCCTGGCGATCGCCCGGCGAATCCCGGGGGAGACGTAGACCGAGACGACCGGGGTGGTGATGTCCTCGCGGAGCCGGGTCAGCTTGGAGCTCTTGATGAGCCACTGTCCGTCGACGCGTTCGTAGGTCTCGTGGTAGTGGCCGTAGCCGACCAGCGACACCCCGGGCGCGAGTCGCACGACGTCTTGCAGCGCCCACACCCCGCGGGCCGTCGTCGCGGACGCGAGCTCGATCTCGGGCGCGTGCACCTGGTGTGCGGTGGCCTGCGCCGGGCGGCCGAGGGTTCTGCGCAGGAATGCCACGAAGTCGTCGGCGCCGACGATCACCTTGCCGCCCGCCTCGGCGGTGTCGCTGACGAAGTCATCGGTGAAGATCGTGCGCCACGCCGCCCAGTCCTTGGCGTCCAGGTGGCGACAGTAGCGGGCCTTGAGCTGCTTGATGGCCTCGATCGCCAGCAGGGTGGCGGTGTCGTCGGCGGCCATCAGGGTGGGTGCGCCTTCTGTCATTGCGGCTCGATTCCGGTCGATCTGCGGGCTGGGCGTGACATTTTCTCCGTGAAGTGTAAACCTGTCTCGCTGGGCGGCGGAGTCGGTCGCGGAATTCCGGAGCAGGTCCGCGGCCCGGCCGGCCGAGCACCTGCCGCGCCTCGACCCGGAGAAGGCCAGGCGCCGGTGCCTGGCCCGCACCGACTGGGACGTGCCCAAGCGCGAGGGCCTGACGATGTTCTTGCTGCCGCTGCGGCATCCCGGTGTGACGATCAACCGTACCGAGCAGGTGCGGCGGTAACGACGTTCGTGACGCCGCGCAAATCCGCGTTTACGGAAAACGTCGAGCGGGCAGTCCCCGCAGATGGCGCGCAGTGCAGAGAATCTGAGCAAGGACCCCAGGCCCGACGAGGCGGAAGACAACGCGTTCTTTCCTTCCGCGTATTCGCTGAACGAGTACACGTCGCCCAAGACCGACTTCGCCGGTGTAGAGCACCCGGGCGGATACACCGGGGGCAAGTGGAAAGTGCTCATGATCGCGACCGAGGAGCGCTACGTGCTGATGGAGAACGGTACGATGTTTTCCACCGGCAACCATCCCGTCGAGACACTGCTTCCGTTGCACCACTTGAGGGAAACCGGCTTCGACGTCGAGATCGCCACCATCTGCGGCTACCCGGCCAAGCTGGAGCTGTGGGCGATGCCGCGCGAAGACGAGGCGGTGCTGTCCACCTACGAGGCCCTCAAGCCGAAGCTCAAAGAGCCCAAGAGGCTTTCGGACGTCGTCGAGCACGAGCTGGGCCCGGATTCGCCCTACCTTGCCGTCTTCATCCCGGGCGGCCACGGCGCGGTGGTGGGACTCCCCGACAGCAGTTCGGTGGGGCGCGCGCTGCGCTGGGCCCTGGACAACGACAGGTTCATCATCACGCTGTGTCACGGCCCGGCCGCGTTGCTGGCCACCGCCCTGGACGGGGATGAATCACCGTTCAAGGGTTACTCGGTGTGCGTCTTCCCCGACGCGCTCGATGAGGGGCCCAACATCGAAATCGGCTACCTGCCGGGTCATCTGCCCTGGCTCGTCGGTGATCTGCTGGGCAAGCAGGGGTTCCGAGCAGTTGGCGGAATACTGAGTGATAGTGAGCGTACGAACGTTCTAGTGCGTATGCTGCTGGTGTGAATTTGACGGAGTGGGCGCGGGCTCAGGGTGTTCATCCGCAGACGGCGTACCGGTGGTTTC
>NZ_VMQU01000142.1 GCF_007714205.1 Mycobacterium helveticum | reverse complement strand
TCGCCGCCTGACCACTCACGACCCCAACCGCGTACTTGACTCAAAACTCACGGCTGCGCCGCTTAAGCTTCGCTAATCTGCAAAGGTGACCGACTACCTATCCTCGGAGGCGACTTGGCGCGGTCAATTCTCGCTGCCAGGGCAATCGGGGCAAGGCGAGCAGCAGGGCATCCTCACCTATAAGCCCGACTCCGGCGTCAACCTTTCTCTGCTCTATGGGTTTGACGACCGAAGCGGTGTGACCCGCGTGGCGCCCGGTGCCTTTGCTTTCGGCGAAGGTTCAGGACGGTTCCCTGTGATCCACGGTGTCGCCGGCGGCAAGCCGGTAACGCTGCTGGACTGCCTCATCACAAGATCAAAGCGGGTGATGTTTTCTCCAGAGGCAAAAGAACAAGAGATCCACGTCGGGCAGCTTCTCATCGGTGTTCTCCTCGATGCCCCAGAGGCGAAGGCGTTCAGCGGGTTAACGATTGAGCTGGAGAATCTGACTGTTTGGGATCGCCGCGAAGATGTCATGCTTCGCACCGAGCGCCATCCAGACCTACCCGGAGGAAGCAGGTGGTCCGTCGAGGTGGATCAGGCGGAGCCGCTCACGGTGACGGTGGATGACCTGACGATCGAGCTGCGGCGGCGCTATGTAGAGCCGTCAGGCGATGCCCAACGTCACGGCATCGACACCTCCACTTTCACTGCCTCGTACTTCAGGATCACTTCGTCGGAGCCGAAGTCACTCGATGAGTGGGATGACATCGCCAAGGTGTTTCAGGACTTACTCACGTTCGCCATGGACAGTCCATGCGCGGTGGTGTCTGAGAGCCTGACACCTTCCGAGGCTCTGCGAAACGACCAGGCAGCGCAAGTAGGTTCCGCGATCACGTCATTAGCGCAGCACATCGTCATTGGTGATCCTGAAGCGCCATCAGTGGAAACCCGGAAGGCTCTCTTCACGCTAGCGACCGAGGGCGTTGACTTCAAAACCCTGATCCCCCGCTGGTGGAAAATCCGCAGCCAGTTCAACGTCACGTTCGACATGATCCTGGGTCTGCTGTACGTCCAAAGCGGTTACCTCCAGACCGAACTCATCATTGCTGTCAGCGCTGCCGAAGCACTGCACGAAGGAATCGGTTTCGACCCGCCCATGTCCAAGAGCGAGTTCAAGGCGCTGAAGAAATCCTTGCTTGAACATGTCCCCGAGCAGCACAAGACATGGCTGCGCGAGAAGCTCGGGCACAACACCCGCACCCTTCGGGCCAAGCTGCTGGACCTCGCCGCGATCCCTGATGCCGAGGCGATGTCCAGGCTCCTGCCCAACCCTGAAGCCTGGGCTGACGCGACCAAGAAAGAACGCGATCCGGTCGCGCACGGCGGCAAGAACATCAGCAGCGACGTGAAGCTGCTCAGCGCCATCGTGAAGATGACGACCGCAGTCGTGTACATGAACCTGCTGCACCAACTCGGCATCCCGAAGGAACGGCTGCTATTCGCGGTGTACGACAACCCCACGCTGGCATCGGCTATGAGGCTTGCAGGACAACATTGGCCAGGGGATGACGGCGGCGCACTGTTGTAGGTGACGCCGCGCAGGCATATCCGCAGGTCAGCTCATTCCACGCGCCTCCGCTGCTCGACACCCTGAGTCAGATGTGTGAAAATCGCGCATATGGATGGGACGACGCTCGGCACGCGGATCGCAGAGGCGCGCAAAGCTCTCGACCTTACCCAGGAACACCTCGCCACCAGCATCGGGATCGACCGCACAGCTCTTGGGCTGATCGAGAAGGGTAAGCGCAAGGTGTCGGCGGTCGAGCTGGTGGGCCTCGCGGCTGCGCTGGACACCCCGCTTGCGTGGTTCGTGCGTGACCCACTACCGATGGTGGTGAGTCGGCGCTCCGACGCCGGGCCCAGCCATGAGATCACCGCCAGGTTGGACCGGGAGCTGGAACTGTTCGCCGGCGATGTGGCCGCGTTGCTCGAATCAGGGGTAATCAAGGCCGTCGCCGACCGCCCCTCCTGGGCGATCCCTCAGTCGTATGACGACGCCGAGAACGTCGCACAGCAGGTGCGCGGACACCTCGGCTTGGGCATAGACCCGCTGCTGGACATTGCCGGCGCCGCTGAGCAGTTCGGCCTGTACTCCTGCTCGTTGTCATTGGGTGACAAAGGGGCCGACGGCGCTCTCGTCGAGGTCGCCTACGGGGCAGCCGCCGTGGTGATCGACGGCGATGCCAGAGCCGGACGCAGGCGCATGTCGCTGGCGCATGAGCTGGGGCATTGGCTATTCGGCGACGCTTATGACTCCAACGCCACAGCCGAAGCCGAACAGATGATCACCTCATTCGCTGCGCACCTTCTGGCCCCCCGCGCGGGTGTCGTAGCGCTGTGGGGACACGATACGTCGGACACGCTGCGGGACAAGATAATCCGTGTCGCAGGAACGTTTCGGATGTCGTGGTCAGCAGCGATTCTGCATCTACGCAATCTCGCACTGATCACCGCCGAGCAGTACCGCAGCGTGGAACGGGACAACCCCGCGGTAGGTGAGTTCGCCCGACTGCAGATCACACTGGCCACCGAGGAACTGACCCCTCCGTCGGTATCCCCGGAGCTGACCGCCGCGATCCTGGCTGCCTACGTCGACCGACGGTTGACAGCGCCACGTGTGGTGGAACTCCTACGTGGCCAGCTCCAGGAGGGTGATCTGCCGCAGCAGCGTGCCGAGACCGCCGCTGACTACGGGCGTCTGATCCAGTCGAAACGGTGAGTGCCGCTGCTGGCCGCTGGGTGATGGACACTTCCACATTCACCCACTTCTGCCGCGCCGGACACCAGGACATTCTGCGGCGGCTCGCACCGCAGGGGGTGATCCTGATCCCCGACTCCGTCTATGCCGAGGTCGAGGAAGGACGCGACCGCGGCTACGACATCCCCTCGATCGTCGACCTGCCATGGGTCGAAATCGGTGTCCTCACCCCCGACGAGGAGATCCAACAGCTCCTCATCAAAGCGGATATGCCGTCAAGAAAAGGAGACCCACCGACCAAGAATCTGGGCGAGTGTGCGGTGCTGGCCTGCGCCGTTCACCGGCACATGGTCGCGGTGCTCGACGACAGTGACGCCCGCACGGTGGCCATTAGCAGGGATACGCGCGTTGTGACGTCCATGTGGATCATCGCCGAAGCGCGCAAGAACCTCAGCGAGGTCGATTCCGAAGCCGCGGAACGGATCTATGCCGATCTTGTGGCCACAGATATGCGGCTGCCGCAGGTCGAGAGCTTTATCGGGTGGGCGTACGAAATGGGACTACTGGAGTGAGGGCTCGGCGATCCACATCTCGCCCACCTCATTGGGCCCGCAGGGTCGCCGGATCGACGATCACCACCTGCGCCCGAGGCCGCCCACAGCCCACCACCTCGATAGCAGTAAAGAAAGTTCTCACGTGAATCGGGCAGCGGCAAAGTCGCGCCTGGTCATCGTGGCAGAGCAGTTCGGTCCGTCGCGGCGGACGGGAGCGCCAGCGGACGGCGGCCGCGACAGCGAAAATATCGGTAGCCCAGGCAGATCGGACCGTCCGAAAGCTTTGATAGCCGCCTGGTCTCAGGGGGTAGGTTAACGACATCTGACCTTCGCCGCGTGTGTGCGGCCCCCCCGGGCGTAGGGGCTCGTGTGGTCGAGGTCGCAGTCGACCGGCCCGGCCGGCGACACGTCAGATCGCGGCACCGCACGACCGCCGGCAACCCTGCCGAGGGCTATAGCCGGGCTCGGGTGGGGCGTCGGAGGGGCGCTGCGCCGGCCGCACCGCGGCTATCGTTTCGATCGTTGGAGCGCCGCCGCGCTCAGCTCGCGGCCGCCCATCGCGGATGCTAAACGCGAGGCGCGGACAAGCCGGGGCCAGTCGGTGACACTTTCACATCAATTTGCGCTACTCGTCGCGTCCGCGTCCGGTGTTGTTGGCTTGGTCCACCAGCCAGACGGCGAGGTCGATGATTTTGATGTTGGCCCTCTGCGACGTGGAGACGAGCAAGTTGAAGGCTTGTTCGTCGGTGAGTTGTTCGCGATGCATCAGGATTCCCTTGGCCATCCCGATGGTGTCGCGGGAATTGAGCGCGGTTAGCCATTCGGCGTGCTGGGTGGACCCGATCACTGCGATGGCGGCGTGCGCGGCGAACAACTCCCCAACAATTTCGGCCTCAGCATCGAAAGCGTTTGGCTGTGTGGAATACAGGTCTAACGATCCCAGCGTTCTGTCGCTGGTGAAGAGCCGATATCCGAGCATCGATCGGATGCCGTGATCGTGGGCGGCCGCGGCAAATGTCGGCCACCGCGTCTCGTGCGCCATGTCGTCGATCCGGTAGGTTCGCCTCAGTTGCAGCGCGTCGATGCAGGGGCCTTCATTGAACTTGTGCTCAAGGTTGTTGACTTTTTCGACCAAGTCACTGGTCGCCGCCACGGTCCGGAGTGACTTGCCTTCCCACAGCGACACCCCGGCATCCGCCGCGCCGGAGACCGTATCGGTGACTGCGGCAACGATGCCTTCGACAGTGTGGTGGAGATCCGGCTCAGCCTCCAGCGACCGAGCGACATCGCTGAGCGCGCGCGCGATATCTGTCAGTGCATGCGATGCCGGATCGGAGGTATTGAGCGCCTTCTCTGGCATGTCTGCCCCCTGGGATTAGGCATAAATACGCGGGTAAATCGCATTGGCGCTTTGACTTTTGACGAGCGCCGTGCAATCCATCGCTCGCCAGCAAACAATTACTCGCCAGCAAACAATTACTGTAACAACGCCCCGGCAGCGGTTTCTTGACCACTGACCTACCTGTCGGGCGCCATGAACGACGACGATCCGGGTGTCGATCAGTGCCTCTTCAACCCTAGCTAGGAAGCAGGTTTCGGGGAATGCGAGACGGCGAACCCACCCAGTATCGCACCGAGTTTTCGCTGATTCGCGATGCGGTGATCGCCGATACGCGGCACCGGTGTTGCCGCAGCCGGGGTGTCAGGGCGGGCCGGCTCGGTCGAACTCGAGCTGCAGCCGTGGCCTGCGGCGGTGTTGTTCGCGGAAGTCGGCGACGAATGTGTCGACCTCGATGGCGCAGTGGGTGGGGCCGTCGGCGCGGCGGGCCACCAACTCGGCGATGGCGGCCGGTCGCCGCGCCCCCGCAGCGGCAGCGGCCATCGGCGCTGGAGCACCCGCCGATGGCCGCCATCAGCGCCGCGTCATCGGCCGCCCGCAACTCCGGCGTGTCGGGCAACGAACAATCGAACATAGTTTCGAAGTTTAGTGGCGTCCGATGACGCAGGCGCCGCCCGAGTCGCCGCGTGTGGACAGACTTCCAACCGTGGATAACCCGACGAGTAGCCTGACCGCCGTGGACTACGCCGCCGCATTACTAGAAGAGAACCGCGCGTTCGCGGACCTGCTTCGCGACGTCGATGACTCCACGCCGGTGCCGACGTGCCCCGGCTGGACCTTCCAGCACCTCTTTCGCCACGTCGGCCGCGGTGACCGCTGGGCGGCGCAGATCGTGCGCGACCGGCTCCAGGAGTTCCTCGACCCCCGCAGGGTCGAGGGCGGCAAGCCGCCGCCGGATCCGGCCGAGGCGATCGCCTGGTTGTGCGCGGGTGCCCGGCAGCTCGTCGACGCCGTCGAAGCCACGGGGCCGGAAACACCGGTGTGGACCTTCCTGGGGCAGCGGCCCGCCAACTGGTGGGTCCGGCGCCGGCTACACGAAACGGCGGTGCATCGCGCCGACGCCGCCCTCGCGCTCGGGACCGAATTCACCCTCCGGCCCGACGTGGCGGCCGACGCGATCACCGAATGGCTCGAACGCGTGGCGATCCAGGCCGGCGGGGACGGCAACCCGCTGCCGCTGGACGACGGCGACACCCTGCACCTGCACGCCACCGATCCGGGGCTGGGCGAAGCGGGCGAATGGACGGTGGGAGTCGACGGCAGCAACGTCGCCTGGACGCACCAGCACGGCAAGGGCAGTGTCGCGCTGCGCGGCGGCGCCACCGACCTGCTGCTGGCGATCCTGCGCCGGGTGTCGCGTGCCGACACCGGCATCGAGCTGTTCGGCGACGACGCCGTCTGGCGGAACTGGCTGGACCGAACGCCCCTCTGAGCCGGGGCGACACGGTACCTTGCTGACCATGACCACATCGGAGATCGCCACCGTGCTGGCCTGGAACGACGCCCTCGACGAGGGCGATTTGGACACTCTGGTGAGCCTGTCCAGCGACGACATCGAGTTCGGCGACGCACACGGGGCCGCGCAGGGCCACGAGGCGCTGCGCCGCTGGGCCGCCTCGCTGAACTCGAACGCCGAGCTCGGCCGGATGTACGTGCACGACGGCGTGGTGGTCGTCGAACAGAAGATCAGCGCCCCGGACCGTCCGGGGGCCGTCTCGAGCGCCGCGTCGGCCTTTCGGGTGGTGCACGACCACGTCACCTCGATCTTCCGGCACGAGGACCTGGCGTCGGCGCTGGCGGCCACCGAGCTCACCGAAGGCGACCTCGTCGAGTAGTGGGTTGAGTAGTGGGTCGAGTAGTGGGTTGAGTAGAGGAGCAAGCACACATGCGCGGCATCATCCTGGCGGGCGGATCCGGCACGCGCCTGCACCCGATCACCCAGGGCATCAGCAAGCAGTTGCTGCCGGTCTACGACAAACCGATGATCTACTACCCGCTGTCCACGCTGATGATGGCCGGGATCCGCGACATCCTGGTGATCACCACCCCGCACGACGCGGCGGGCTTCCAGCGCCTCCTGGGCGATGGCGCGCAGTTCGGCGTCAACCTCAGCTACGTGACCCAGGAGCGCCCCGACGGCCTGGCACAGGCCTTCGTCCTCGGCGCGGACCACATCGGCAACGATTCGGTGGCCCTGGTGCTGGGGGACAACATCTTCTACGGCCCGGGGCTGGGCACCAGCCTGAGCCGCTTCCAATCCCTGGATGGCGGAGCGATTTTCGCCTACTGGGTGGCCAACCCGGCGGCCTACGGTGTCGTCGAGTTCAGCGCCGACGGCACGGCGCTGTCGCTGGAGGAAAAGCCGGCCACCCCGAAATCCAACTTCGCCGTGCCGGGCCTGTATTTCTACGACAACGACGTGATCGACATCGCCAGGAGCATCAAGAAATCGGCGCGCGGCGAGTATGAGATCACCGAGGTCAACCAGATCTACCTGAACCGGGGCCGCCTTTCCGTCGAAGTGATGGCCCGCGGGACGGCGTGGCTGGACACGGGCACGTTCGACTCGCTGCTGGACGCCAGCGACTACGTCCGCACCCTGGAACGGCGGCAGGGCCTGAAGGTGAGCGTCCCGGAGGAAGTCGCCTGGCAGCGGGGCTGGATCAGCGACCAGCAGCTGGCGGAGCGCGCGCAGGCCCTGCTCAAGTCCGGGTACGGGGCCTACCTGCAGGAGTTGCTGGAACGTCGGATCTAGCCTGTCGCGGTTTGGCCAACACCGCGGCGATCGCCGTCGTCAACGGCACCGACAGGGCCAGCGCGATGCCGCCCACCGCCGAACGGACCAGCTCGACGGCGACCCCTTCGCCGGTCAGCACGTCGCCCAGGGAGCGATTGGCGACGCTGAACAGCAACAGCAACGGCAGCGAGCTGCCGGCATACGCCAGCACCAGCGTGTACACCGTGCTGGCGATGTGGTCACGGCCCACCCGCAGTGCGCCCAGGAAAACCGCGCGCCGCGACGAGGCGCTGCCGAGGACGGCGAGTTCGAATACCGTCGACGCCTGCGTCACGGTCACGTCGTTCAGCACGCCCAGCGACCCGATGATGAATCCGGCGAGCAGCAGGCCGCTGATCGACACGCTGCCCAGATACGCGCTGACCGTGGCGTTCTGCTCATCCGACAGCCCGGTCAGGTGTGCCAGTCGTATTGCCAGCCAGGATAATCCGGCGGCCAGCAGCAACGCCGACAGCGTCCCGAGCAGGGCGGCGCTGGTCCGCAGGCTGACACCGTGGGCCAGGTAGATGACGGCGTAGAGGATCGTCGCCGACGCCACCAGCGCCACCGGGACCGCCGGCGCGCCGTCCCGCAGCGCCGGCAGCAGGAACACCACCAGCACCAGGAACGCCACCCCGATCCCGACCAGCGCGAGCAGCCCGCGCCAGCGTGCCACCGCGGCGATCACCACCGCGAAGGCGATGGCCAGTCCCGCCAGCGCCCAGCCGCGTTCGAAGTCGTAGAACGAGTAGCTGGTGGCGCCCTGGTCATCGACCTGCCGGACGAGCCGGACGCGGTCCCCCGGCGCGAACCGGGGTTGGCCCGGGCCCGGGGAGGACTCCAGCAGGGTCTTGGCCCCGGCGTTGGGTCCGGAATCGATCGCGATGAGCGTCTGCACGCATCGTCCGGCCCCCGGCACGGCCGACACCGGCGCGGTGGCGAGCACCTGGCCCGCCGAGGGGCTGCCGCAGTCGCCCAGCCCGCTGGACAGCACGTGCCCGCCCTGAGTGCTGATCGCACCGCCGGCCGCGTTCTGGAACGGCATCGGGATGTCGACGCGCTGCCGGCTCGGCCACAGCACGACCGCGCCGGCCAGCACCGCCACCCCGATCGCAACCAGCAGGCCGACGACGATCCGGGCCGGCAGCGGGCCCAGCGGCGACGGTCCGGAAGACGGTGCGTGCGAGTGTGAGTGCGTCACCTGCTCCACGGTAAGGGTGGCTACTGCCGATAGCTGACCAGGAAGTTGCCGAGCCGCTCGATCGCCGCCGCCAGATCCCGGGCCCAGGGCAGCGTCACGATCCGCAGGTGATCCGGTGCCGGCCAATTGAAGCCGGTGCCCTGAGTGACCAGGATCTTCTCCTGCAGCAGCAGGTCGAGGACCAGCTGCTCGTCGTCGTCGATGTCGTAGACCTCGGGGTCCAGCCGCGGGAACGCGTACAGCGCGCCCTGCGGCTTCACGCAGGACACGCCCGGGATCTGGTTGAGCTTCTCCCAGGCCACATCGCGCTGCTCGAGCAGCCGGCCCCCGGGCAGCACCAGGTCCTCGATGCTCTGGTGGCCGCCGAGGGCGACCTGGATGCCGTGCTGGGCCGGGACGTTGGGGCACAGTCGCATGTTGGCCAGCAGGCTGATGCCCTCGATGAAGCTGACGGCGTGGTCCTTGGGCCCGGTGATCGCCAGCCAGCCGGCCCGGTAGCCGGCGACCCGATACGCCTTGGACAGGCCGTTGAAGGTCAGGCACAACATGTCGGGCGCGAGCGCGGCCACGCTGATGTGCTCGGCGTCGTCGTAGAGAATCTTGTCGTAGATCTCGTCGGCGAGCAGCAGCAGCTGGTGCCGGCGCGCCAGGTCGACCATCCGGGTGAGGACTTCGCGGGTGTACACCGCGCCGGTCGGGTTGTTCGGGTTGATCACGACCAGCGCCTTGGTGCGCTCGGTGATCTTGGACTCCAGGTCGGCGAGGTCGGGCTGCCAACCCTGCGTCTCGTCGCACAGGTAATGCACGGGTGTGCCGCCCGCCAGGGAGGTCGAGGCCGTCCACAGCGGGTAGTCCGGCGACGGGATCAGCACCTGGTCGCCGTTGTCGAGCAGGGCCTGCAGCGTCATCGTGATCAGCTCGGAACACCCGTTGCCCAGGTAGACGTCGTCGACGTCGAACCGCGGGAACCCCTCGACCAGCTCGTAGCGGGTGACCACCGCGCGCCGGGCGGGCAGGATGCCCTGCGAGTCGGAGTAGCCCTGGGCGTAGGGCAGCGCCTGGATCATGTCGCGCATGATCACGTCGGGCGCCTCGAAGCCGAACGGCGCCGGGTTGCCGATGTTGAGCTTGAGGATGCGGTGCCCCTCGGCCTCCAGCCGCGCGGCGTGCTGGTGCACCGGGCCGCGGATCTCGTACAGGACGTCCTGGAGCTTGGACGACTGCGCGAACGTCCGCTGCCGGTGGTGACCGGGGGCGTGCACGGGCAGCTGGTGAGTTGTCACGCCACTATGGTGCCACCACTGTCCACCGATATTTTGCTGACCGGCGTCGAATGCATGGTCAGCGCTTCCCCGGCGGACGGGCGCCGCGGGCGATGCCCAGCCCTTTGGCGGGGGCAGCCGGTGGCTTCTCGGCGTCGCCGGTCTGCGTTGCCGGCTCGGATTTCGGCGCGGATGCCGGCTGGGCCTCCGGCTCGGCATCCGCGGTCTCGGGTGCCTTATCGGGCGCCGCCTTCTTCGCGCCGGGCCGCTTGGCGCCGGCGGCGATGCCCAGGCCCTTGGCGGGCGCGGCGGGGGCTTCCGGCTTGGCCTGGGCCGGGGCCGGGGCGCTTTCCGCCTTCTCGGGGGCCTTCTCGGGGACCTTGCCGGGGGTCGCGGGTGCGGCGGTCTTCTTGGCGCCGGGGCGTTTGGCGCCGCCGGCGATGCCCAGGCCCTTGGCGGGTGCGGCGGGGGCTTCCGACTTGGCCTGGGCCTTGGCGGCCTTCTCCGGCTCGGCGGCGGGCTGCTCGGCTTTGACCGGCGCCTCAGCGGGCGCGGCCGGCGCGGCGGCCTCGGCCCTGGGGGTGGCCTTGGGCTTCGGCTCGGCCTTCGCCGCCGCCTGGGCGGCGGCGCCCTTCGCCGGCAGCGTGGCCTTGTCGTGGTCGAGCGACCCGAGCAGGATCTGCGCGACGTCCATCACCTCGACGCCGCTGCGGCCGGCCTCCTCCTGCCGGTCGTTGACCCCGTCGGTGACCATCACCCGGCAGAACGGGCAAGCGGTGGCGACGGTTGCGGCCCCGGTGGCCAGGGCCTCGTCGACCCGCTCGTGGTTGATCCGCTTGCCGATGTGCTCTTCCATCCACATCCGCGCGCCACCCGCGCCGCAGCAGAAGCTGCGCTCGGCGTGCCGCGGCATCTCGGTGAGCGTGGCCCCGGCGGCCCCGATCAGCTCGCGCGGCGCCTCGTACACCTTGTTGTGCCGACCCAGGTAGCAGGGGTCGTGGTAGGTGATGTCCTGGGACACCGGGGTGACCGGGACCAGCTTCTTGTCGCGGATCAACCGGTTGAGCAGCTGGGTGTGGTGCAACACCGTGTAGTTGGCGCCCAGCTGGCGGTACTCGCGGCCCAGGGTGTTGAAGCAGTGCGGGCAGGTGACGACGACCTTGCGGTCGACGCTCTCCACCCCCTCGAACACCCCGTCCAGGGTTTCGACGGCCTGCTGCGCCAGCTGCTGGAACAGGAACTCGTTGCCCGAGCGGCGCGCCGAGTCGCCGTTGCAGGACTCGGCGCCGCCCAGCACCAGGTACTTCACCCCGGCGATCGCGAGCAGCTCGGCGACGGCCTTCGTGGTCTTCTTGGCTCTGTCGTCGTAGGCGCCCGCGCAGCCCACCCAGAACAGGTACTCGTAGCCGTCGAAGCTCTCGACGTCCTGACCGTAGACGGGGACGTCGAAGTCGACCTCGTCGATCCAGTTGGTGCGGTCGGCGGCGTTCTGCCCCCACGGGTTGCCCTTGGTCTCCAGGTTCTTGAACAGCCCGGACAGCTCGGAGGGGAACTCCGACTCCATCATCACCTGGTAGCGGCGCATGTCGACGATGTGGTCGACGTGCTCGATGTCCACCGGGCACTGCTCGACGCAGGCCCCGCACGTCACGCAGGACCACAGCACGTCGGGGTCGATCACCCCGCCCTGCTGCGCGGTGCCGACCAGGGGGCGGGCAGCCTGCTCCGGCCCGTGGCCGGGCACCCGGCCGAACCCGGACTCCGGCACGTGGTGGCCCTGTTCGTGAACCGTTTCGAGGTCGAGACCCTCGAGTGGCTCCGCCTGCTTCTCGCCCAGGATGTACGGCGCCTTGGCCATCCAGTGGTCGCGCAGGTCCATGATGACCAGCTTGGGCGACAGCGGCTTGCCGGTGTTCCAGGCCGGGCACTGCGACTGGCAGCGGCCGCATTCGGTGCAGGTCGCGAAGTCCAGCATGGCCTTCCAGCTGAAGTCCTCGATCTTGCCGCGGCCGAACCGCGCGTCGTCGGGCGGGTTGTCGAAGTCGATCGGCTTGCCGTCGGCCTCGATCGGCAGCAGCGGCCCCAGCGCGTCGGGCAACCGCTTGAAGATGACGTTGATCGGCGCCGTGAAGATGTGCAGGTGCTTGGAGTGCAGCACGATGATCAGGAACGCCAGCATGACCGCGATGTGCGCGAGCAGCGCCGTCGTCTCGATGATCTCGTTGGCCGGCTGGCCGAGCGGACGCAGGATCGCACCGAACAGCTGCGACAGGAACGCCCCCTTGCCGTAGGGCAGGGTGCCGTTGTTCACCGCGGATCCGCGGACGAACACATAGGTCAAGATGACGTTGAAGATCATGAACAGGACCAGCCAGGCGCCGCCGGTGTGCGACCCGTAGAACCGGGACGAGCGGCCGATCTCGCGCGGGCTGCGCGTCAGCCGGATGATCGCGAAGGTCGTGATGCCCAGGAAGACCGCGGTGGCGAAGAAGTCCTGCAGGAAGCCCAGAGCCTCCCAGCGGCCGATGATCGGGATGTGGAAGTTGGCCTGGAACAGGAACCCGTAGGCTTCGATGTAGACCGTGAGCAGGATGAAGAATCCCCACATGGTGAAGAAGTGCGCCAGGCCGGGGACCGACCATTTGAGCAGCCGGCGCTGCCCGAAGACCTCGGAGATCTCCGTCCAGATCCGCCGGCCGGGGTCGTCGGTGTGGCCGGGGGCCGGCTGTCCGGACGTCGTCAGCTTGAACAGCCACCAGACCCGCCGGGCGGCCATAGTGAGCACGACCAGGGTCATGCCCATGCCCACGGTCAGTCTGATGAGCATCTGCGTGGTCACAGAAGGTCTCCCCAATGCATCGTTGATCAGCCTGCTTGATTTGCCTGCTTAGCCCTGCTCATAGTTGCATCCCCGCGGCTTTCGCCGCGAGAAAGGGTGCCCTAACCTGGCGTTCACCGATGCCCCTGGCCTGCGGTTCAGGCCCGCGTGGAGCCGGTCCCGCCGCCGCCCCGCCGCGTCAATGGCCCCCGGGGAGGGTGGGGCCGGTC
>NZ_VMQU01000141.1 GCF_007714205.1 Mycobacterium helveticum | reverse complement strand
CGAAACACGCAGCACCACAACAACACCCAAAACCGCAAACCTAAACCCCCAACTATGCGGAAAACGGGCCTAGCCGACCAAGGCGGTGTTGGCGTCTTCGGTGGCCGCATAGGAACCGGTGCTGATGGCCAGCATGGTTGCCAACTGCTCCCGGGCCACCGCGGCGTGGGCATTGATCTCCTGGTAAAGCGTTGCGTGCGAGGCGAACTGCGCGGCAGTCAGGAAGGACACCACGTCGGCGGCGGCCGGAACAACACCGGTCGTCGGCGCGGCGGCCGCCGCTGCCCCGACCTGCAACGCCGCGTTGAGGGAATGCAGCTTCCCGGCAGTCGCCGCCAGTATCTCCGTACGCGCGATCACATTTGACATGTCGTCTCCTTAAAGATGCTGATATTCAATGTATTTCAGCGGCCGATCGGCCACTGCCGCAAAACTTCGGACATGTTAAGCGCGCAATGTCGCGCCATTACAGTCCCCGCGGGTCATGTTCACCGCGGCGCCGGCAACTGTTCACTTAGCTGTACGCATGTGCTGCATTTTATGTGCACGACATGAAAGTGATTGGAAACAAATATGATTAGAGTTAGAAATGAAATTTCATGTGGTGGAAACGCTACACACTATGCTTTGCTGGCGACACCTGGGCGGTTCGAGGCGCTCAGGTGCACCGCCTGCCGCAACTGAGCATTCGGGGCTTCGTCCGCCGCTCGATCGTCGTCGCCGCCGACGTCGGCATCGAGTTCACCGCCCCCGACGTCGGGCGACTCCCGGCTCGTCAAGGATGCGCGGGCGCGGGCTTTCGGCGACGCCAAGAACCGCGCCGGCCGGTGCGCGCAGCTGTCCGGCCTGCGGCTGGGCAAGGTGCTTTTCCTCTCCGAGGCCACGGGCAGAACCCCACCCCGGGGGTCGCCCGGCGCCCGAAGACCATGCCCGCCGCCGCGCCGCTCGAGCCCGGGCAGCAGACGGTGCGCTTCTCGGTGACCGCGGTGCGGGAGCTGGACTGAGGCCGGGCTACTGCTGGTAGACCCGCGGGTCCAGCATGCCGATGTACGACAGGTCGCGGTAGCGCTCGTCGTAATCCAGGCCATAACCCACGACGAAGTCGTTGGGGATGTCGAAGCCCACGTAAGCGATCTCGACGTTGGCGCCCCGCGCGTCGGGTTTGCGGAGCAGCGTGCACACCCGCAGCGACCGCGGTTGCCGGCTGCTCAGGTTGCGCAGCAGCCAGGACAGCGTGAGGCCGGAGTCGACGACATCCTCGACGATCAGCACGTCGCGGCCCTGGATGTCGCGGTCCAGGTCCTTCAGGATCCGCACCACACCCGACGACGACGTCGAGGACCCGTAGGAGCTGACCGCCATGAACTCGAACTGCGTCGGCACGGGGATGGCGCGCGCCAGGTCGGTGACGAACATCACAGCGCCCTTGAGCACGGTGATCAGCAGCAGGTCCTGGCCGGCCTCGGCGATGCACTCGCGGTAGTGAGTGCCGATTTCCTCGCCGAGCTCGTTCACCCGGGCCTGAATCTGCTCGGCGGTGAGCAGCACCGACGTGATATCCCCCGGGTAGAGCTCCGTTGGCTGGGCCGGGGTGATCGCCGAGGAGGTCTGCGCCACGAGCACAGCGTGCCATGTCGGAGCGCGAAAAACCAACGGGCTCAGATATTGCGGTTACCGGACCGGCTCGCGCCACATGGTCAGGACACCGTCGCGTCGCCCCGCGATCAGCCGCTGACCGCGCAGGGCCGACCCGATCGCCACCCCGCCCTGCCCACGCCAGGCCGTGACCAGGGTGTCGATGCCCCGAATCTGCTTGTCGCTCAGCCCGATCGCCCCGCCGTCCAGCAGCCAGCCACGGATCACCCGGCGCCGGACCGGCGCCGGCAACCCGGCCAGCGCCCGGGCGTTCAGGTCCGGGCCCGTCCGCACCCCGGGCATCGCCTGCGCGGCGAGCGCGTCGATCAGCGCGGTGTCCTCGCGCAGCGCCGTCGCGGTGCGGGCCAGCGCCTCGGCCACCCCCCCGCCCAGCACGTCCTCGAGGAGCGGCAGCACTTCCAGGCGCAGCCGGGTCCGGGTGAAACGACGGTCGGCGTTGTGCGGGTCCTGCCAGGCGGTCAGGCCCAGCGCGCGGCACGCGGCGTGGGTCAGGCTGCGGCGCACCCCCAGCAGCGGCCGGCACCACGGCGGGTCGTGCGCGCGCATCCCGGCCAGCGAGCGCCCCCCGGAGCCGCGCCCCAACCCCAGCAGCACCGTCTCGGCCTGGTCGTCGAGCGTGTGACCCAGCAGCACCGGGCCGTCGCGGTGGGTGCCCAGCGCCGCGTAGCGCGCGGCGCGCGCGGCCGCCTCGAGACCGCCCTGGGGGCCGAACGGCGCATCGACCTGTACGCAAAGCACCTGTGCGTCAACACATCCCAATGCGACCGCCTGCTTGCGGGCGGTTTCGGCGACGGCCGCAGAGCCGGGCTGCAGCCCGTGGTCCACGATCAGCGCGGCGGTGGGCCGCAGCTGGGCCGCGACCGCGGTGAGCGCCAGCGAGTCCGGGCCGCCGGACAGCGCCACACACCACCGCCCGCCGCCGGGATCGCTGGGCAGGTGGGTGGCCGCGAACGCCTCGACGGCCGCGCGCAGCTGCCCTACAGGACCCTGTCGATCCATCGCCGGGGTTCGTCGATCTCGGCCGGCAGCGGCAGCGTGTCGGGCCCCGACCACACGGTGTTGAACCGCTGCATGCCGACCCGCCCCACCACGTGGTCCACGAACGCCTTGCCGCGGGTGTACTGGCTGAGTTTGGCGTCGAGCCCCAGCAGGGCGCGCAGCACCCGCTGCAGCGGCGGCTGCCTGCGGTGGCGACGCTCGTCGAAGCGGCGGCGGATGGTCGCCACCGACGGGACCACCACCGGCCCGACGGCGTCCATCACATGGTCGGCATGGCCCTCCAGCAGCGTCCCCAGCACCAGCAACTGATCCAGGGCGTCGCGCTGGGGCTCGGACTGCACGGCCCGCACCAGGCCCAGAATCCCCGACGACCCGGCATCGGCCCCCGCGCCGCGGCTGCGGACGTAGTCGGCCAGCCGGGCGGTGACCTGCCCGATGTCGTCGCCGGCGCCCTGGGTCAGCTGCCCCAGCGCCTCGGACATGTAGTCGGCCAGCCAGGGGTTGGCCGTGAACTGCACACGATGGGTCACCTCGTGCAGGCAAACCCACAGCCGGAAGTCGGACGGGTCGATGCGCAGCTGCCGCTCGACGGCGATGACGTTCGGGTACACCAGCAGCAGGCATCCCTCTTTCGCGGCCGCGAACGGGTCGTACTGCCCGAGGATCCCGGAGGAGACGAACGCCAGCACCGCGCCCGTCTGCGCGCCGGTGACGCGGCCGGTGAGTAAGCCCCGCGGCTTTTCCGTCCCGTTGGTCATCACCCGCATCGACTCGGCCGCGGCCCGCACCCACTCCCGGCGGTCGACGAGGCGGGCCGCCGCCACCGACCCGTTGGTGGCCAGACCCGTGACGTCGCGCACCGGCGGTTCGGCCTTGGCGGCCGCGCCCGTCAGCTCGTCGATCACCTGGCGGCGGGTGTAGTCACTGAACGGCGGGCCCGGCCGGGCCAGCCGCTGCCCGACGGTGGCCGCAAAGCCCCAGTCGACGGCGGTGCCGAGCGTCAGGTCGGGCGCCGCGGTCACGTCGCGCATCCGCAGAACCACAGCCTGGCCGCCAGCGCATCCATCGCGTTGCGGCCGTTGGGGCCCGCATCGTTGGAGAGCAACGCGAAGGTGAGGACCCGTCCGCTGCGGTCGGTGACCACCCCGGCCAGCGCGTTGACGGCGGTCAGGGAGCCGGTCTTGGCTCGCAGCCAGCCGGCGGGGCCCTGGTTGCTCGCCGAGTCGACAAAGCGGTCGCCCAGCGTCCCGCTGCCGGCGGCGACCGGCAGCAGATCCAGCAGCGCCCGCAGCCCGGGCTGGTCCGGCCCCGCGGCCGCCTGCACCGTGCCGTCGAGCGTCTTGGCCGTCAGGCGGTCGTCGACCGAGAGCCCACTGGAATCCAGCAGCGTGGCCCCGGCGGTGTCGACGTGTGCGGTGCTCAGGCGGTTGGTCACCGCGTCGACCGCGCCGGCGAAGCTGCGCGGCCGGTTGATGGCGGCGGCCACCTCACGGGCGATGCACTCGGCCAGGACGTTGTCGGAGTGTTCCATCATCTGCGACAGCCGCTCGATCAGCGGCGCCGACTGCACGACGGCCAGCTGCCGCGCCCCCGGGGGCGCCGTGGCGATCGTCACGGCGGCGGGGTCCAGGCCCAGGGCCGTGGCCAGTTCCCGCCCGGCGTCGAGAGCCGGGGTGCGCGACCGTCTCGAGTTCACCGTGGTGGGCTGGATGCGCCCGGCGTCGATCATCACCGACTCGATCGGCGCGATGTCGCCGTTGTCGACGTCGGCCGGATCCCAGCCCTGCGCGAGCGTCGGGCCGGTGTAGGCCGAGGTGTCCACCTGCACCGTGGTCGGCGTCACGCCGCTGCGACGGATCTGCTCGACGAGGTCGCTGATGCGTGCCGAACCCTTGTACCAGGTCTCCGCGCCCGGCGGCGCCGCCGACAGCACCGGGTCCCCGGCACCGACCAGCACGACCGGCCCCTGCGCGTTCTGGCTGCCGGCCACCACCGGCGTGCTGATCCGGGCCTGCCGGTCCAGCGTCAGCAGCGCCGCGGCCGCGGTCAGGATCTTGTTGGTCGAGGCGGGCACCAGCGGCAGGTCGTCGGCCACCTGCCAGAGCTCCATGCCCGTCATGGCATCGGTGACGCGGCCGCCCAGCCTGCCCAGGTTCGGGTCGGCCGCCAGGGCCGCCAAGGCCGCCGCCATCCCCGCGGCACTGGGTGTCTCCGCGCTGTCGCTGACCGGGACCAGCCCCGGCTTCACCGTGGGCGGGCGCGGCGGCGGCGCGGTGGCCCGCACGCCGCCGCCGCGGTGCCCGCTGGTGGTCAGGAATATTGCTGTCCCGACCACCGCGGCCACAAACACCAGCACGGCCAACCCGACCAGTACCCGGGTTGATTTTTGCCAGCGAGTAGGACCCATCACTCTCCTGACTGTCTGACCCCATTGTGCCGAACAAGGCGCAAGACGCATCGAATAGGGTGGATCCGCGACACGCCCGATTCAGACAAAGGAGCCAGCACGGTGGAATTCAACGTGACGATCGAGATCCCGAAAGGCCAGCGCAACAAGTACGAAGTCGACCACGCGACGGGGCGGTTGAAGCTCGACCGCTACCTGTACACCGCCATGGGGTACCCGACCGACTACGGCTTCATCGACGACACGCTCGGCGAAGACGGCGACCCACTGGACGCGATGGTGCTGCTGCCGCAGTCGGTGTTCCCCGGTGTGATGGTCGAGGCGCGTCCGGTGGGGATGTTCCGGATGACCGACGAGAAGGGCGGCGACGACAAGGTGCTGTGCGTGCCGGCCGGCGACCACCGCTGGGAGCACATCCAGGACATCGGCGACGTGCCGGAATACGAACTCGAAGCCATCAAACACTTCTTCGTGCACTACAAAGACCTGGAGCCGGGCAAGTTCGTCAAGGCGGCCGACTTCGTCGGCCGCGCCGAGGCCGAGGCCGAGATCCAGCGGTCGATCGAGCGGTTCAAGGCCGAGGGGCACTGACACCGCGGGGAAGTCAGGCGGCGGACCTGGAGTCGCGGCGGTTGCGCAGCACGCTCCAGGTCCACGCCGCCCCCACGAAGATGGCCCCGACCGACGCGGTGAACATCTCGGGGAGGTGGAACCGCGGCTCCACCGAGATCAGCATGATCACGGCCAGCACGCCGATCGCCCAGTGCGCGCCGTGCTCGAGGTAGACGTAGCGGTCCAGTGCCTCCTGGCGGACCAGGTAGATGGTGATGGAGCGGACGAACATCGAGCCCACCACCCCCAGACCCAGCGCGATGACGATCGGATCCGAGGTGATCGCGAAGGCGCCGGTCACCCCGTCGAACGAGAAGGCGGCGTCGAGCACCTCGAGGTAGAGGAACAGGGTCAGCCCGGCCCTGCCGACCGCCGAGCCGGGGGGCGCGTGGGCCCCCACCTCCTCGACGTCGGCGGGACGGAACGCCCGGCTCAGGCCGTTGACCACCAGGTAGGCGACCAGGCCCAGCAATCCCGCCGTCAGCACCGTCGCACGCTCCTCGCCGGAGTGCGTCAACCCGTTGCCGACGAGCGCCAGCGCAACCAGTGCGACACTCACCGCCACCTGGCCCAGCCGGCCGATGCGGGCGAATGGCACCTCGATCCACTTGAGCCACTTGATATCTCGGTCGTAGAAGACGAAATCCAGGAACAGCATCAACAAGAACGTCCCGCCGAACGCCGCGATCTGGGGGTGCGCGGCGATGACCAGCTTCTCGTAGCTGGGTGAGCCGTCCGGGAACACCAGCGCGCCGTGCGGCGGCGGATGCAACGCCAGCTCCATCGCGCGCACCGGGTCGATGCCGGCGCTCGCCCAGACGATGACCAGCGGGAACAGCAGCCGCATCCCGAGCACCGCGACGAGGATCCCGACCGTCAGGAACATCCGCTGCCACAGCGGGCTCATCCGCTTGAGGACCGCGGCGTTGATGATCGCGTTGTCGAAGGACAGCGACACCTCGAGCACCGCCAGTACCAGCAGCAGGAACAGGCCCCTGGTGCCGCCGTGGGCGTATCCGAGCGCGAGGGCCGCCGCGGTGAGCAACAGCGAGGCCCCGAAAATGCGGAACGCGGCCATGAATCCTTCCCGACAGCCGCCCACATTAGCGAAACCCGGTCGCACTATCTTCAGGCTGTGTCGTTGCATCGGGTCGGCCGGCCGGGGGTGCCGCCCCGGTGACCGAGGTCGGGGCAACCAGCGGTCCGGTCGCACGCGGCAGCATGGCCCGGGTCGGCACCGCGACCGCGCTGACCGCGCTGTGCGGCTACGCGGTGATCTATCTGGCCGCCCGGGACCTGGCCCCGGGCGGGTTCTCGGTGTTCGGGGTGTTCTGGGGCGCGTTCGGCCTGGTCACCGGCGCGGCCAACGGGCTGTTGCAGGAGACCACGCGGGAGGTCCGGGCGACGCGCCACCTCGCCGGTGCGGATGCGCGACCGGGCGCGCGCACCCACCCGCTGCGGGTTGCCGCGCTGGTCGGGGTGGCCGCGGCGGTCGTCATCGCCGGGAGCTCGCCATTGTGGAGCGCACGGGTGTTCGTGGCCGACCGCTGGTTGTCGGTCGTGCTGCTCAGCGTCGGGCTGGCCGGGTTCTGCCTGCACGCCGCGCTGCTGGGCATGCTGGCCGGCACCGACCGGTGGACGCAGTACGGGGCGCTGATGGTCACCGACGCGGCGATCCGGGTGGCGATCGCCGCGGCCACGTTCACGCTGGGCTGGGGACTCGCCGGGTTCCTGTGGGCGACCGTGGCCGGCGCGGTGGCGTGGCTGATCATGCTGGTGGCCTCGCCGACGGCGCGGCTCGCGGCCCGCCTGCTGACACCCGGCGGCACGGCGACCTTCCTGCGCGGCGCCGCCCATTCGATCACCGCGGCCGGTGCGAGCGCGATCCTGGTGATGGGGTTCCCGGTGCTGCTGAAGCTGACCAGTGACGAACTCGGGGCGCCGGGCGGCGTGATCATCCTGGCGGTGACGCTGACCCGCGCGCCGCTGCTGGTGCCGCTGACCGCGATGCAGGGCAACCTGATCGCGCATTTCGTCGACGAACGCGACGACCGGTTGCGGGCGCTGCTCGCACCGGCGGGGGTGATCGGCGGCATCGGGGCCGTCGGAGTGCTGGCCGCCGGGGTGATGGGGCCGTGGCTGCTGCGGCTCGGGTTCGGGGCGCAGTACCAGGCCAGCGGCGCGCTGCTGGCCTGGCTGACCGCCGCCGCGGTGGCCATCGCGATGCTGACGCTGACGGGTGCCGCCGCGGTCGCCGCCGCGCTGCATCGGGCGTATTCGCTCGGCTGGGTGGTCGCGACGGTGGCGTCGGGACTGCTGCTGACGGTGCCGCTGCCGCTGCCGGCCCGCACCGTGGTCGGCCTGTTGTGCGGTCCGCTGGTCGGGATCGGTGTGCACCTGGTGGCGCTCTCGCGCGCGGGGCGCGTCACCGGCTGACCGGTGCCCTGGGTGTATTTTGTGGGGATCGAACAGCACCATCCCGACGTCTGGATCGTCATCCCCGCCTTCAACGAGGCCGCCGTCATCGGCGAGGTGATCGCCGACGTCCGTACGGTCTTCGACCACGTCGTCTGCGTCGACGACGGCAGCACCGACGGCACCGGCGAGATCGCGCTGCGGGCCGGCGCCCACCTGGTGCGCCACCCGGTCAACCTGGGCCAGGGCGCCGCAATCCAGACCGGCGTCGAGTACGCCCGAAAACAGCCCGGGGCGCGGCTTTTCGCGACGTTCGACGCGGACGGCCAGCACCGTGTCAAAGACCTGGCCGCGATGGTGGACCGGCTCGGCGCGGGCGACGTCGACGTCGTGATCGGAACCCGCTTCGGCGGCCGGGAGGGCAGCCGGCCACCGCTGCTGAAACGCGTTGTGCTGCAGACCGCCGCGCGGCTGAGCCGGCGCGGCCGCCGCCTCGGCCTGACCGACACCAACAACGGGCTGCGGGTGTTCAACAAGAAGGTCGCCGACGGGCTCGACATCACGATGAACGGCATGAGCCACGCCAACGAGTTCGTCATGCTGATCGACGAAAACCACTGGCGGGTGGCCGAACAACCGGTCGAGGTGCTCTACACCGACTACTCGAAGTCCAAAGGGCAGCCCTTGCTCAACGGCGTCAACATCATCTTCGACGGGTTCCTTCGGGGCAGGCTCCCGAGATGAAAAGGACTCCCGAGATGAAAAGGACTTGACAGATGAACTGGATCCAGGTGCTGCTGATCGGGTCGATCGTCGCGCTGCTCTTCTATCTGCTGCGGTCGCGCAGGAGCGCGCGGTCGCGGGCCTGGGTCAAGGTCGGATACATCGCCTTCGTGCTGGCCGGTGTCTATGCCGTGCTGCGGCCGGACGACACCTCGGTGGTCGCGCAATGGTTCGGGGTGCGCCGCGGCACCGACCTGATGCTCTACGCGCTGATCATGGCGTTCAGCTTCACCACGCTGAGCACCTACCTGCGGTTCAAGGACCTCGAGTTGCGTTACGCGCGGCTGGCCCGGGCGGTCGCGCTCGAGGGCGCGCAGGCACCCGGGCAACGCTAGCCCGTGCGCACCCGGCGGAAGTAGTCGACGGTGCGGCGCACGCCCTCGTCCAGGTCCACCTGCGGGCGCCAGCCCAGCACGCTGTCGGCCAGGCCGATGTCCAGGCAGGACCGTTTCAGATCGCCGAGCCGCGGCGGATGGAACTCCGGGTCGTCGGGCGCGCCGACGGCCGCCGCCACCGCCGAATGCAGTTGCCGGTCCGAGGTTTCGGTGCCCGTGCCGATGTTGAAACGCTGCCCGCCGCCCGCCTCGCCGGAGGCCTTGACGAAGGCCTCCACCACGTCGTCGACGAACACGTAGTCGCGGGTGTTGCCGCCGTCGCCGAACACCTTGGTGGGCTTGCCCGCCAACAGCGCCCGGGCGAAGATCGCCACCACGCCGGCCTCGCCGTGCGGGTCCTGGCGGGGACCGTAGACGTTCGCCGGGGCGATGTGCGAGCAGTCCAGGCCGTACAGGTGGCGGAAGGTGTTCAGGTAGATCTCCCCCGCCACCTTGCCCGCGGCATACGGCGACACCGGGTCGGTGGGGACCGTCTCGGGGGTCGGGTAGCGCGCCGGGACGCCGTAGATGGACCCGCCCGAGGAGGTGTGCACGATCTTGCGGACACCGGCGCGGCGCGCCGCCTCGGCCAGGCGGACCGTGCCGAGCACGTTGACCGACGCGTCGAACTGCGGGTCGGCGACCGAGCGCCGCACGTCGATCTGCGCCGCCAGGTGGAACACCACCTCGGGGCGGTGCCGGTCCAGGACGTCGTCCAGCTCCGCGGTCACGATGTCGGCCTCGACGAAGTCATAGGCCGGGTTGCCGGCCAGGTGCTCGAGGTTGGCCACCCGCCCGCTCGCGAAGTTGTCCAGCCCCACCACCGTGTGACCGTCGCCCAGCAGACGGTCGACTAGCGTCGACCCGATGAATCCGGCTGCCCCGGTGACCAGTGCGCGCACCGGGCCACCATACATAGCCGTGGCCGCCGCCGCGCTGATCGCGGTGCAGCTGGGCATCCGCGCCGTGCTGGCGTTCGGCGGCTACTTCTACTGGGACGACCTGATTCTCGTCGGCAAGGCCGGCACCGAGGGGCTGTGGTCGCCGTCGTACCTGTTCGACGACCACGACGGTCACCTGATGCCGGCCGCGTTCCTGCTCGCCGGCGCCATCGTCCGGGCCGCACCCCTGGACTGGACGGGCCCGGCGATCAGCCTCGTGCTGCTGGCGCTGCTGGTCTCGCTGGCCCTGCTGCGCGCCCTGTACGTCATCCTGGGCTGGCGCCCGGTGCTGCTGATCCCGTTGACGTTCGCGCTGTTCACCCCGCTGGCGGTGCCCGGGTTCGCCTGGTGGGCGGCGGCGCTGAACTCGCTGCCGATGCTGGCCGCGCTGTCCTGGGTGTGCGCCGACGCGATCCTGCTGGTGCGCACCGGCAACCGGCGTTACGCGGTGACCGGTGCGCTGGCCTACCTCGCGGGCCTGGTGTTCTTCGAGAAGGCCGCGGTGATTCCGTTCGTCGCCTTTGCCGTGGCCGCATTGCTGGCTCACGTGGGGGGCGACCGGTCGGCTCTGCGGACGGTGTGGCGGGCCGGTGTGCGGTTGTGGGTGGCCTGCCTGGCGCTGACCCTCGCCTGGGTGGCGGTCTATCTGGCCGTCGTCAACCAGCGGCGGTGGAGTTTCGACCCGTCGATGACCGGGGCGCTGCTGTGGCGATCGGTCACCCACGGCATCGTGCCGGGGCTGGCCGGCGGGCCGTGGCGCTGGGACCGGTGGGCCCCGGCCTCCCCGTGGGCCGCGCCCGGCCCGGCGGTGATGGCGCTCGGCTGGCTGGTGCTGGCCGGGCTGCTGGCGCTGTCCCTGGTCCGCAAGCAGCGCATCGGACCGGTCTGGCTCACCGCGGCCGGCTACGCCGTCGCCTGCCAGGTGCCGATCTACCTGATGCGCTCGTCGAAGCTGACCGCACTCGAGCTCGCCCAGACGCTGCGGTATCTGCCCGATCTCGTCGTCGTGCTGACGCTGCTGGCCGCCGTCGCGCTGTGCGCCCCCAACCGGCCGGGCCCGGCGCGCCGGCTGGACGCCTCTCCCGGGCGCACCGTGGCGGTGGGTGTGCTGGCGGCGGCGTTCGTGGCCAGCAGCCTGTACTCGACGGCGACGTTTCTGGCGAGTTGGCGCGACAACCCCGCGCAGCCCTACCTGCGCAACGCCCTGGCCGGCCTGGCGACCGCGCACGCGGCCTCGAAGGCGCCGCTGCTCGACCAGGAGGTCGACCCGCTGGTGCTACAGCGGGTCGTCGGACCAGAGAACCTGGCCAGCCACCTGTTCGCCCTGGTCCGGAACCGACCGGAATTCGCCTCGGCGACAACACAATTGCGCATGCTGGACAGCTCGGGCCGGCTGGTCGACGCGCACGTGACGTGGGTGCGCACCATCGTGCCGGGACCGCTGCCGCGGTGCGGGTACTTCGCGCAGCCGGACAAACCGGCGCGGCTGGTGCTCGACGGGCCCCTGCTGCCCGCCGACTGGACCGTCGAACTGAACTACCTGGCCAACAGCGACGGGTCGATGACGTTGTCGCTGAACCAGGGACCCGACGTCCGGGTTCCGGTGCATCCGGGACTCAACCGGGTTTTCGTGCGCCTGCCGGGTGCCGGGGAGGCGATCACGGTGCGCGCCAACACCGCCGCGCTGTCGTTGTGCCTCGCGTCGGGGCCCGTGGGTTTCCTGACGCCGGCCTGAGGCATCAGGTGAACCGTGCAGCCGCCCGGGGCGCGCGGGATCGCCTCTCTGCCCGGGGCCGGGGGACACGCGTACGCAACGACCGACGCGGCGGGTGCTGACCCCTGCTGACCCCGTCGTCGGGGATCGCGACCACGATCCGATCCGACCTGGGCACGGTGCAGCACGACGTTCTTGGCGCGGTCCACTACCCGACCGCGGTGTTGCCGGGGCGTCCCCTGATCGGCAACACCGCGGCTGACCCTACCCACCGAGAACGTCCACCGTGTCGGCGCTGCCGACAGTGACGTACACGTCTCCGTTGGTGGCGTTGAACGCCACCCCGTCCGGGACGCCGCCCACGGAGGCGGTGCCGATGACGGTGCCCGAGGAACTGATCTCTGACACCGTGTTGCTACCCGCGTTGGCCGCGTAGACGGTGCCGGTGGTGGGGTTGACCGCGAGCGCGTCCGGGTTGGTGCCGGCGGTGATGGTGTTGATGACGGTGCCGGTGGAGTTGAGTTCCGTCACCGTGTTGCCGTCGGCGGTGCCGACATAGATGTCTCCGCTGGAGTTGACCGCCAGCCCGTCCGGATGACCGCCCACAGTGTAGGTATCGAGGACAGTGTTTCCAAAGGGGCTGAGCTTCGATACTGCGCCGCTGCCTCCGTCGGCGACATACACGTCGCTGTCGAGGTTGCTGGAGTTGGTCGCCATCGAGTCCGGTCCCTTGCCCACGGGGACGCTGGGGGCGGCTGTGCTTGAGCTGGGGGAGGGGGCGCTATACGATACCGAGCTGCTGACGTTGTTGGCGGCATCAACTTCGCCTCGGAAGCCCGCCACTACCGCGACCGGATTGTCCCCCACGGTGATTGTGGCGGTGACGCTGCCTGAGGAGCTGATCACCGATACCGTGTCGCTGCCTGCGTTGGCCACGTACACGGCGTTAGTTCCGGGGCTGACCGTTACCGCGTCCGGGTTGCTGCCCACGGTGACGGGATTACCGGTGATGCTGTTTGAGAGGCTGATCTCCGTCACCGTGCCGCTACTGACATCGTTGGTGACGTACACGTCGCCGCTGGAATTGACCGCCACCCCGTACGGATTGTTGTCCACGTGGATGGTGTCGATGACGGAGAATCCTGACCCCTTCCCCGCGAGGCCCGGATG
>NZ_VMQU01000140.1 GCF_007714205.1 Mycobacterium helveticum | reverse complement strand
CATCAGCGCGCAGCCACCATCAACCAGATCACCGAAAACAAGATCATCACAAGCCGGCTGAAAAATCAGGGTCAGACAGAAGACCGCGCCGGCGACGGTCAGGCCCGAACCCAGGATGATGTGAGCCGTTCCGCGAAACATCGTGTAATAGGCGGCTTTTCGGTCTTCGCCGACTCCGCGCGCCTCTTGGTAGCGGCCGACGAAGAAGATCGCGTAGTCGGTGCCGGCGGCGATCACCAGCAACGTGAGCAGATTCGTGGCGTAGGTGGACAGCCCGATGACTCCGGCGTTGCCGAGGAACGCGACGATCCCGCGGGCGGCGGCCATCTCGATGAGCACCGTCACCAGCACCAGCAACATGGTGGCAAAAGACCGGTACACAAAAAGCAGCATCACCGCGATCACCCCGACGGTGATCGCGGTGACCTTCAGGGTTCCTTTGCTGCCGACGTCGAACTGATCGGAGATCAGCGGCGCCGCGCCGGTGACATAGGCCTGCACGCCCGGCGGCGGCGGTGTGTGCTCGACGATGTCGCGGATGGCGCGGACGGATTCGTTGGCCGCCGCCGAGCCCAAGTTGCCGGCCAGAAAAATCTGAACGTCCGCGGCCTTGCCGTCCGTGCTCTGCGAACCGGCCGCGGTCAGGGTGTCTCCCCAGAAGTCCTGAACGTACTCGACGTGTTTTCGGTCCTGCTCGAGCTTGCGGATCATCGTGTCGTAGAACCGGTGGGCGTCCGCGCCGAGCGGCTTGTCGCCCTCCAGCACGACCGTCGCCGAGCTGTCGGTGTCGAATTCGTGAAACACCTCGCCGATGTGCTTGGTCGCCTTCAGCGACGGCGCATCGGGCGAACTGAGCGCGACGTTGTGTGTTTTTCCGACCTCTTCCAGGTTGGGCACCGCGATGTTCGTCACGGCGGCCAGCGCCACCCAGAACAGCAGAATCGGCAGTGACAGCCGGCTTAGGGTGCGCGGCACCCACGGCCGCGCCGGCTGATCGTCACTCATCCGGACTTGTCCAGGCAGAAGGTGTAGGCGTCGACTTTGTTCACGGTGCGTTCGTCCTTGACCTCGCCGTTGACGATGATGCGGCAGCCGATGGTGTCCCCGTTTCCCTGCGCCACGACGTTGCCGAGAACGGCGGGCAGCGTGGTGGTGATCGTGTACGACCAGGGCAGCGGGGCGTCTTTGACCTGTTGCGGCTGGGCGTTCACGTCCAGGTAGTTGATGGTCGCCACGGCTCCGGGTGCCCCGAAGACCTCGAGAACCACCTGTTTGGGGTTGAACGGGATGATTTCGTTGGACAGGCCGCTGTTGGCCGAGGTGTTGTCGTGCGAGCCGAAGATCCCGTGCAGTCGGTAGATCGCAAATCCGGTGATGGTTACGACGAGCGCCGCGACGAGCACCATCCACCCTCGCCTAACCACGTGTTCGACCGGAATCCCTTTCACCCGTAGGCCTTTCGATCCTCAGCGACAAGATCGTCGCGGTGATCGCCGACTGTGACAGTACGGTACTGATCCGTACTGCACAAGCCGAGCGGGCGCACCGTCCCGGCCGGTCGGCGGCCGGCCATCAGCCGACGGACCGGGTGAGCCCGGGCATGATCACGTCGTCGACCAGCGCCCGGACGGTCTCACGGGTGGGCGGCCGGCCGGCGATGATGGACCGGAAGATCAGGTAGCCGGGCAGCAGGTCCCAGAGCTCGTCGGTGACGGCGGCGGCGCTGATCTCACCGCGGTCGACGGCGCGCTGCAGGACCCCCTTGATCGACGCCTCGCGCTGATCGAGGAATTGACGCTGCAGGGCGTCATTGAGCGCAGGGTGGTGTGACACCTCGACCAGCACCGCCCGGATGGTGCTCGCGTGCTGGCGGCCCTGCTGACAGATCTTCTCCCCGATCTGCATCAAGTCGCCCCGCAGCGTGCCGGTGTCCGGGGTGACCGTGGCCTGCCGCACGCCGTCGATGAACGCGGCCAGGACCAGGTCGGCCTTCGAGGGCCAGCGTCGGTACACGGTGGCCTTGCTGGCGCGGGCGGCGCCGGCTACCGCGTCGATCGTCAGACGTTCGTAGCCGTGCTCCTGCAGCAGCCGCAGCGTCACCGCAAGCAGCTCCGATTCTCGCGGGGACCAGGGCGACGACTCCGCGGACCAGCCGACGGTCTGGGACATACCGCACACCTTAGAACCAGGACGAGAACCAGGACGCGGTTGCACGACACACTTCGCGACACGCCCGAAAGCCGTCGGTGCCGGGTCATAGACTGGCGTGCCTATGAGCGGTTCATTCCAGTCCTCCTTCGTGCACCTGCACAACCACACCGAGTACTCGATGCTGGACGGTGCCGCGAAAATCACGCCGATGCTCACCGAGGTGGAGCGGCTGGGGATGCCCGCGGTCGGGATGACCGACCACGGAAACATGTTCGGCGCCAGCGAGTTCTACAACTCGGCCGCCAAGGCCGGGATCAAGCCGATCATCGGCGTCGAGGCCTATGTCGCTCCCGCTTCCCGCTTCGACACCCGGCGGATCCTGTGGGGGGATCCGGGCCAGAAGTCCGACGACGTCTCGGGTAGCGGCTCCTACACGCACCTGACGATGGTCGCCGAGAACGCCACCGGCCTGCGCAACCTGTTCAAGCTGTCCTCGCTGGCCTCCTTCGAGGGTCAGCTCGGCAAGTGGTCGCGGATGGACGCCGAGCTCATCGCCGAACACGCCGAGGGCATCATCGCCACCACCGGCTGCCCGTCGGGCGAGGTGCAGACGCGCCTTCGCCTGGGGCATGACCGCGAGGCGCTCGAATCGGCCGCCACGTGGCGCGAGATCTTCGGTGCCGACAACTACTTCCTGGAGCTGATGGACCACGGGCTGTCGATCGAGCAGCGGGTCCGCGAGGGCCTGCTCGAGATCGGCCGCAAGCTCGGCATCCCGCCGCTGGCCACCAACGACTGCCACTACGTCACCCGCGACGCCGCCCACAACCACGAGGCGCTGCTGTGCGTGCAGACCGGCAAGACGCTGTCGGACCCGAACCGGTTCAAGTTCGACGGCGACGGCTACTACCTGAAATCGGCCGCCGAGATGCGCCGGATCTGGGACGACGACGTGCCGGGCGCGTGCGACTCCACGCTGCTGATCGCCGAGCGGGTGCAGTCCTACGCCGACGTGTGGGAGCCGCGGGACCGGATGCCGATCTTCCCGGTGCCCGAGGGTCACGACCAGGCGACCTGGCTGCACCACGAGGTGATGGCGGGACTGCGGCGGCGTTTCGGATCCGATGTCGGCCATGACTATGTCGACCGCGCCGAGTACGAGATCAAGGTCATCTGCGACAAGGGCTTCCCGTCGTACTTCCTGATCGTCGCCGACCTGATCAACTACGCCCGCTCGGTCGACATCCGGGTGGGGCCGGGGCGTGGGTCGGCGGCCGGCTCGCTGGTGGCCTACGCGCTGGGCATCACCAACATCGACCCGATTCCGCACGGTCTGCTGTTCGAGCGCTTCCTCAACCCGGAACGTCCGTCGGCGCCCGACATCGACATCGACTTCGACGACCGCCGCCGCGGCGAGATGGTGCGCTACGCGGCCGACAAGTGGGGCCAGGACCGGGTGGCCCAGGTCATCACCTTCGGCACCATCAAAACCAAAGCGGCACTCAAGGATTCGGCGCGTATCCACTACGGCCAGCCCGGTTTCGCGATCGCCGACCGGATCACCAAGGCGCTGCCTCCGCCGATCATGGCCAAGGACATCCCGCTGTCGGGCATCACCGACCCGAGCCACGACCGGTACAAGGAGGCCGCCGAGGTCCGGGGCCTGATCGAGACGGACCCCGACGTGCGCACCATCTACCAGACCGCGCGCGGCCTGGAGGGCCTGATCCGCAACGCCGGTGTGCACGCCTGCGCGGTGATCATGAGCAGCGAGCCGCTGACCGAGGCGATCCCGCTGTGGAAACGTCCCCAGGACGGCGCGATCATCACCGGGTGGGACTATCCGTCGTGCGAGGCCATCGGTCTGCTGAAGATGGACTTCCTGGGCCTGCGAAACCTGACGATCATCGGCGACGCGCTGGAAAATATCAAGGCCAACAGGGGGATTGACCTCGACTTGGAGTCGGTTCCGCTCGACGACAAGCCCACCTACGAGCTACTCGGCCGCGGCGACACCCTCGGGGTGTTCCAGCTCGACGGTGGGCCGATGCGCGATCTGCTGCGCCGGATGCAGCCCACCGAGTTCAACGACATCGTCGCCGTGCTGGCGCTGTACCGGCCGGGTCCGATGGGCATGAACGCCCACAATGATTACGCCGACCGCAAGAACAAGCGGCAGGCGGTCAGGCCGATCCACCCCGAGCTCGAGGAGCCGCTGCGCGAAATCCTCTCCGAGACCCACGGCCTGATCGTCTACCAAGAGCAGATCATGTTGATCGCCCAGAAGGTCGCCTCCTACACGATGGGCAAGGCCGACGCGCTGCGCAAGGCGATGGGCAAGAAGAAGCTCGAGGTGCTCGAGGCCGAATACAAGGGCTTCCAGGAAGGCATGACCGCCAACGGCTTCTCCGAGAAGGCCGTGAAGGCCTTGTGGGACACCATTCTTCCGTTCGCCGGATATGCGTTCAACAAGTCGCACGCCGCCGGCTACGGCCTCGTGTCGTACTGGACGGCTTATCTGAAGGCCAACTACCCGGCCGAGTACATGGCGGGGCTGTTGACCTCGGTGGGCGACGACAAGGACAAGGCGGCGGTCTATCTGGCCGACTGCCGCAAGCTCGGCATCACCGTGCTGCCGCCCGATGTCAACGAGTCCCTGGTGAACTTCGCCTCGGTCGGGCAAGACATCCGCTTCGGGATGGGCGCGGTGCGCAATGTCGGTGCCAACGTGGTCAGCTCGCTGATCAAGACCCGCAACGAGAAGGGGAAGTTCACCGACTTCTCGGACTACCTGAACAAGATCGACATCGCGGCCTGCAACAAGAAGGTCACCGAGTCGTTGATCAAGGCGGGCGCGTTCGACTCACTGAATCATGCCCGCAAGGGCCTGTTCCTGGTGCACACCGACGCCGTCGACTCGGTGCTGGGCACGAAGAAGGCCGAGGCGATGGGCCAGTTCGATCTATTCGGCGGCAGCGACTCCGGTGCCGACGCGGTGTTCACCATCAAGGTGCCCGACGACGAGTGGGAGGACAAGCACAAGCTGGCCCTGGAACGCGAGATGCTGGGCCTGTACGTGTCGGGGCACCCGCTCAACGGCGTGGCGCACCTGCTGGCCGCCCAGGTGGACACCCAGATCCCGGCCATCCTGGACGGCGACGTGCCCAACGAGACCCAGGTGCGCGTCGGCGGGATCCTGGCGTCGGTGAACAGGCGGGTGAACAAGAATGGGATGCCTTGGGCCTCGGCGCAACTGGAGGACCTCACCGGCGGCATCGAGGTGATGTTCTTCCCGCACGCGTACTCCGCGTACGGCGCCGACATCGCCGACGACGCGGTGGTGCTGGTCAACGCGAAGGTGGCGATCCGCGACGACCGGATCGCCCTGATCGCCAACGACCTGGTGGTGCCCGACTTCTCCACTGCGCAACCGAACCGGCCGCTGTCCGTCAGCCTGCCCACCCGGCAGTGCACCATCGACAAGGTGACCGCGCTCAAACAGGTGCTGGCGCGTCATCCCGGAACCTCGCAGGTGCACCTGCGGCTCATCAGCGGGGATCGCATCACCACGCTCGAGCTGGACCAGTCCCTGCGGGTGACGCCCTCGCCGGCGTTGATGGGCGACCTCAAGGAGCTGCTGGGCCCGGGCTGCCTGGGCGCCTGAGCGCCCCGGCTGCTCGGGCCCCTGAGCGCCCGGGGCTTCCCGCGAGGGTGCGCATGTGTACGCGTGATGCGGCGTGTCGCCGTGCGGACACGCACGCTCGGCGGCTCGGGCATCCGGCAACGGGCGCCGACAGGCCAACCGCTGCGTAACATGATGCCGATTGCGCACGGCCGATCTCGCACGGCCGATCTCGCACACAAGGATGGTGCACCAGTGAGCCAAACGCCCCCCGTCGCCGTGCAGAACTTCTCCCACGTCTGCATCGGCGTGTCCGACATCGAGGCGTCCGTGGCGTTCTACACCGCGGTGCTGGGCATGGACGTCGTCTTCGACGTCGCACTCGAAGGGGCCGCGCTGGACGCGGTGACCGGTGGGGCCGCGCAGCAGGGCCGCATGGTCGGCGGGCTGATCGGCGGGACCATGGTCGAGTTGTTGTCGCTGGGCGCCGTGCCGCCCGGCCCCCGCGGCCCGCATCTGGGCTACACCAACATCTCCTTCCGGGTCGAAAATCTCGACTCCGCCTACGAATCCGTCCGGCGCCACCACCCCGACGTGCGGGCGGACCCGCCCGTCGACATCGGGGGAGTCCGGATGTTCTTCGTCTACGACCCCGACGGCACGCCCCTCGAGTTGCTGGAGCTGCCCGCCGGCGTGACCTCGACCCTGCAGTTGTGGCGACCCGGCGGCTGAACCGAGCGTCTTCGGGAAATCCCGCGAACCGTTCCGCTGCCCCGGTCGCGGACGTACGCTCACCGATGTGGTGATCCGGCGCCGAGGAGGACAGCGATGACGAGCGGGGCAGCGGCGACGACCGCGCGCGAACTCGGCCGCGTGGGTGTGCGGAAAATGTTGCAGCGCAGCGGGATCCGTGGTGAATCGACCACGCCGCTGGCCACCGATCCCGCGGAGGTCAGCCAGCTGTTGGCGGCGCGCTGGTACGACGCGCGGCTCGGCGCGCTGGCCGCGGAGCTGGGCCGCGATCCCGACGACGTGCGCGCCGAGGCCGCCGGCTACCTGCGGGAGATGGCGGCCTTTCTGGACGAACGCGCGGTGCAGGCCTGGCGCGGGTTCAGCCGCTGGATCATGCGCGCCTACGACGTGCTGGTCGACGAGGACCAGATCGCGCAGCTGCGCAGGCTGGACCGCAGGGCGACGCTGGCGTTCGCCTTCTCGCATCGCTCCTACCTGGACGGCATGCTGCTGCCGGAGGTGATCGTGGCTAACCGCCTGTCCCCGGCGCTGACGTTCGGTGGGGCCAACCTGAACTTCTTCCCGATGGGCGCCTGGGCCAAGCGCACCGGCGCGATCTTCATCCGCCGGGAGACCAAAGACATCCCGGTCTACCGGTTCGCGCTGCGTGCCTACGCCGCGCAGCTCGTGCAGAACCACGCCAACCTCACCTGGTCGATCGAGGGGGGCCGCACCAGGACCGGCAAGCTGCGGCCGCCGGTGTTCGGGATCCTGCGCTACATCGCCGACGCCGTCGACGAAATCGACGGTCCCGAGGTGTATCTGGTGCCCACTTCCATCGTCTACGACCAGTTGCACGAGGTCGAGGCCATGACCACCGAGGCCTACGGGGCCGCCAAACGTCCCGAGGACCTTCGCTTTCTGGTCCGGCTCGCGCGTCAGCAGGGCCACCGGCTGGGCCGGGCGTACCTGGACTTCGGCGAGCCGCTGCCGCTGCGCAAGCGTCTCGAGGAGCTGCGCGGCGACGAGTCGGGCACCGGAACCGAGGTCGAACGCATCGCCTTGGACGTCGAGCACCGCATCAACCGGGCCACGCCGGTCACGCCGACCGCGGTGGTCAGCCTCGCGCTGCTGGGCGCGGACCGCTCGCTGTCGATCAGCGAGGTGCTGGACACCGTGCAACCGCTGGCGAGCTACATCGCCGCGCGCAACTGGGCGGTGGCCGGCGCGGCGGACCTGACCAACCGATCCACGATCCGATGGACCCTGCACCAGCTCGTCGCCTCGGGGGTGGTCAGCGTCTACGACGCCGGCACCGAGGCGGTGTGGGGCATCGGCGCCGAGCAGCACCTGGTCGCGGCGTTCTACCGCAACACCGCCATCCACATCCTCGTCGACCGGGCGATGGCCGAGATGGCGCTGGTGGCGGCGTGCGAATCGAGCGGCACGGTGGCCCCGGCGACCGTGCGCGACGAGGCGCTGCGCCTGCGCGAGTTGCTGAAGTTCGAGTTCCTGTTCTCGGGGCGGGCGCAGTTCGAGAAGGAGCTCGCCGACGAGATCCGCCTGATCGCGCCCGCCGAAGACCCGGTGGACATCACCAGGACGTACTGCGCCGACGACGTGCGGCGGCTGTTGGAGTCGGCCGACGTGCTGCTGGCGCATCTGGTGCTGCGCCCGTTCCTGGACGCCTACCACATCGTGGCCGACCGACTGGCCGCCTACGAGGACGAATCTTTCGACGAGGAAGCCTTTTTGGCCGAGTGCCTGGAGGTGGGCAAGCAGTGGGAGCTGCAGCGCCGCATCGCCAGCGCCGAGTCGAGGTCGATGGAGCTGTTCAAGACCGGGTTGCGCCTGGCCCGGCACCGCGAGCTCATCGACGGCTCAGGCGGGGCCGACGTGGCCAAACGCCGCCGGCAGTTCGCCGACGAGATCGCCACGGCGACAAGAAGAGTCAACGAGATCGCGGAGCTGGCGCGGGCGCGGTAGTCCGACTTCTCGGGCTGGGCCGCCGCGGCGCGACGTCGGCAGGGGGATTCAGCCGTAAAATAGCGGGCATGCCACTTACCGGAGAGTACGAACCGTCGCCCTGGGATTGGTCGCGCGAACAAGCAGAGAAGTTCGCCGAATCCGGTGGAACCGAGGCCGCCGATTTGCGGGGAATGCCCATCATCTTGCTGACCACCGTCGGAGCCAAGACCGGCAAGCTGCGCAAGACGCCGCTGATGCGCGTCGAGCACGACGGCGAGTACGCGTGCGTCGCGTCGCTCGGCGGGGCGCCGAAGAACCCGGTCTGGTACCACAACATGAAGAAGAACCCGCGGGTCGAGCTGCAGGACGGCGGCGTCACCCGCGACTACGACGCCCGCGAGGTGTTCGGCGAGGAAAAAGCCGTGTGGTGGGAGCGCGCTGTCGCGGCGTACCCGGACTACGCCGACTACCAGAAGAAGACCGACCGCCAGATTCCGGTGTTCGTGCTGACCCCCGTCAGCTGACTTCCACAGGGTGGACGCCCCGCCCCGGTGGTCATGGCACCATTGATCGGTGTCCGCCGACCTGAGCCAGAGCCCCGGCGTGTCACCGCTGTGCGCGGCTGACGTCGACGCCGCGGCCAAGCGCATTGCCGCGGTGGTCACGCCCACCCCCTTGCAGCTCAGCGATCGGCTGTCGGCAATCACCGGCGCGCGGGTCTACCTCAAACGCGAAGATCTGCAGATCGTGCGGTCCTACAAGATCCGGGGGGCCTACAACCTGCTGGTGCAGCTCTCCGACGAGGAGCTGGCCGCGGGCGTGGTGTGTTCCTCGGCGGGCAACCATGCGCAGGGTTTCGCCTATGCGTGCCGGCGGCTGGGCGTGCGCGGCCGCGTCTACGTCCCCGCCAAGACGCCCAAGCAGAAGCGCGACCGGATCCGCTACCACGGCGGGGAGTTCATCGAGCTGATCGTGGGCGGGTCGACCTACGACCTCGCCGCCGAGGCGGCGCTGGCCGACGTCGAACGCACCGGCGCCACCCTGGTACCCCCGTACGACGACGCGCGGACCATGGCCGGGCAGGGCACGATCGCCGTCGAACTCCTCGCCCAACTCGACGAGCTCGGCGGGGAACCCGACCTGGTGGTCGTCCCGGTGGGCGGCGGCGGGTGCATCGCCGGCATCACCACCTACCTGGCCGAGCGCACGACGAACACGTCGGTGCTGGGCGTCGAGCCGGCCGGGGCCGCGGCGATGATGGCCGCGCTGGCCGCCGGCGAGCCGGTGACGCTGGATCACGTCGACCAGTTCGTCGACGGAGCCGCGGTGCGGCGCGCGGGAGCGCTGACCTACGCGGCGCTGGCCGCCGCCGGTGACATGGTGTCGATCACCGCGGTCGACGAGGGGGCCGTGTGCACCGCGATGCTGGACCTCTACCAGAACGAGGGCATCATCGCCGAGCCGGCGGGCGCGCTGTCGGTCGCCGGCCTGCTGGAAGCCGACATCGAGCCCGGATCCACGGTGGTGTGCCTGATCTCGGGCGGCAACAACGACGTCTCGCGATACGGCGAGGTGCTGGAGCGCTCGCTGGTCCACCTCGGCCTCAAGCACTACTTCCTGGTGGACTTCCCGCAGGAGCCCGGTGCGCTGCGCCGCTTCCTCGACGAGGTGCTCGGCCCCAACGACGACATCACCCTGTTCGAGTACGTCAAGCGCAACAACCGCGAGACCGGTGAGGCGCTGGTGGGTATCGAACTGGGCTCGGCCGCCGACCTGGACGGGCTGCTGGCCCGGATGCGGGCCACGGAGATCCACGTCGAGCCGTTGGCGCCGGGTTCACCGGCGTACCGCTACCTGCTGTAGCCGTCTGTCCCGGCCGGCGAGCGTGCGCATGTGTACGCGCACCGCGGTGTGTCGCCGTGCAGACACTCACGCTCGCGGGAGAAGGTTTGGTGCCCGGGCAAACCCGTGACAGCTCAACCAGCCCGATCTTGGGCCGTGGGGTGTAATATCGACGGTGAGCTTTACATAAGCCGACGTGAATCTCGGGCGCTCCTGCGGGCGCATCCGAAATCGTGGTCTACGACTGAGGTTGTTTGTCGATCCTCACGTTCATGTGCCGGGTCAGCCGGAAGCGAAGGGATCGTCGATGGGTCACCGGACGTTATGCGCGGGTCGCCCAGCGGCGGCGCCGGTTCGGGTTCCAGTCGTGGCGATCTCAGCACCATGAACCGGGCCGTGCGTGGCCGGCGCCTGGCCAGCCCTGTCCGGCTTGCCCTGGCGGCCGAACTGGGTTCGCCGCTCGACGGGGCGTGGTGGCCGCACACCTCCTCGATCGCGGCCGAGCTACCCGAGTTGGTCGGTGCCCTGTCCGCCCGGTTGGGGGAAATCATCGACATCAGCGTCAACTGGACGTCGCTGGAAAGCTCTCCGGACCTGGACGCGCTGAACCGGCTTCGGAACGGCGACACCGGCAAGGCGGCCGTTCGCCAGCGTCTGATGTTGGTCGTCGGCAGCCAGGCCTGCGCCAACCTCCTGGTGGTACCGTGCAGGACCTCCACCGCTCTCGCAACGATGGTGTTGCGGCAAGCGGCCGACCTTCCCGTCGCGCGCATCGAGTGGGACACCCAAGAATTTCGGACCAGTGAGGACATCGTGCGCGCAGCGCGCAGCGCAAACGTGAGCTGCGGTCCGTCTTCGCCGGATGATCTTTCCGCTCCTGCCGAAGCGGCCGTGACCGATTGACAGAGACCTCACGCACCGCGGAGACGGGCCCGGCGCCCGTGCGGGACGAATCCATTCCTGGTACGCGACGCGCAACGTCGCGCGCAACTCTTGGTGAGAAAGGACGAGCGACATGACCGTACAGAACTGGATGGACGCACCCGAGATCCATCCGTCCCAGATCCGGGTCGGCGACACGATCGGCACGATCGAGCCCAGCCACCTGCCCTTCAAGGTCAAGATGATCGGCGAGCCGCAGAAAAGTCCCAAGCAGTGGACGTTCTTCGGTCAGGACGACCACGGCCGGCAGCACGCGAGCACGTTCAATGAGGCCCAGGTCGTTCGCCGCTACGCCAAGTCCTTGTAGCCACGCGCGAGCAGCCGCACAAGTATTGGAAACAGGCCCGCTGGAGGAATCATCCAGCTCGGCCGCACCCTGCACCCTCGACGCCACGACGTACTGACCTACTTCGACCACCACGCCTCCAACGAGCCGGCGCGGCGCCGCGGACTGCCCCGAAGTGGCACCGCACCGATCCCTGCCCGAGGCGTGGCGTCGCAACCTGGATCACGATCCGCCGTCCTGAAGAACGATCCTGGCGTTCCTCATCGACCAGCCCAGCTCGGCCGGACCACCACCGTGCCTGACCTCGGCGTTCAGGTGAAACATGGTCAGCCGGTAGTCGGCCGGATCTTGTGAAGCGTTCGCATTCGGATACCGGTCCCTGACCCGGTCGAGGGCGAAGCTGAAGGCGCGCCCCGTGACGGTATAGGAGAACGTGCGCCAGCCGCGCCAGGGCGTTCCGGTGAAATGATCCGACCCGGGCACCCACAGCAGGGTGGGACTGCCGTCCTCGTCCGGCGCGTTGACCATAATGCTCTCGGACGGCGCGTCGAAGCCGATGTCCAAGCTGTTCGAATCCCCGTGGCCGTTGAAGAACAGCTTTGAGCCGTAGCTCAGCTTCGTCCCCGATTTCCGGTCCGTGAACTCCAGGTCGGCCAAGACGAAGGCACCGCTCCCGGGCCGGTTCGCGTCGGAAGCCGTGGGCACCTGCAGTTCGAGCGAGACCAACAGCGCCCGGGCGGGGTCGGAAAATGGGCGTGCCGCGGATGCATTGCTCCAGCGGAACTGCGGGGTGATCATCAGCCCGCCGAAGTCGGTTGCGGGCGAAACCTCCTGGGCGTTCAGGTAGGCACCGACGACTCCGCCCTGGGCCTGGACCGTGGTCGTTCCGTAGCGGTCCTCGAAGCCAAGCTGATGTCCCAGCGGCGGCGTGGGGTAAAAGCCGGTCTTGTCGCCGGCGCTCCAGGACGTGGGAACCAGCGTCCCGTCAGACCGTTTCGGATTGGGTTGCCAGAGAATCAGGATAAATCGGTCCGCCGGCGGCGGAATGGGGTGCCGCGGGTCCGCCTCCGGAACCAGAAAGGACCGCGCCAGGTCGTCGACGGCGGGCTGCTCGAACAGCACTTTTCGTGCCTGCGCGCCGGCGTCCCCAGTGCCGGCGCGTGTCAAGATGGCGATAAGCATAAGACCGGCCACGAGCCGGCGCACACACGTGATCCGGCGCAAGCCCGGGCTCGCGCCCTGCCCGGCGCGCACCGGAAATGCGCGCGCGATTGCTCGCCCTGCTGCGACGGCATCTGCGTGAAACGGCATCGTGCGTCCGCCTGGCACGACCGCGTCAGGCCGGGACACGGTGCGCCACCGGCGGGATGGCCGTCCGCGGTGCCGGGCTGCGTCCCGCAAAGAACCCGTAGTCGATGAATGATCTTGCGCAGTACCCTGGACCGCTTGAGCCAGTGCAGATATGGGTCCGACGCCTCGGCGTTCCAGTGCGCATCGCGGTCAGTGTATTCGGTGACATCGAACACCGCCAGCGGGCGCGTTGACTCATCAAAGATGCGCGCGTAGAGGGGATCGTCGCCTTCTTCTGACCCTGATTTTTCAGCCGGCTATGGATTGAGGGCCGCGTCGTAGCGCGGAAGTGCCCTTCCTGCAAGGGAT